>DASYYL010000157.1:0-49178 GCA_035933915.1 Verrucomicrobiia bacterium
TAGGTGGCCCCGTTCATCACTACGACTGGGTTGCCGCCCGGATTGCCAAGGGCAAAATATAATAAATCCAAATTCGGATTTACCGCGCAAAGCGTCCCGCCTGTGGGAGTCGGAAAGTTCGTTACGATCACCTGGGCATAGACCTGATTAAAACCGGCAAACGTAAGAACAATGAGCGCAACAAACGTCAAGGCAGCATTTTTCGTAATTGTCAACATATGAGTTTTAATGGGTTCACGGTTAAGGGATCCTGTGCACTTCTTCCTGGGAGGCAACAATACTGATAACTATTACAAAGTAAAGGACAATCTTAAACTTTTTTGTTAGTCACGCAACCATTTTCAGATGAAATGGTTATGTATTCCAGCAATAAGCATTACAGGTGCATCTAAGACTTCTGATAAATAAAATTAATAATTAGATTGTCGACCGGTTCAGGGCCAGAGGAAAGCTGTAGCCTGTTGGCAGTGTCGCTGCCACCGGCAGCGGGAGATCTTGGCGTTTTGGCGAGGCTGAACCCGTGTTCCTGTATTTCGCGATGGTTCGCGGTTAAATCCGTTTTGACTTCGGCGGCGGGGCACCACCGCCCTACCGTAGATCAGCCTTCCCGTCCTTTGCGCTTTGCGGTTGCAATATCTCCGAAATCTGCGGACAAAAACTCCCCGTTCATTCTGCCGAAAATCCCTCTCCCAACTTTAATTACCCCTAAATTTCGCCTCTACGTAATTCACTTTTTTCCAAAAAAATCTCAAGCCGCAAATTTAGCTCGACTCTGACAATTCCCCGGCAAAAGCACGTCATTTTAGACCCCTAAACTTCAAATTTAGCATTTCGTTTAGCCAACTTTAGCCCGCAAAACCATAGCATAACCATTTTTACTAAATTTCGTGCTTTGGGGTCCCGGGAATCGTCCGCGCCTGCCCTCCGTAGCCTCTTGGCGAAGGAGGGTCCCGCCTGCCGGTTCGCACCGTCTCGGTGCCCGTTCCTGGACTGCGGGCCGTTCGCAAGTGGCGCTGCCTTCAAATCCCTTGCGGACTTCTTGCCGCGCCATAGCCTCCGGCGACGGCGGGTGCGCCCTTCCTGCCCATCGTAGCCTTGGCGAAGTTGGGTGCGTGAGGAAAAATTTGCGGCAATTCGCGCAATTTGCGGATCTCCCCGTTTACACCCCGTGTTTTGCGATTTCGCCAATAAACACACGTGGTTTGAGCCTTTTTTCGCGCTCGTTTACTGTTTACTTCCCTATAGACAAAAAATGTGCGGGGGCCTCATTCCTTTGCGTCCTTTGCGTGAGAAATTTGTTCGCGTAGTTCGTGTATTTCGCGGTTCATCTCCCATCTTCCAACTCCCAACTCCAACTCCGTTCCCAAAACGTCACTTGTCACCCGTTCCGCGTTCGCGGTATAGTCACAGGACGGTAGGAGTGGAAAAATGGAGAATTCCAATACCAACAGCCAGGAAACGCCTCACGTTTCGTCTATCGTTGAACATCTTTTCCGGCATGAATCCGGAAAGATGGTGGCGATACTGACGGGCATCTTTGGTCTGGATCATCTCTCGCTGGCGGAGGACGTGGTGCAGGAGGCGCTGGCGCGCGCATTCCAAACGTGGCCGTTTTATGGCGTGCCGGAGAATCCATCGGCCTGGATCATGCGCACGGCGCGGAATCTCGCGCTGGACGTCGTTCGTCGCGAGAAGGTTTTCCGCGATAAAGAACCGGAAATCGTCCGGCTGATGGACCGCGAAGGTCCCATTCCTGACAGCGTCATCTTTCCCGAACAGGAAATCGCCGATGACCGCCTCCGAATGATGTTTGTCTGCTGTCATCCGCAGATTCCTCCGGAAGCGCAAGTCGCGCTGGCCCTTAAAACTCTCGGCGGCTTCGGCGTCACCGAAATCAGCCGGGCGTTTCTCACCACGGACGCCGCCATCGCCAAACGCCTGACCCGCGCCAAACAAAAAATTCGTGACGCGCAAATTCCTTTTGAAATCCCGTCCGGGGAAGAGTTGGGCCGCCGCCTGGACGGTGTCCTGCAGTCCCTCTATCTCATCTTCAACGAAGGCTATAAGGCCTCCAGCGGCGATAAATTAATTCGGGAAGACGTTTGCGCGGAGGCCATCCGCCTGACGGGCCTGCTGGCCGAGCATCCGGCCGGGAACCTGCCCAAAACACACGCGTTGCTTGCATTGATGCTTTTCAGCGCCGCCCGCCTTCCGGCGCGCCTGGACGTCGACGGCAACCTGCTGCGCCTGCAGGAGCAGGACCGGACCCTCTGGGACCGGTTCATGATTGTGCGCGGGATTCATCACTTCACGAAATCGGCGACCAATGGCGAAATCAGTGAATACCACCTTCAAGCCGGCATCGCCGCCTGCCATAGCCTGGCCCAGGACTACGCCGGCACGGATTGGCGGCAAATTTTATCGATGTACGACCGCTTGCGGGAATTTGATCCGTCTCCAGTTGTGGCGCTCAACCGCGCTGTGGCCATCGCCGAAGTGGACGGTCCGCAGGCGGGCCTGGAAGCCCTCCGCGCTATCCCCGACCTGCCCTCGCTGGAATCGTATTATCTATTGCACGCCGTGCTTGGCGAATTTGAATTGCGGCTGAATCGTCCCCAGGCCGCCGCCGTCCATTTCCGGAAATCGTTGGAATTGGCGGAAATCAGGTCGGAGCAGGCGTTCCTTGCAAAAAGGCTCCAGGTGTGCGAAGAACAGGCTGCCAAAAAAGAGTTCGAGCCGGTGTCCTGAACGCCGGCCCCCATTCGTCTTATCATTGAATGGATCAATAAAACAACAACCAATATTACGTTATGAGCAAAAACAATAAATCAGCCTCCAGCATCGTCTGGTTTGAAATTCCGGCGGATGACACCGGCCGCGCGAAGAAATTCTATGCTTCACTCTTCGGGTGGAAAATCGCCCCGTTTCCCGGCATGACCGCCCCCGAAGCGCAAAATTACCTGCACGTTGACACCGGTGGCGCGAACGACTCGCCGGACGGCGGCATCATGAGCCGCATGCACCCCGAGCAAGGCATCACCAGCTATATCAGCGTGCCGTCGGTCACCCGATACATGGCCAAAGTGAAGAAACTGGGCGGCGAAATCTGCAAAGAAAAGACCGCTGTGCCGGGCATGGGCTATTTTGCCATTTGCAAGGACACGGAAAACAACACATTCGCCATCTGGGAAATGAATAAAAAGGCAAAATAAATGTCCTGAACTCATTTTCCCGTTCGTCATACCATTGAAGACATAAACAACAACCAATAACTGAAAGGAAATTATGAGCGCTAAAAATGAATATATGTTCTTGTTCCGCGGAACGGAAATGCGATCGACTCTATCTCCGGAGCAAATGCAAGAGGTTGCCTGCCAAATGATGGCCTGGTTCAAACGGCTGGCGGACCAGGGAAAAGTCCTCGCCGGCAGCCCGTTGGATGACAAAGGCAAGGTCCTGTCCGGCAAGAACGGACGCGTCGTGGCCGACGGGCCGTTTGCTGAGTCCAAGGAAGCTGTGGGCGGCTACTTTTTGCTGCAAGTGGATACGATGGAAGAGGCGGTCGCGATTGCGAAGGAATGTCCGCTCCTGGCTCATGACGGCAAGGTTGAAGTCCGCCAGGTCCTGGAGGAATGCCCATTCTCCGGAGAGGCCGTTCCGGACATTGAACCGGCGGCAGCGACGGCATAATGGATTATTAAGGAGTTAAATTATGGCTAACAATAACATTTCAAATATTGAACCTTATCTGTTTTTCGAAGGCCGTGGTGAGGAGGCCATCGAATTTTACAAGCGCTCACTGGGCGCGGAAGTGGACATGCTGATGCGTTACAAGGAAAGTCCCGAACCGCCGCCGCCCGGTTGCGCGCCACCCGACACGAACAAAATCATGCACGCAAGCGTTCGCATCGGCGGCAAATCGGTGATGATGTCCGACGGCCGTTGCAGCGGGAAACCGAATTTCGATGGCTTCGCACTGTCGTTAAGTGTTCCGACGGAAACGGAAGCGGAGAAGAAATTCAAGGCCCTGTCTGACGGCGGCCAGGCGATGATGCCGCTGACGAAAACGTTCTTTGCAAAAAGCTTCGGGATGGTCAAAGACCGCTTTGGAGTGCATTGGATGGTGATTGCGCATGCGGATTCCGCGAAATAAGGTCGGAGGCCACTGGGAAATTAACCACAGAGAACGCAAAGAACACAGAGTCGAAGCCTCAACCAAATCGTCATCTATCGCCATTGGGCCCAAAATCGAGGACCCGCCTTCGTCTGACTTCGGCGCGGTAAGCGAGGACGAGGACGAGAAGAAAGGATCTTCGCAGAAATACACGAACCCGGAAAGCTTTCGGGAGAACCAGAGCCACTGCGCCGAAAACATAGAACGAATATGCCAGCAACGATAACATCGTCTGAGATAACTGGACGGCCCTTTATCATCTCGCGCGCGTTTAACACGCCGCGCGAGTCAGTCTGGAAGGCCTGGACGGATCCGGAGCGTTTCCGGCAATGGTTCGGGCCGAAAGGTTGCACGGTAACAGACCTCAAAATGGAATTGAGGCCCGGCGGTTCCAGTCATTGCTGTGTGCGCCCGCCGAATGGCGGGGAAATGTGGGGCAAATTCACCTACCGCGAAATTGCGGAACCGGAGCGCCTGGTGTATGCCCAACATTTTTCCGACCGCGCCGGCGGCATTACGCGGCATCCGCTGAGCCCGACGTGGCCGCTGCAAATGCTGACAACGGTGACATTTGCGGAACAAAATGGGAAAACAGTCCTGACCGTGCACTGGGCGCCTTTGAATGCCACGGACGAGGAACGCAAAACCTTCGACTCGGCGCACGACGGCATGAACCAGGGCTGGGGCGGTTCATTTGATCAATTGGCAGAGTATCTAGCCAGATAAAGGATATTCAAAGGTATGGGCCCGTTTCTTGAACCGATTGAAAAGCCATCGGGGCTGATGATGAAACTGGCGTACTTCTTCACGCGCCGGGAGTTTGGCAAGGTGCTCACACCGATCAAAGTGGCCAGCGCGCGGTTGCCGGCCTCATTCGGAATGTTTTACGGCAAGGTGGCTAAACTGGATCAAAAGCTCGCCCTGCCGCGCGAGATGGTCTTTCTGGTCCGTGAACAGGTCGCGCGAATCAATGTCTGCGAGTTTTGCATGGACATCGGGCGCGCGTTTGCCATCAAAGAAACGATGAATGAGGCCAAATTCGACGCCCTCGACGAATACCGCACGAACACGCTCTTTACCGAGTCCGAACGGGCCGCGCTGGATTACGTCACGGAATTGACCAAAGACAAAAAGGTCAACCCGGACACCTTCACCCGCATGGCCCGGCACTATTCCGAGCGTCAGATTTGCGAAATCGTCTGGCTCGTTGCCAGCGAGCATTTATACAACATGACCAACATTGGCCTGAATATCCATTCAGACATGTTGTGCGACATTACAAAAAAGCAGAGGGCGCACTGATCGACCTCCCCTGCTCCAGCCACGGAGCCACCGCTGGAATGATTCCAATATCTGCGTAGTCACTTCATGCGACTACGCCGGGACATTTTTGACGATATTCTTTGAAAATATGGCGTATCGTCATCTGGCAGCATTCAGAAAACAAGCCCGCAGATCGTAAAAAATCAGAAGCTCGTGACTCCCACCTTCGCTAAAGCTACGGCGGACAGGCCGTCTCCTGTGAAACTGCTCTCCGCCGCAGCCGTTGTCGGTTTGCTTTGCACGGTCGTTGTTGCGACCGCCGCGCCCATCGGCGCGATGCCCAAACCGACCTGGGATGGCAAAGTGCTTCTATTCCAAAACAGCCAGGGCACTTTGGCGGTGACGCCGCTATCTGACGACATCATTCGTGTCCACTTCACAACCACGAAGTCGTTCGATAGCGATCGTTCCCGCGCGGTGATTCACCGTGATTTCGACGCGGTGAAAGCCAGCGTCAAAATCGGCGCGGATTCGACGGTGGTGCAGACCACGACATTGCGGGTCAATATTGAGGAAAATCCCCTGCGAATATCGTTTACCGATGGCAATGGCAATAGTTTGGATGCCGATGACGTCAGGCGCGGCATGAGTTTCGACGACTCCGGTTTTACCGTGAGTAAACGTCTCCGCGACGACGAACACGTCTACGGCCTGGGCGAGAAAAACGGGCGCCTCGACAAGCGAGGGTGGAACCTGGGCGGATACAATTACGCGATGTGGAACACGGATACCTACACGCACGATTCTTCCACGGATCCTCTCTATGTTTCGGTCCCATTTTTCATGGTCGTGCGCGAGGGGCGGGCACACGGAATTTTTTTGGACAATACCTGGCGCAGTTTTTTTGACATTGGCCATGACTTTCCGGGCGCTCTGACTTTTGGCGCCAATGGCGGCGATTTGGATTACTATTTCATCAATGGACCGGACCCCAAACAGGTCATTGAACGTTACACCGCGCTGACCGGGCACATACCGCTCCCCCCTTTGTGGGCGCTGGGCTATAACCAATGCCGTTACAGCTACTATCCCGAATCACGGGTGCGGCTCGTGGCAAACGAATTTCGCGAGGAAAAAATTCCCGCCGACGTCATGTGGCTGGACATTGATTACCAGGACAATTACAAACCGTTTACCTGGAACAGCACTCGATTCCCCAACCCGCAAAAGATGATCGCAGATTTGCGGGCACAACATTTTCGCCTCGTCTGCATCCTTGACCCGCATCCGAAGGCGGAAAAAGGTTACGCTCCCTACGATCAGGGCATTGCGGGAAACTACTTTTTGAAACGTCCCGATGGCTCGGTATTTGAGGGGCCCGTCTGGCCATCGCACGTGGCGCAGGACCCGGCTCCGAGCGTTTTTCCGGACTTCAGCAATCCCGCCGCGCGGAAGTGGTGGGGCTCACTCTATCGTGGCCTGCTGGACGCGGGCATCGCCGGCATTTGGAATGACATGGATGAACCATCCGTATTTGATACCCCCAGCGGCACCACGCCCCCGGATTTGGTTTTTGATAACGACGGCAAACCCACGACGGGTGTGGAAATGCATAACGTGTATGGCCAGTTAATGAGCCGCGCGACATACGAAGGGCTCTCGACGCTTCGCCCAAACGAACGCCCATTCGTGCTGACGCGCGCGAGTTTTGCCGGGGGCCAGCGGTATGCGGCGCTGTGGACGGGCGACAGCGCGTCCGATTGGACATCACTGAGACAATCGCTTTCCACGCTATTGGGATTAGGACTGTCCGGCTTTTCATTTTGCGGTTCAGACATCGGTGGATTCGTGGGCGCTCCATCCGGGGAGCTCTACACCCGCTGGCTCCAATTCGGGGTGTTTTGTCCATTCATGCGCTCGCACAGCGACTCGAACTCCCCGAGCAAGGAGCCGTGGGCCTTTGGTTATCGCAATGAAGCCATTAACCGGCGCGCCATAGAATTGCGCTATGAACTCTTGCCCTACATTTATAATGTGATGGAACAATCGTCTGCAACCGGCCTGCCGGCATTGCGGCCGCTCATTCTCGAATTTCCCGACGATGAACACGTTGCGGCCGTTGACGATGAATTTCTTTTTGGCAGCGATTTACTGATAGCGCCCGTTTTGCATGAAGGAATTACTGAACGCGATATTTATTTGCCCGAAGGAGAATGGTTTGATTATTGGACGGGCAAATCCTTTGCCGGAGGCAAAACCATTCAACTGCCGGTCACGCTTGATTCAATTCCAATGTTCATTCGCGCCGGCGGTTTCATTTTTCAACAGCCCGTTGTCCAGTCCACCGATGAAATGCCAGGCAACCCGTTAACAGTGCTGATCGCCCCTGCCAAACAATCTGAATCCGAGTTGTATGAGGACGACGGCCAAACGCTGGCGTATCGTGACGGCCAATTTATGAGACGGCATTTTCGACAAATCGCGAACGGCCGCCGAACAACGATTGAAATATCCGCGCCGAGCGGTGCCTGGCATCCGGAAAAAAGGGATTTAATCCTGCAGTTGTGGACCGGCCAGAAACCGCAAAAGGTCCAACTTGAAGCCGGCGATCGATTTCAAAAGATGAGGATGGCCGAAATTGCTTTAGACGCGATGACCAACGCCGTATCGGGCTGGTCGTTTGACGCGGGGCTTTTAACCATTAAGACTCCCGACAATTTCGCGCCGATGCGGGTCACGGTCAGGGGTGATTAAACTTTGCCAATTTTCCTTTGCCTGGCGTCAAGCCGAACATAGAATCAACTCATACAATCCTTTCTGTGGCGGAATGGCCTTTGCATTGGTCACAGGCGCACAACCGAACGGCGTGCTATGATCGTCGAAATCATTAGGCGGCACGTGAAGTGGCCGCTGGTGCTGGCAATCTGGGCGTGTGCCGGCGTGACACAAGCCGTCGTCCTGTGGAGTGATTTTGGCACAACCCTCGTCCATAACACTGGAAACGGATATGATATTCTAAACGGCGCGGTTAAAGAGGATGACTCGTCCACAAATACTCTTTACTTCAGATTTCGCGTAGATCCGCTTTCAGACGCCAGCACGGAGGAATATTTCGCGGCTTTTGAACTGTACGACGGAGAAAAAGAGCGCCTTGGCATAGGCAATGCCTTGAAAGCATGGGCATACAGCGCCTTCAGGGCGGACGCCACCGGCCAGAGCGATGAGGGGTCCGATTATATCGATTTGCATTCGTCGCGCCCGGAATCGTCCACGCCCGGGACTTCGATCATCTACGAAAATCCTCACAGGGGAATCCCCTGCACCCTCGTTTTTAAAGTGCAATTTGTTCCGGGCGGAAATGACCTCGTAACGGTTTGGTTAAATCCCGATCTGGGCCCGGGCGCGACCGAGTCGGCGCAACCCGAAAGTCTGATTACTCGGTTCAAAGCCGACGCTTCTTTCAATGAAATCCATCTGCGCCACGGCGGCGGCGGCGATGGCTGGATATTCAGCGACATGGCCATTGCCACGTCCTTTGCCGATTTTGTGGCGATGAATGAAAATAAACCCGTTCCTGCCGCAGCCGGTACTGGAAACGAAGGCGCACTCTTTACGTTCCGACGCTGGCAAAGTGAACAGGGCCTGCCGCAGGACCGCGTTCGCGCACTTGCGCAAACGGTGAACGGTTATATTTGGGTAGGCACGGACGACGGTCTCGCGCGGTTCGACGGCGCGCGCTTTGTTTCCTTTGGACTGCCTGACGGATTGCCAAACAGTCCCGTTCGCACTTTATACGGGGACAGTCACGGCTCACTCTGGATCGGGAGCGTTGGCGATGGCTTGATTCATTGGCAAGCGGGACATGCGACCGTGTTCACGATGGCAAACGGGTTGCCGTCCGACGCCATCAGCACGCTGGCTGAGGACAGCGAAGGAAGAATCTGGATTGGGACAGATTCTGGCCTGGCAATTTGGCATGATGGCCGGTTAATGAATTTTGAGGCGGCCAGGGAATTTGTTGGCAAAGCGATCACGTGCCTTTGCAAGGACCGGCAGGGCAATATGTGGGTTGGCGCCATGGGCGCGGGCGTTTTCGAATACCGCGACGGCGCATTTGCACCGCTCGAAGATTCGGCGATTCGGGAATTGCTGCAGGATCCCCATTGCATCCTGGTGGATAAGGCGGGACGCATTTGGATTGGCGCCGGAGATGACTTTGTCTTGTGCCGAGACGGCAACCAATGGCGCCCGTACCGGATCCCGCGGCATCTTGCGCGGTCACATATCAGTTCCCTGGCCGAACAACCCGACGGTACTATTTGGGCCGGCTCAACGAGCGAAGGACTGTTTGAATTCAAAGACCGGCAAATGACCGCCGTCGACGCCAGCAGCGGCCTTTCAGATAATTCGGTGGAATCATTGCTGGCTGACCGGGACGGGAATTTATGGGCCGGGACCGATACCGGCCTGAATTTGCTGCGGCAACGCGACCTCTTCGCCTTCGACCAACGACAAGGACTCGGATATGGCGGCGTGGACGGCCTGGCGGAAATTGCGCCGGGTCAAGTCTGGGTGGGCAAACCCGGAGACGGCGTGTATGAATGGGATGGGCAGAGTTTCAGCCACGTTATGTCCGCCGATTTATCGGTCGTGGGCCCGCAGGTCAATGTTTTGCTGGAATCTAAAAACGGCGGTTGCTGGGTCGCTGGAAGATATGGATTGCTCTATTTTAAAACACCCGAAAAGACAGCAGACAAAGCGCTCCTGTTCACCTTGCCGGGCCTGAACATCGTGTCCTTGTGCGAAGCCGCCAAGGGCACGCTTTGGGTGGGCACATCCGAGGGAAAATTGTTCCGTCTGGAAAACGACACATGGCAGGAACAGGCCTCCCTGAATCATCCGCTTACCGCCCTGGCCGCCGCAGCCGACGGATCGGTTTGGGTCGGCACGGAGGGCGACGGCATTTACCAATTCTCCGGCGGCAGGACCGCCCATTGGAATACTAAAAACGGATTGCTGAGTGATTTGGTGCGGGCGCTTTATGTTGATTCCAACCAATCGCTTTGGATCGGGACCGCCGGCGGGGGCTTGAGTTGTTTGCGGCAGGGCATTATCACAACCGTGACCACACGCGAGGGATTGCCGGATAATACCATCTCGGAAATCCTGGACGATGAAAAGGGACGGCTGTGGCTGGGTAGCAATCGTGGTATCGCATGCCTGAACAAAGAAGAGTTGCAAGAACTGATCGCCGGCAAAATTACCGCCGTCTTTCCGCAAGTCTTTGGCAGGGCCGAAGGAATGTTGTCTGAAGAATGCGCCGGGGGATTTTGCCCCGCCGGTCTCAAGACAGCGTCAGGCCGCCTTTGGTTCCCAACGTTAAAGGGCCTCGTCGTGGTTGATCCGGCTGTCCGATTGTCGAAGCTGCCCAGGCCAGCCGTAGTGCTCGAACAGATTTCTGTGGATGGCGTCCCTCATTCGGTATTTGCGATGTCCGTTTCCCCGTCCGGTGAGCGCGACCCGGAATTCGCGGGAACAACCAACGGTGTTCTGAATCTCGGTCCCGGCAGGCATCGCATTGAATTTCAATATACCGCGCTGGGTTTTGACTCTCCGGAACGGATTCGTTTCCGTTACCGCCTCCATGGCCTGGATTCAGATTGGGTGGAAGCCGGGAACCGGCGCCTGGCATTTTACAGCTATGTGCCGCCAGGGAGCTATTGGTTTCAAGTGATCGCTTGCAATGCGGACGGCCTGTGGAATGACACCGGCGCGACCATCGGCCTGACGGTGGCGAAGTTCTTTTGGCAAACATGGTGGTTTATGGGACTTTTCTCCGCAACCCTCCTCGTGTTGGTTGGCGCCGGCGTCCGCTTCATCGTCAAAAGAAACCTGCAACGCCGCGTAAAGCACCTGGAACAGGAACGTGTGCTCGAGCGGGAACGCACCCGGATTGCCCAGGACCTGCACGATGAAATGGGCGCAAAGCTCTGCAGGATCTCATTTTTGAGCGAACATGTCCGCAGGAATCACAACGGGATGGCCCCCGAATTGCGCCACCAAATTGCCTCGATATCGGATGCCTCGCGTGAAGTGCTTCATTCGCTGGACGAAATCGTCTGGGCCGTCAACCCGCAAAACGACACGCTGGAACACGTTGTCTCCTACATCGGCCATTACGCGAATGAATTCTTTCAGGAGACGGGAATTGAGTGCAAAGTGAACATTTCCGGACGGCCTCCGCCGTATTCACTCTCGGCCCAATTGCGGCACAACCTGTTGCTTGCGGTGAATGAGGCGTTCACAAACGCGCTCAAGCACTCGAAAGCAAATCAAGTGGACGTATCGATCAATTTGAACGGAGATACTTTTGAAGCGACGGTTTCTGACAATGGCAACGGATTCGACCTGTCTTCAACTGTCGTTTCGGAAAACTCTTCCGGGGCGGCGGGCGACGGACTTCGCAACATGAAGCAACGCCTGTCCGACATCGGCGGGCGGTGTTCGATTCAATCCAAACCAGGAAATGGAACCATCGTTGAATTTGTCCTACCTTTAGCACGGTTAAAAAAGGAGAAAGATTCCGTTAAGTCATGATCACCGTATCGATAGTAGATGACGAAAAGGAGCTGTGCCGGTCCATCGCGACGTTTGTGAATGGAGCGCCCGGTTTTCGGTGCGTGAGCATGTATCACAGCGGAGAGGCAGCGCTGGAACATTTGCCCAAAGACCACCCCGACGTCGTGCTGATGGACATCCACATGAGCGGCATCAGCGGCATAGAATGTGCCGGCCGTCTCAAGGCGCTGATGCCGCAAGCGCAAATTATGATGCTGACCGTTTATGAGGATACCGACCAGATCTTCAAGGCGTTGTCAGCCGGAGCCAGCGGCTATATGCTCAAGCGGCTCACACCCGCCAAACTGCTTGAGGCCATCCAGGACGTGCACAGCGGCGGCTCGCCCATGTCCAGTTCCATTGCCCGCAAAGTCGTCGGCTCGTTTCAGGCGGCGCCCAGGTCAGGCAATAAAGAAGCGCTATTGTCATCCCGCGAACAAATGATTCTCGATTGTTTATCCAACGGACTGACCTATAAACAAGTCGCTGACAAATTAGGAATCACCATTCCCACGATTCGAAGTTACCTTCGCCGCATTTACGAAAAATTGCATGTCCAATCCCGCACAGAAGCCGTGGCCAAATACATGAGCCAGCAGGCAAATTAATTGTGGCAGGGACGTCGCAGCAATACCTCCAACTTCGCGGGTTGCGCCGCTAAATGCGGCGCGGACGCCGCAGCGCAGCGTCCCAACCGGGTGGTCACTTTATGTGACTGTCGTTTCACCACATAACGATTACATTATTGTCATCGTCCGGAGAGAAATGTGACTGAACAGTTATTCAAGATGAATCCGAGAAACGCCACCAGGCACGCGCCGTGGAAAACAAAGTTACGGCATCAGGCGCGAACACACAGCGCGACCACAGCCTTCACCCTTATCGAGTTGCTCGTGGTCATCGCCATTATTGCGATTCTCGCGGCGATCCTTTTGCCCGTGTTAAACGCGGCCAAACAAAGGGCGCTGGCGGCCAATTGTTTAAACAACAAGAAACAATTGGAAACCTGCTGCGCGATGTATGTGGGGGATAACAACGACTTTTTGCCGTTCAACCCGGACCAATCGGCGACCAACGCCGGCACACTACCCTGGATCGCGGGCATCATGGACTGGTCACCCAGTCCGGACAACACCAACTTAAACTTCCTGATTAACTCCAGCTATTCCAGTTTCGCCGGCTATACCGCGACGCAACCAAAGATTTATCATTGCCCCTCCGACGTGTATTTGAAGCCCGGCATTCAGACGGGCATGGGATGGGCGTATCGCGTACGCAGCGTCGCCATGGATGCGGCTGTGGGAGGGGGAAACCTCACGCAAGGCGGGCCCGGGTTCAAGCCCGCCTCGAGCCTGGCCGGTGAATTCTATCCTAACGGCATGTTTTACGCCGCGAAAATGACACAATTGCGAAATCCTGGTCCCGCCGACAGTTGGGTTTTCACGGATGAAAATCCGGACAGCATTGACGACACTATCCTCTATATCAGCCCGAATTTTGGGACCGGGGCTGGTGTCTTCACGGAACTGCCTTCCTGCCTCCACATTAACTCTGACGAGATTTCATTTGCGGACGGCCATGCGGAAATTCATAAATGGCTGGACGGCAGGACCTGCCATCAGGTTGATTACCAGGATACCTCCGGTTCATCTATCCTGATTATGCTTCCTACTCCCAATCCGGATTTGGCCTGGCTGGCGCGACATACTCCGAATTGGCCTTAGTTCGCGAATTTGGCTTGTCTGGAAAAAGCGCACCGATAAAGTTGGCTATTATCCATTTGCATATGCCGCCGCGGGGCGTTCAGGCATCTCGAACCGACGCGAGCCACGACTAAAACTATAGCGCAGAAAATGATCACGGTCTCAATAGTCGACGACGAGAAGGAACTGTGCCAGTCCATCGCCACATTCGTGAATGGAGCGCCCGGTTTTCGCTGCGTGAGCATGTATCACAGCGGAGAGGCGGCGCTGGAACACCTGCCAAAAGACCACCCCGACGTCGTGCTGATGGACATCCACATGAGCGGCATCAGCGGCATAGAATGTGCCGGCCGTCTCAAGGCGCTGATGCCGCAAGCGCAAATTATGATGCTGACCGTTTATGAGGATACCGACCAGATTTTCAAGGCGTTGTCGGCCGGAGCCAGCGGCTATATGCTCAAACGACTGACGCCCGGCAAGCTGCTCGAGGCCATCCAGGACGTGCACGGCGGCGGCTCGCCGATGTCCAGTTCCATTGCCCGCAAGGTCGTCGGCTCGTTTCAACGGTCCAATCGCGCCGAGGCCGAAAAGGTCTCCTTTACTTCCCGCGAGGAGATGGTCCTGGATTGTTTCGCCAAAGGGATGACCTACAAGCAGGCGGCTGATCATTTGAGCATCAGCATTGACACCATCCGTACCTATGTCCGCCGCATTTACGAAAAGTTGCACGTGCAATCCGCCACGGAAGCAGTGGCCAAATACATGCAACACCGGGAGAATTGAGATTTCCTGAAGTTTTTGACTATTCAAACGGTGAAATTGGCCCTGCAAATCCAGAAATATGGCCCAATATCGTCATTTTACTGGCTTTTAAGATATCAGGCGTGTGGTCGCTTCATGTGACTACCGCAGTTACCTTTTAATTGTTAAATTTATTGAAATAGCACCTGAAATCGCCACCGGTTCTGGTGTTGATCAATCAAAAACAGCTAAAACTATGAAAACCAGATTCATGTTCACCCCAAAGACGACCCATATGCATCAACCAAAGCGGATTGCGATGGCGCTTGCGATAGCGGCCAGCCTGACAATCGCCGGTCCCGCGTTTGCGCAGGATTATATCACTGGCCAGCAGTATTTATCGAACATCACGCCAACCGCGTTGAACACGTCGCCGAGCGCGCTTTACGCCGATTGGAATTCCTCAGTGTATCCGCCAACCACGATTAACGACGTAACGACTGGTTCCGACCAGGGTCTAGAGATTTCCTCCTACGGTTATGGCAGCCTATTTTATTCGATTCCGGCAAGCCAACAGGTGACCCTCAATAAGGCTGACACGATGGTTTCGTTGACTTTCACGATTAATGCGCCAGTTGGAACGTATTATGTGGGAGTGCCTTTCATCCTGGATGATAACAATGGCAATTCCTATACGTATGTGATCAACGGGACGGGATACGGCACCTACGGCAATGGCACATGGACCGAAACTCTTCCATTGTCGGCCGCCATGTTGACGGCTACCGCGGCCGGGGGGGAAATCATGAACGGCCTTAATCTTGAATTCGATCCCGCAGGAAACCTCCCCAACGGCGCGGGGCCCTACGATATCACGTTCAACAGTCTCAGTTTCTCGGCGGCTCCCGTACCCGAACCGGCCTCACTGGCGCTGCTCGGTATCGGCTTTGTGGGGATGATGGCCGCGCGCCGTCGTAAATAGAAAAATTCTTGAGAGCGGCGCGAACGGTACGCCTGGTAAATGTTACCATTCAAATGGCTTTGCCACCCGTTTGCGCCGTATTCGGCAGCCGCCTTGCGTTGGCTGGAGCGTGATTCAATTATCCCGCCTTGAAATATGAATATTAACAGACTACTTGCTGTTGCGATCCTTGGAGTTCTCCCCTCCCTCGCCGTGTTTGCCCAAACCACAACTGTCCTTGAGAATTTTTCCGAATCCACGCCGGGAATGCCTCCCGGAATAACCACGAACGGTTTTTCACCGGCCAACTGCACATTCAACGGGGCGCGGGGATACTGCAATACCAACATCGCCCTTTTCACGGCCTATAACGGACGTTCCGCTGAAGGGGAAGTCACCATTTCTCAATATACGGCGACCGGACCCAACGACCCGTTTGTGACTGAAGGAACCAACTCCATGGCAATCACATTTGCTGCGACCGGCTTCGGCAATGATTTCCAAATCATTTTGTCCGATACCAATTCATATCTGGTAGAAAAAGCGGCTCAGTCGGGCCAGATTGGCCGTTATATTTTGCGTTACGACGTCGTCTTTCCAAACCCTGGCCAATATGGGGCTTTTAATCAGAACGTTTATATCGGTTCAAGCCAGGAGTATTTGTCTATTGGAGGAGCCGTGCCCTTTGCCACGAATGCAGCGCTGGGGATGTATTCCTGCGCGCTGGAATTGCCCGCACTCGGACTGCCATTGCCAAACACTGGAACCAATGTGCAGATGATCTTTGCGGATCTTATCGCAACAAACGGTTCATACGCGGCCACCAATTGGACCATCTATATAGACAATATCCGGCTGGTAGATACTTATGCATCCACGTCCACGGTGCCTGTGATCTATCCTTTGCTATCGTTCAAAAACGGTATAAGCGCGGCCACCCCCCTGTATCCGACAGTGACCAGCTATTATGGAAACCCTGTAACAGCCCGAGCAGCACTTTACGAATATGTGACCAATGGCTTGTACAACTCTGTTACCGACGGCATACCCAACGTTTGCACGACGAACTTTCAGTTGGGTTTTCCCCCGGCCTACTTGCCCTCGACCAACATCACGGATTTTGCCGTAACTGAGAGCGACGGAGCCGCTTTGGAGGTCAGCAACAACTGCGTAGGGCCGACTGCGGGATATGAAGCTGATTTCGCCATTTCTTTTGCGGGCACCAAACTGGCGAAAATTATCAGCCAGAACCTGCCGCCCGCTGCGCTGGCCCATTATACTCTTCGCTGGGACTCTACCATGCCAGCACAGTACAGTTTTCTCGACAGTGACTATGCGAACATGACGTACGCAACGGGCGCCGCGTCGCTTCCCATGTGTCAGGGCCGCCGTGAGAATTTCGGCCAGTCCGGCCTGCAACGCGACACCTATTCTGTCACCCTGGACCAAATCGCCGCCTGGGGTAGCTCTCCGGTCCACGACGATCCGGCCATCATCTTTTTCTCCGATATTGAGGCAACCGGATATCCATTCGTTTACTTTTACGATAATTTCGAGTTGATCGACACGGCGCCAGTCGTGCCCAAAATTATTTCATCAACTTTCAACCCGGTCACACGCCAGTTCGCGCTGACCTGGACATCTGAGACCGGTGAAACTTACACAGTCCAGGACTCGGACAACCTGCTATCGGGTTTCTCGTCGTTGGTCACCGGTATTCCATCCGGCGGAACCACCACGAGTACCATCGTCACTTTGCCCGCCGGCAATTCGGATTACCTGCGGATACTTGCGGAGTGACAGGATCCATCCGATGGTGAGAAGTGAAGAAGTTAAAGCCGGGGTGGTTTCCATCCCGTCTTTTTATTTTTGAATTTGATTTGTGATGAAGTCAGGAACGATTGTTTTGGTGGCGCTGATTGCTCTCGCTCTTTGGGGCGCACCAGGTGTAAGGCAAGCCGGGGCCAAGCCGGTGATGGCCCATTATATGCCGTGGTTTGAGTCCCAACCTATTAGCGGATACTGGGGCTGGCATTGGAGCATGAATCACTTCAATCCCAACACACTCAATACAAACGGTTATCCGGAAATCGCGTCGTGGTATTATCCGCAGGCCGGGCCCTATGATTCGGCTGACCCCAACGTGCTGGAATACCAGGTCCTGCTGATGAAGCTTGCCGGTATTGACGGTGTGATTGCCGATTGGTACGGCACGGACAACTTCGACGATTACGCCCTGATCAACCAACGAACGGCCGACGCATTTAGCTATCTCCAAAAGGCAGGGCTTCAATGCTGTCTTTGCTACGAAGACGCGACCATCCAGAATGAAATCAACGGTAGTTTTATCGCGGCTTCAAATGCGGTCTCCCATGCCCAGCAGACCATGTTGTATGCGCAAAGCAATTATTTTGCGCTTCCAAACTATCTGCGTTGGAACAATATGCCGGTCCTCTTGAATTTTGGCCCCCAGTATTTTACATCGCCTTCACAATGGTTTTCCGTTTTTTCGGTCCTGAATTCGACAAACTTTCCCGCTTTCTTCACAGAAGATAACCGTCTCTCGATCGCGCAGGGAGCGTTTGATTGGCCGCCGATGTGGATGAGCGCAACCAATAATGGCATTGTCACGGATTCCATGATGCAGAATTACCTGTCCGGGTTTGAACAAAAGGCCGTGACAGGTTCGTGGCCGGCATTTATCAGCACCGCCTTTCCGCGCTTCCACGACATTTACAAACAGGCCGGCGTCTCGGCCTCTTACGGCTATCTAGACGATCAAGGCGGGAAAACACTCACCGAGAATCTGACCCGTGCAATAACCAATGCTTCAATCGTTGTTCAAATTGCCACGTGGAACGATTTTGGAGAGGGCACTATTATCGAGCCAACGGTCAACGGTGTCAGCGGCTGCGCCCTGATCGATACCAATGAACCAACAACGGAATACGGATTTACCGACCTGGGAATAGTCCAAAACGTCCGCCGGCAGTTCCTCGACCCGGCTTTCCCTTACACAACCAATGACCTTACACTTCCACTGCAACTGTTAAACTTGCGCGAACGATTTGGCGGGTCGAATCCGGTCGTATCTTCCGAATTAAACCGCGTTTTTACGAATATTGTTTCCGGCAAACTGACCCTGGCAAGGCTCCAACTCAACGGCGTTCAAACCGGTGTTCCGATCATCTATAACGTCGCGCTCACAAACAACCA
Source organism: Verrucomicrobiia bacterium (assembly GCA_035933915.1). GTDB lineage: Bacteria > Verrucomicrobiota > Verrucomicrobiia > Limisphaerales > UBA11358 > UBA11358. The sequence continues at coordinate 18,677 of DASYYL010000157.1, forward strand.
GCTTCAATTCGCAATCGGAGGATATTTGTCCCAGAGCGGCGTCCAAATTGAAACCTCATCCAATCTTCTAACGTGGCAAACCGTCAGCACGCTGCAGGTCAGCACGAATCAGCCCGTATTTAACACATCCATTTCGCTCGGGCCGGCGCCCTCCTTCTTTCGCATTCAGGAATAACACGCCCGTCAGGGGTCCGCAGGCAATTGGATCGGTTTGTGAAGCTCAACTGACCGGCGCGCTGCATCAAGAATCTCAGTGGCAACCAGATTTACTTCGAGAGATGAAGGCCCTGAAGGTTTGACTTCCCGTCGCACCATCGCGACCAGGTAAGAAATATCATCCGTTAACGTCACGGGATCAACCTGGCTTTGCAATTGAAGCTCGCTTTCCGCCGTACCGGCCAGACGAAACCGCAGCAGGTCCATTGCCGGCGCAAAGACATATCCGGTGTTGCCATAAATCTGCAGGCTCCTTTCGGAAAACGGGAGGTTCCAGGAGGCCTGGATGATCCCTTCTGCATTGGTGTAAGTCAGAAGGATTGTGGCTTCGTCTTCCACCCGGGGATAAATATCGGGCTTCAAATCGGCCGATTGGGCAAGCACCGTTTCCGGCCGTTCGCCGGCCATGAACCAGGTGATCAAGTCTGCGCCGTAGCAGCCAAAGTCGGTAAGAGCCCCGCCACCGCTTAACGCAGGGTCCGTTAACCATGCCAGGAATGCATCGGAACAACCAGCGTCTTTGGGGCCCTGGTCCCCAGCGATCACCATGATTTTACGCGGATCGCCGATGGCACGCTGGTTATGAACAATCGTGTAGGCCGTGGTGATGCTCGAATACCATGAGGTTTCATAGTCTACCATGATTTGAATGCCGCCGCTTTTTGCGGCAGCCGCCATGGCCAACGCATCGTCCATGTTTACAGCCAGCGGCTTTTCCAAAAGCGCGTCAATTTTATGAGTCGCGCAGGACTCGACAACCCCGCGATGGTCGCAGGTCCGCGTGAAAATTGCCGCCGCCTGGACACTGGTTTGGGCCGTTAAATGATCAAGGTCGGGATAAAAGAAATTCGTGGTGAAACTAAAGAGGCGGGCGTATGAGGTAACCAGCGCCTGGTTTGACTCGACAATTCCAACCAACTGAATGTCCTGGCGCGCGCGCGCCCGGGAAATAAAGTCGCCCACTGCGTCATGGTCCAGGCCGATGATCGCCAAACGAATGGGAGGTTTGAGGTCCTCAGCCAGGACCTGATTCATCACAAAGCAAAGCAGAACAATGCCAGCCAGCTTTTTCATGGGGACGCTTTTTTGAGGCAAAAGCGTACTTTGTTCAGTGATTTGTTTCAATTTAAAAAAGGGCCAGCCGCGCGACCGCGTTGCTTGTTACGTATTTCGTCAAGCAACACTGGAGATCGCTATGCGATCCCTGACGCGACGCGCAGTACGCACAAGACGGCCATAAGCGACTACGAAAATGAGGATGACGACGAGGAAGAGGAGGATTATTAATTTGAATGGTCCATCCACGGCAGCAACACCGGAAGAAGGTCGTTGAAATAGTAAGTTAGCGCTTCGTGCGTGGCTTCGGGCACGATAAACAGTGGGCTTCCGGGCGCGGCGAGAGCCTGGTCTTCTTTTACTTCGGCAGGCGGCGCAATATCGTCCTCGGCGCCGGCGACAAACAAAGCTTTGACCGGGGTTCGGCGCAGCACGGTGGTTGCGTCAAATTCGCTTGCCGGGATGCCGAGAAGGGACGGCAATTTTTTGATGCCGGCCCGGGCCCAGGATTTTGGCAACCAGTCGCAATATTGTTCGCGAATATTCAAAACGGCATTGGAAAAACTGGCAAAAGGCGCGATGGCCACGGCCGGGCCAATGCGCGGGTCCACCGATTTCAATCGCAAAGCCAGCACCGCGCCGTAAGACTCGCCCATCAATGCGACCGGCTGCGCCAATTTCTTGTCCCGCGCCAATTGAGACAACAATTGATTCATGTCATTGGTCTCAAGGACGGTAAAGTAGACGCGTTTGCCTGTGGATTCGCCGTGGCCACGAAGGTCCACCAGCACGCAACGCCAGCCGTCCTGCGCCAGGGGAAACGCCCAGGGCAGCATTGAAAATTGCGCCTCGCCATAACCATGCAGCAGCAGGACCGTGCCACGCGGTGAAGTTGTCCATGCGTTGGTCCGGCCCGGCACATTCGCGTGAAAACTGAATCGGTATTGCTTCTTGCCGTTGTCCATCCAGTTTGTCGATGAAATTTTGAAATGATACTCGCCGGGGTCAATGATGCGATAGCACAGCCGCGTGGGGGGAGGACCAACATCTACAAAATGCGCGACATAATTCGTGAGCATTTTCGGATTGAACGCGAGCCAGACCGGCGCCTCCGACGAAAACCATGACGGGTACCGGTTCGGCGCGCGCGAAACCGCACGCGCCATAATACCGCCGCAACCCGCGGTCTGCAAAGCCAGTACGGCCAACAACAATAACTTCCAGTACTTCATCCGTATCAGGCTAGCATATCAAAGGACGGGCAGAGGTCGGCAATGCAAAATCGCAAATCGTAGATGTTTGAGGATCAGAATGAGGACGACGATGAGAATGATGATTTGCTTTCAAACAAAAAAACATTGGCGTTTGCCTCAAAAAAACGCACAATCCCGCAAAATTCCGCGGTTTAAATTATGAAAAACTTTGTGTTCGGTGTGTTGATGATGGCGGCTTTTTCCTGCGCGGCGGACGGTCCCCCGCTTTTTTCCCTGGCCAATCCCATGCAAGGCACCGATTCGCAATTCAGCTTTTCCCACGGCAACCAGTATCCTGCCATTGCGCTGCCGTTTCCGATGAACGTGTGGGCGCCATATACTGAACCGCAAAACGACTCCTTTTATTACCAGTACGAGCACAACACCATTTACGGCATTCGACAGACGCACCAGCCCAGCCCGTGGATCGGTGATTATGCCAATTTTTCATTCATGCCCGTCGCCGGAAAGCTCGTGGTCGCGGAGAAGGACCGCGTCTCGACCTTTCGCCACGAAGACGAAGTCGCCCAGCCGAGCTATTATAGAGTCCATTTGGATCGGTGGGACACCACCGCCGAAGTGACCCCAACCCTCCGCGGAGCGCGTTTGCGGTTCACTTTTGATAAACCCGGCGATTCGTATGTGGTGCTCGACGTTTTCAAGAGCAAGGACATTTGTTCGGTCCAAATTATTCCATCGGAGAGAAAAATTATTGGAATCGCGCGCAACAGCCGTGGCGGCACGCCTGACAATTTCGGAAATTACTTCGTCATCCAGTTCGACCAGCCGTTTTCGGATTACGGAGTCTGGTCAGACAATAAAGTCCAGGTTGGCGCCGCGAACCTCGAAGGCCGGCACGTGGGGGCCTTTATTGAATTTAATACACATAAAAAATGGTCCTTTTCAAAATTTGCCATCCTTCAGCGCAACGTCATCACCTGCAAAGTCGCTTCCTCCTTTATCAGCCCCGAGCAGGCGGAATTGAACCTTAAAGCCGAAATCGGTGACGCGGACTTCGACACGATCCGTCATCGGGCCGAAGCGACCTGGAACGATTACCTGGGCCGCGTACAAATTGAAGGGGGCATGCACGACCAACGGCGGACATTTTATACCTCGCTTTACCACGCCATCCTTTGGCCCCACCGATTCTTTGAAACGAATGCGGACAATGAACCAGTATATTACAGCCCTTACGACGGCAAAGTCCATCAGGGCTACCTTTACACGGACACAGGCTATTGGGACAGCTTTCGCGCCGCCCATCCACTTTATAATCTTTTATATCCGGAAATCAGCGCGCAGATCATGCAAGGGATTATCAACGTCTACAACCAGGGCGGAAGCCTGCCCGAATGGACCAGCCCGGGCTATCGGGTGTGCATGATCGGCAATCATGCCTTCTCCGTGTTGGCCGACGCATGGATGAAAGGCATTCGCGACTTCGACGCCCACACCGCCGTAGCCGCGATGGTCCACGATGCAAACGCAAACGGCGTAGGCCGTGACGGCGCGGATTTCTATAATTCGATTGGCTATGTTCCTTATTCGAACGTCGCCGGCGAACCAACCGTTCCGGAGGCCTCTTCAAAAACCATCGAATATTCCTACGACGATTTCTGCGCCGCGCTCATGGCCAAATCCATTGGTGACACGGCCGATTTCCAAACGTTCGCGAAACATACGACGAACTATAAAAATGTTTTTGACGCCAAAACCGGGTTCATGCGCGGGCGCCGAGTCAACGGCCAATGGGATGAGCCATTTTATCCGAACGAATGGGGCGGGCCATTCACCGAAGGCAGTTCGTGGCAATGGACATTCAACGCCATGCAGGACGAACCGGGATTCGCGCAATTAATGGGTGGCTGGCAGGCGTATGCGGATAAACTGGATTCTTTGTTCGCCGCGTCGCCCGTAGGCACGCCTGGCACTTATGGAAAACCAATCCACGAAATGACCGAAATGACCGCTCTTAACATGGGCCAATACGCCGCCAACAACGAACCGGTCAATCATCTGGTTTATCTGTACGATTACGCCGGCCAGCCCTGGAAGACCCAAGTTCGGGCGCGGCAGGCGATGATCTGCCTCTACGACGCCACCCCGGACGGCATTTCCGGCGACGACGACACCGGCCAAATGTCCGCGTGGTATGTGTTCAGCGCGCTTGGGATTTATCCGGTTTGCCCCGCCGATCCCATCTATTTCATCGGCAGCCCATTGTTCGACAAAGCCACACTGCACCTGCAAAACGGCAAAACATTTACCATTACGGCGAACCATAATATGCCCCAGGAATATTACATCCAAGGCGCGTCGCTTAACGGCGCGCCTTTCGACCGGATTTTTATCAACCACGACGAAATTATAAACGGCGGCCAGTTGGACTTCCAGATGGGCTCGGCTCCGAATTATGACTGGGGTGTATCGCCCGACAGCCGCCCGCCGTCTCCGCTTTCGCTGTTAACGCAATAACCCAACGAGCAGGAACCACAACCAAGGACCACTATGAAACAAAAACCTCGAAACGCGGACCGGCCCAATCGCAAATCGCAAATCATAAACTCCTTTTACCTTTTTACGTTTTCCCTGGCGCTATTTGCCGCCGGCTGCGCCAACAATTCCGCCAACCCGAACCCGCCGCCGCCAACATCAGCTTCCCAACCAACCGTGAGTAACCCGCCATCCACCCAAACGACCACGAGTCAGTCATCCATCACCCATGAGCCATTCGGCAAAACCCAGGATGGCACGCCGGTGGAGATTTACACGCTGCAAAACGACAACGGCATGGTTGTGCGCATCATGACCTACGGCGGCATCATCCAGACGATCAAAGTGCCGGACAAGAGCGGTCAAATGGGCGACGTCGCCCTGGGCTATGACACATTGGACGGTTACCTGACCAACAGCCCCTATTTTGGCGCGCTCATCGGCCGCTACGGCAATCGCATCGCTAAAGGCCACTTCACCCTCGACGGCCAGGAGTATTCGATATTCACAAACAACGTCCCGAATACGCTCCACGGCGGCCGGATTGGATTCGATAAAAAAGTCTGGGCCGTGGACCGAGCAGAAGTCGGCCAACGCGGCCCCATGTTGGCGTTAAGCTATACCAGCCCCGATGGGGAGGAAGGCTATCCGGGAACATTAAAGGTGACCGCGACTTACACCCTGCTCGCTTCAGAGAACACGCTGCGCCTGAGGTTCAGGGCCACGACGGACAAAGATACTGTCATCAACCTGACCGGTCATTCTTACTTCAATCTGGCGGGCCAGGGCCAGGGCACCATCCTTGACCACATTGTCTACATTGACGCCGATAAATATACGCCTGTAGACAGCACGCTTATTCCCACCGGCGAAATCGCGCCCGTGGAGGGAACGCCCTTTGATTTCCGCAAGCCTACGGCGATCGGCGCGCGCATCAATGATGACAACGAACAATTGAAATTCGGCGGCGGTTACGACCACAACTTCGTCATGAACCATCCCATGGACAAACTTGGCCTGGACGCCCGCGTGACCGACCCCAAGACCGGCCGCGTGTTCGAAATCTGGTCCACGTCGCCGGGCTTGCAATTTTATTCCGGCAATTTCCTCGACGGCACCATCATTGGCAAAGGCGGAGCTGTTTACGTCCATCGCGGCGCGTTCGCGATGGAACCGCAACACTACCCGGATTCGCCCAACCAACCCAACTTCCCCTCAACCGTCCTGCATCCCGGAGAGATTTATCGCAATGCGATTGTTTACAAATTTAGCGTCACAGGGAACCAGTAGAAGCACGGTTGAAGCCATCAAGCTGGTAGTCAGAGCCGATTCACATCGGCTGCTACGCGCACAGTTGCTTCAAAACGCGTGTTGTCAAGCAGGCTCACGATAGTCAATAGTCGTATCGTCGCTATCGTCATGTATCTCAACGGGCACGACGTTTGTGCCCTGCCCGAAAACAAATCCGGTTTCGCTGTCGGTGAGGTCTCCAGCGCCCTTGACTTGTCAATACAGACTCAATACCCTGAATTGAATGGCAACGAGCCTCGAAGAACCTGTCGAACGTTCAAAGGACTTTTGCATCGCGGTATCGTTTATATGAAAATTTGGTCGTTTGTTCTGGCTCTCTTCATTTGTGCTTTGACAGCGTATTCGGCCAATGTTCCTCCAAGTCCGGTTTCACAGGGAATGGCGGCGTTCAAGAGGGAAGACTTCGACGGGGCCATTGGCTATTTCAGCCAGGCCATTCGGGAAAATACAAATTATGTAGGCGCCTATTATTTCCGCGGATTGTCCTACGTCCAAAAAAAGGATTTTGACCATGCGATAGCGGACTTCAGCCGGGCCATCCTTCTCAACACCAATAACCCGGACCCGTATTATTTCCGGGGAATGTGTTATATGAACGAGGCGAAGTACAACCTGTCTCTTTCGGATTTGGACCGGGCGCTTCAGTTGAGACCCAACATCACCGTTTTATTGCTGCGGGCGTATGTCAATTTGCAAATGACGAATCTCAACCAGTCCATCGAAGATTATAATCAAGTCATTCGCATGAAACCGTCCAACGCAACCGGCTATATCGGCCGGGCGCATGTTTATAATGCGCAGGGCGTTTATGGACTGGCGATCATGGACTGCGATTCGGCGCTGTCGATCAATCTTTATTCGGCCACCGCCTTTCGCGAACGCGCCGATGCCTATGACGGCGAACGCGATTTTGACGACGCCATCGCCGACTACAGCCGGGCCCTCCGGCTGGACCCTAACGACCCGGCTACCTGCCTGGCCCGAAGCATGGCGTATGCGGATGAGAACGACTTTTCAAACGCGGTCGCCAGTTGCAATGAAGCCATTTCATTAGCCCCCGGTTTTTCAGAAGCCTACTGCAATCGTGGTTATTATGTGTCGAAGCTGGGAAATTATCGCGGAGGAATTGAGGACTGCGAGAAAGCGCTGGCGCTGGACACCAATTCCGTCTGGGCCAACAATAATCTCGCCTGGCTGCTGTCCATCGTACCCGATGCCAAATTGCGCAATGGAAAGAAGGCCCTCGTCTACGCGAAGAAAGCCTGCGAGTTGACCCAGTGGAAAGATCCGATTTTTATTGATACCCTCGCCGCGGCCTACGCCGAAACCGGTCATTATCGAAAAGCCGTAAAGCTCGAAAAAAGCATCATTGGAATAATGCCCGCGGAAGATCGCGATGAAGCGCAGAAGGCGCTAAAGCTTTACGAGCATCATCAGCCGTTTAGGGAAGAGTGACTTCCGGGCGATGAGGAATCATGGGAATCATTCTCGTCCTCTTCCTCGTCGTCGTCCTCAATATCCACGCTAACGTCGAAACGTTGGAGCGTTGAAGCGGAAGGATTGGATCGGCAAGCGAGGGTGACAATGTTGATGTGAAGTCGTAAAGGGTGCTACACCTGCTACATCGTTGAATTCCAATTGTTTAGGGTGCTACATTGGGTGCTACAAAGGCGCTACAGGGGTGCTACGCTTTCGCTCCAAACGAATGTCGTCATTAAAAATCCAATTTTGAAGGGCGAGTCGGTCGAGATACTCAGACGGAGTGGCGCCATGCTTGAACGAACCTAAGGCGATACCGTAACCCTTATGGCGGTCAAGTCGTGTGGCTTTAATGTAGCGTTGGGTGCGTCTTTGGAAAAACACGTCGTGCTCACTGCCGCGCGCAAAGGGTGGCGGCAGACGGCGGCTGCGGCTCAGTTTCCCATTCTTTTTAGCCCATTGGATGAGCCGCCATTGCTCCGCTTCACTACTTTCTGTGCGACGTGCGTGATCGGCATCGTGGCCTGGAGCTGAAGCACGGCCTCCACGCGTGAAGTCCGCGGCTTACTCAAGCGCCCGGCAAGCGTCGGCCATGGCCGTCGCGCGAATTTCGTTTGGCGTTTGATTTCACAAAACTAGCATGACTAAAGGCTTATTGCGAGGCCTTTTTACCTCCGTTTCCATCTCTTACGCCGTTGCAACCAGCTCCGGACCGGCTTTGGCCTCATCATCCGTTTTGTGGAATTTCACGCTGACGATTTTGCTGACGCCGTGCTCTTCCATGGTGACACCATAGAGGATGTCCGCCATGGCGATGGTGCGTTTGTTGTGCGTGATGATGACAAATTGCGAATGGTTGATGAACCGTTTTAACAGTTTCACGAACCGGTTGATATTCGCCTCGTCCAGCGCCGCGTCCAATTCGTCAAGGAGGCAGAATGGGCTGGGCTTGACCTGATAAATCGAAAACAACAGTGACACGGCCACCATGGTTTGTTCGCCGCCGGACAGCAAGGAAATGCTCTGCAATTGTTTGCCGGGCGGGCGGGCGACGATGTCGATGCCGCTCTCCAAAACATCGTTCTCATCCACCAGCACCAGGTCGGCCTTGCCGCCGCCGAATACTTCCACGAACATCGCGCGGAAATTCTCGCGGATTTTTTCAAACGTCTCCAAAAACATCTGGCGCGTCTGCGTGTTGATGCGGGAAATCACTTCCATCAGTTGTGTTTTGGCTGAAACCAGATCGTCGTGCTGTTTGGTCAAAAATTGATGGCGTTGTTCCGTTTCCTCGTATTCCTCGATCGCCACGAGGTTCACGGGACCGATTTCATCGAGCCGCTTTTGCAATGCCTCGATTTGCTGGCCGATGGCGTTCCAATCCGTGGCCGCGCCGCTGGCGGCCATTTCCTCAGGCGACAGCGTTTGGACCTTGGGTTGTCCCTCATCGGCGAACGTAATCGTGATGCATTCGCTCCGGACGTCGTCGAGGGATATATGATATTTTTGCTGGATTTTTTCGCGCAGGTTCTGAACGGACATGTTCTTCTGCGCCAGCTCGATTTCGATCGAGCCGCGCTGGTTTTGCAATTCCGTCAGGCACCCGCGTTGTGAACGCAGTTCTTCATCACGTGAAAAAATGTCCGATTCCTGGGCGTTTTTTTGGCCCAACAATTCGGCGGCCAGGGCGTTGACCTGGTCGCGCTCGTGGCCGAGGCGCTCGATTTGTCCGCGCGAGTTCTGGATTTCAGATTCCGCCTGCTCTTTTCGAGTGACCACACCGGAGATTTCTCCGCGGCGTTGCTCGACGACTTGCGTCAATTCCCGGATGCGCTGCGCCAGCGCTTCCTGCTGCCGCCGGAACGAAGCCAGAAGCTGCTCTTCCGCCGCCAGCGCGACTTTACTTTCCGTGAGCGCCGTGGTGGCTGCGTCCCGTTGTTGCCGCAAATTCTCGAGACCCGCTGTGTGCGCGGCAACTGCGTCCTGCGCGGCCTGCTCTCGCGTCTCAAGCTCATGCAACTGCGCGGCCAGGGCATTCCGCTTTTCCATGCCTTCGCGTTCCTGCGCAGCCAGGCTTTGGACTTCAAATACCACGGTTTCGATTTTTTGGCACAGCAGGCGCGCCGAATTTTGGAGGGCGTTGAATTCGCCTTCGCGGGTGGCGATGGCCACTTCCTGTTCACGCAATTCGGTTTGCGCCTGTTGCAGTCCCGCCTGAAGTTCGGTTTGCTCGGCCAGCAATGCGCCGCGCCGGCGGCTTGCCTCGGCCACGCGCTCCTGTAGCTCCGCCAGTTGGTTCTGCAACTCCGAAATCTGGTTCTTGCGCCCGAGGATGGACGCCGGCGCGTTCGGATTTCCGCTGCCGTTCAAATAACCGCCAGTGTAAATCCCGTGCCGGCTCAGTAAATCGCCAGTCAACGTGACAAAATCGCAGCCCGCGTGCCCGTTCTGGATTTGCGCCGTGGCCGTGGCCAGATCCGATGCGATAAATGTCCGGCCCAGCAGCGACTTCAATAGTTTTTCCACCGATGCGTCAGACTGCACAATGCTCAACGCCGGAACAATCTCTCCCGGCTGCAGATTATGCGCGCCATGCCCATTGGCACCCGGCGCAAGGTCGGCAAATACCAGTTGTTTTTCGTCCGCCTGCTGCTGGATGGCCAGCGCCGCCACACTCGCACGACCGGCCTTGTTCGCGTTCAAATCCGCCAAAATCTCCTGCGCCGATTCGGGCTGTTCCGTCAAAACCAGTTGCAGGTGATGTCCGAGCGCATTTTCCACGGCCACAACAAATTGTTCCGGAACGCGAATCCGATCCGCGAGCGAGCCGATGACCGAGCGCGATTGGCGCAATGCGGCCACTGCTCCCGCATCAAACCCTTCCCGCGAATGCTCAAGCTGTTCAATCACGGTCAGGCGCGAGCGCTTTTCCGCCTGTCGCTGCAAAAGCTGGTCCTGCTCGTTGGACGAGGCCTGCAACTCATTCTGCAAGTCACGCAGCCGGTTTTGCCGTTGCTCGACCGTCCCGCGCCGGGCCTGCACGCTCAATTTTTCGGCCTCGACGCTCACCGTCCACTCCTGCAAACGCGCGTCCAGGCGTCCCCGTTCCTCCTCCAGTTGCACTTTCTCCGCGGACAATTTTTCCAATCGGATGCTGTTCCCTTGCTTTTGCAAATCCAGCGCCGTCATTTCGTTGCGGACCCGGGTCAAATCCTGCGCGGCGGCAAAGGCGGCTGATTGCGCGGCGCGCAATTCCTCCTGCAACCGCTTCAGTTCATTTTCCACCTGCGCCAGCGCGGACTGCTTTTGGCCCAGCGCCGCCTGATGCTCTGCGAGCGCCGCCTGGGAGCGGGCCAAACTCTGCTCGACGTTCGCCAATTCATCCTTTGCCGTAGCGCATCGTTCCTCGGCCTGCGCGATGTCCGCCAGCGCCTTGGAATTTTGCGATTCGAGCTCGCGCAGGCGTTCTTCGTTAAATTGGATGCGGCTCTCGTGCCGTTCCATCGCGCCCTTCAATTCCAAGCTGCGCTGCTGTTGCGCGGAAACCTCGTGCTCGAGCTCCGTTAAACGTTCCCGTAATTGCTTGATTTCATCTTCGCACCGCAAAACATTGGCCGAGCCGCCCTCAATTTCCTCACGCAACTTCGCCGCCGCGGCAGTCTTTTGAGTAATCTCCGATTGCAAAACATTGAACTGGTGCCGCGCCAATTGTGTTTCCAGGTGCTGAAGCTCCATCGAAATCTGTTTGTAGCGCCGCGCCTTGCCTGCCTGGCGTTGGAGCGAGCCAATCTGCCGCTTCACTTCGCGGATCAGGTCCGCCACGCGCACCAGATTTTGGTCAGTGTATTCCAGCTTGCGCAAAGATTCTTTCTTTTGCGCTTTGAATTTCGTGATACCCGCGGCCTCTTCGAAAATAACCCGGCGATCATCCGGCTTGGCCGAAAGGATCTGCGCGATATGCCCCTGGGCCAGGATACTATAGCTCGTCCGTCCCACGCCCGTGCCCATGAAAAGCTGCTGGATGTCCTTCAACCGGCACGGGACCTTGTTCAGGAAATATTCGCTGGAACCGTCGCGAAAAATTCGGCGGGTGAGTGTCACCTCGTCGTAAGCCACTTCCACGCCTGCCGCGCGGAGGTTTTCCTCGGCCACATCGCCCAGGGTAAGCGACACCTCGGCCATGCCCATCGGCTTGCGACCGTCCGTGCCGTTAAAGATGACGTCCGCCATTTCCCCACCGCGCAGCGCCTTGGCAGATTGCTCGCCCAGGACCCACCTGACCGAGTCCGAAACGTTGGATTTGCCGCAGCCATTGGGCCCCACGATGGCCGTTACGCCCTCTTGAAAATTGAGCGCCGTTTTGTCCGCGAAGGATTTAAAGCCAAAAACCGTTAAATTTTTAAGATGCATGCGAATAACTGCGATTGCTGGGCAACAGACAACCACAATAACAAGTACAAGTAAAGCGAAAAACCACTACAAATAGCGTTTTTCGCCGCCGGGGGCACAACTAATGGTGAGGAGCCGCGATTTGGGCTGTGCCGACGACTGCTTACTCTTTATCCACCAAATCATCTCTTTTATACGCTTAAGAGGCCTATAAGTCAACCCTATTTGGGGCTCGGGGAAATCATTCTCCTCATCCTCCTCATCGTCATCCTCAAATGCGAATTTAATTGGCGGGAATACCCTTCGCCTGTAGGCCGGGTTCCCCAACCCGGCGATTCGTCCGACTGACCCAAATCTCGCCCGGTGAGGGCACCCGGCCTACAAGAATTGCGGCTTTTCAATCTAAACCATCCAGCCAGTCCCGGAAATCGCGGCGATGCAAAAGTTTGGCGAGGTTGGCAAGAGAATGCAGGTGCTTTTGAAATTGACCCTGCGGGACAAGGAAAAGCGCCACAAGCTTGACCGGATTGCTGTCCAAAGATCATGGCCCGAACGCGCGGGAGCGCGTCCTTTCCGTATTCATGAAATCGAAACGGTGGTCGAAGGATGGCTCCAAGAATGCAAATGATGGCGATGACCACGAGCAATTCTATTAGCGTGAGCGCGGCCGACCGTCCTCCCCATGACCTTGTGCGGCCGCGCCCACTTGGATTTGCCTGTGTTTCTTTCCTCATTCTTTTTCAAGTGTACTAACAATACTTTCGCAAAAAGGTTTCGAAACTTTTGAAAATTTAATTCACATATGGTGGCTGAAGTTGCGCCCAGGCGTTCGGTGTCAACGCTTTAGCGCGCAAAATCCCGTCTGAATAATAATTCCGGACAACTCTTTTCCCTCCGCAAAACGTCACAACATGCGATATGCCCTTGCCACACTTATTTTCTTTGTCGCCTGCATAGCATTGAAATTATTGATCCCGACGAGAAACCGTAGAAGAGGCATTCCTTGACGGCTGCTCCTGGTAGAGACAGCGCGCATGGCAAGTGGCGCTGCCACTGCTGTCCGCGCCGCATTTAGCGGCGAAACGAGTATGGCTGGATGTTCGACAGCGAATGTTCCGCCCGCTAAATGGCGGTGACGGCGCAGCGCGCCGTCCTTACCAACGTCACACCGCGCAATGCCCAAGCTCACGTAGCGACGCCCAATCTTTTGGCCGGCCATGAGCCGGCCGACCAATGATGACGTGGTCGAGCACGTCAATCTTCAGAAGCTTTCCGGCACGAATCAAATCCCGCGTGGCCTTGATGTCCGCCTCGCTCGGTGATGGATCGCCGCTGGGATGATTATGGACCAGAATGATCGCGGCCGCCCCCGCCTCGATAGCCTTTTTGAAGACTGCGCCGGGATCCACGAGAATTGTATCGCGTGTTCCATTGGAAACGTCCACGACATCACCAATCAATTTGTATCGCGTGTTGAGCAACAGGACTTGAAGTGTTTCCGCTTCCTTGATGGCATTTCGGTCGCGAAGCAATTGGACCACAGTAGCCGCGTTGTCCAGCACGGGCGATTCCAATTGCATCTCATGCGCCATTTTGCGCGCCAGCGCAAACGCGGCGGCCAGCGTCACGGCCTTGTCCCGCCCAATTCCTTTGACCTTCTGCAAATCGGCCAGGGACGCCCGCGCCAGGGCCTGCACCGTCCGGTATTTGTTGATGAGTTGTTTGCCCACTTCGACTGCATTAGTGCCCTTGATTCCGGTGCGCAAGAGAATGGCAACCAATTCGGCGGGGCTTAAATTGTCCGCGCCATGGGCGACGAGCCGTTCCCGCGGTCGTTCGCTGGCCGGCTGGTCCTTTATTCTCATTCCTTCTGACATGGCAAAAAACGTGATGCGTACCGCGTGGTGCGTCAAGCACGAATCTCGCAACCGCGTCGCGCCTGCCGCGTTTGGCGTCCACCACCAGAGAAAATTTGAGCCGTTTCACATCGGCTGCTAGGTCACTCCAGTCGCTCGAAAAGAGTTGACACGAATACTTGGAATCAATAACTGATTATCTAAAATAAACCCGACGAAACCTTATGCCCGCAACATACGAAAAATCCGCCGGCGACGAATCGACGTTTTGGATGGTCACCTATGCCATTGGCGGCAGGAAAATGTTCATGCAATTGATTGGCCCCGATACGGCATTCGGAACCAAGCACCTGCTCAACAGCAACCATGAGAGCGCGGAAGGTCGCAAGGACCGGCGCGACATTAAGGTGGGCGATACCCGTGACAAGGCCATCGCCATGTGCGAGTTCCTGAATTTCAACGGCAGTGCCGTGGCAACGAACACCGTCATCGAATACAAAAGCGAATCCGAACTCCATTTGATCCTTGCGGACGTGGCCGACGCGTTCGCCGGGGTTGCCGCCTGGCCGGCATCACCGCAACTGAAGGAGGAAGAAATCACATTTTCGACATCTTGCGTGCGTTCCACTGGCGCGGTTAACAAGGTCGCGAACAAGGTTAAGTTGGGCGCGTTCTTAAAAGGCCAGAACGGCAACAATACGACTATCGTCATCAAACATCTGGCGGGGTAAGGGGCGGGATGGACGATTGGATGAATCGACCCACCGTTGATACGGCCAATTTCGGAGTGATCCTGAAAGGCCAGAGCGGCAACAGCATCGGCTGCATAGCGGCAACTATATCAATGTAAAACATAACAGGCCCCGCCCGCCCGCGCCTCTAATTTCTCTCATTTAATTTTCAATTTAGGTGCCATCTATCTCCGCAAATTGAATCCGCTTCGTAAAAAACGCCGTCCTCCACGCCCCATAAATCACGCCCGTCGTCAACCAGCAAAGCCCCACGATGATGGCCCATTTACCCAGGCCAAACCAAAGATAAGCGCATATGCCAAAACCCAGGACGGGCGAGATGAAGTTCCCGACCGACTTCCAAAACGACGTGCGCTCGCCCCGCACAAAATAATGCACAAACGCCGCCAGATTCACCCCCATGAATGCCAACAACGCGCCAAAGTTTAATAACGTGCAGCCAAAGCCATAAGCGTCCACGTGCTTAAATTCCTGCACTGCCTTGAGCGTCAACGCGGCAATCAACATCACTACTCCAATGAGAATGATGTTGTTTGAAGGAATCCGGGTACGCGGATTAACCGCGCCAAAAAATTTCGCCGGAATCGCGTTGTCGCGTCCCATGCTATAGAGGAGCCGCCCGGCGCCCAGGTGCGCGCCCGCGCCCGAACCGATGCTGGCCACCAGCAGCGCCACGTTGACCGTGACAAAAAGCCACGGCCCGGCCGCCTTGCCGGCCACGTACGAAAACGCGTTGTCTTCATCCGGAAAATTTGTGCCCGGCCAAATCAATTGCGCGAAATAAACCTGGACCGACGCCAATACGCCAGTAATCACGCAAACCAGGACGGTTGCCAGCAGGATGTTGCGACGCGGATTGTGCGCTTCCTCGGACAACGTCGAGACGCCGTCAAAACCGATATACGTCAGGACCGCCAGCGCCGCGCCGCTGCGCACGGAGGAAAACGAAAACGTTTGTGGATCATAAAATGGCCGCGTGTAGTCGGCCAAATGGCCCGGCGGATTCAGCCAAAGATAACGGATGGCCGCGCCAAGAAATAAAACGATCACCACGCTCAACGCCACCGTGATAATGCCATTGGTCCGCGAGCTTGCCTCGATGCCGCGCAGATTCATGGCCGTAAAAAGAATCGTGAATATCGCAATTAACACGCATGTTAAAGCGACGACTTCAGCGTGATTGGAAATCGTCGGCAACAGCGCCACCGCCGCCCCGGCAATCCAGATGACGCAGACAATCGGGTTCATCACGTAATCGAAAATAATGCTCCAGCCGACGAAGTAGCCAAGCGCCGGATGAATTTCGCGGCTCACGTACGCGTACGCCGACCCGGCGCTGGGATACGCATTGGCCATGCGGCCATAACTGATGGCCGTAAAGAGCATGGCGACCATGCCGATGAGTATGGCCGTGACGACGTGCCCATTTCCAGTAACCGCCGCCGCGCCAAATAGCGGCATCGGCGCGGTGGGTTGAATGAGGATAATGCCGTAAAAAATGAGCCCGCTCAGTCCAAGCGCGCGTTTTAGTGCCGGCTGTTGGGTGACTGGGACAGTCGTAAGATTGGTTGGCATTAGATTTGGCCGCGAGCGCTGTTTGCGTTTGATTTTGGCCACGCTAAAAAGAGTTTGTCAACCATGGCCGTCGGAATTAAATAAATCCGGGAGCATGATACGGCAGAACTCCGTCTAATGAATACAGCCAGCATTTTGTTGAGATATGACTGAAAATCAAAAGGAAACATCCGACCAAAACCGCCGGAACCGCATTCCCACTTGTTACGTTGTTATCGCTTTAGCGGTCGCCTGTTTGTTTATGCGGTATATTCTGTGTTTCTGTTGCGGCTATTACCAAACTTCCTTCGGACCAATGGCCTGGAATTATCTGCTGGCCGTGTTTGGATTTCTCTTGTTGCCTGGCTTTTTTGTAATTTGGGTCGTATTCCTAATCCGCAAAAGACAGCGCCTTTGGGCCACGGCCACACTCCTTTCCCTGCTGCTTCTCGCGGGGCTTAAATTCATTGTTCCGCGGCCGCATGACATGGTCCTTTACGGATTGCGGAATGGAATGATCCGGCATTTTGGAGCCCAGGAAATGCGTCATTTTGCGGCGGATTTCGATAAACTTCCCGCGCTCCCGGATCCAACTCCACCAGTTTCAAAATTCTACGACAATCGATCAGCAATCAATGAACTGAAAGGAACCGGCTTGCGCGAAAGGTATCCATATTTGGCGAATTGCGAATTTATCAGGCAAAGTGGCGACGTTATCTGTGTGAACTGGGGCGGCCTCGACAACCATTGGGGATTTTATGTGACGACGGATGGCAAAGCACTTGGGCCAAAAGCCTTCTCCTGGTTTGGTGGCAAAAACCTTCACGTCGGTAGCGACATCTGCTTCTTCAGCGAATATTGACTCGTCTTGCCCAGCCGGGTTGCGAGCCCACGGAGCGAAATCTGTTGCTGCATTCGCACAGGAATTCAAGATAGAATGTTCTCCACCCGAATGAAATACAGGTTTATTAACGCGGCTATTACCATACTGCTCGGCCTGGGTGCAACAGGCAACACATGTCAGGCGGCCGGCGATAGCGATATTGGCGGCGGATCAGGCGGCAGCGGCCCGCCGATACAGACTAGCCTGATACTTCCCCTGCCCAATCCTCAAACGACGCAAACCAATTTCGGCCCGTATCAGTCGTTGCATGACGGCGCCTTTGCCGGACCGGCCGTGCCGCTTTCGCCAGATCCTCTCGTGCGTTACTGCTGGCGGGACCCACGCGCCTCAGACGATCTGCAGTATTATCTTTTGCGGCCGGTCAAAGTTTCCACGGATGAGCCCAGGGCGTTCGCCGGCTTGAAGTCAGCGTGCGGGCATCGCTGCAATATTACGGTTCGCGGGACCGGCAGCATTCAATTCGATTTCGGCGTGGAGAGCGCGGCATGGCTGGAATTTGACAGCCCGGATATGCCGGGTGGCGTGGATATGGGCGTCAGCGAATTCACCGCGCCCGCATGGGAGCACTGCATTGCGGCGCCAACATTCACTGGCGGCCACACTTACTGTCTCAAGCTCAAGGGAAGATTTGATTACAACGGGGTGCGATTTGGCTGGATCTATGTCCGCTCGTTCGACGGGCGCCCGTGGCATATCACCAACGTCCGCCTGGTGTGCCAGATCAAGCCCACGAATTATAAAGGCAGCTTTTCGTGCAGCGATCCGATGTTGACGAAAATCTGGTACACGGGGGCATACACGGTGAAGCTGAATCTCCTGCAAAAATTAATCGGGGCCATCTTAATGGACCGGGGCGACCGGGTTCCGTGGACCGGTGACGACCACATCGCACAGGGCGCGGCGTTGGCGGCATTTGGCGATTGGGGTGATGTCGCACAGGACCTCGATGTGACCGCCAATAATTACCAACGTATCCCCAGCTACGCCCTTTACTGGGTCTTGAGCCTGGTGGATTACTACGACTATACCGGTGATCGCGCGCTGCTGATGCAATACATTCCCAATGTCCAGGGCAAGCTATCGCAAGCCGAGGCATGGTTCCACGATCCCAAGCCGAATTTTTACGGATGGGACGACCGGCTGGGCAGCGGTTTCATGGATTCGGGCTGTGACGAAGCCTGTGAAACATATCGAATGTTGTTTATTGAGACCTGCCGCCAGTTCGCGCAGACGATGGGAACGATCGGCCGGGATGATTTGCAGAAGCAATACTCACAGATGGCCGACGACTACACGCAAAAGATTCAGGACCAGCCCAATTGGGTAAATAGCGCCACGATTTTTTCCGCAGCCGACGCCATCAACGCCAGCGTGCCGACAACCGCGCAAGAGGACACTCTGTATCGGCGCGTCTTTGCCAATCCCGTCGAGCGCATTTCGTTTTCTTCATTCAACGAGTTTTTCATCCTCAAAGCTATGGGGCAAATGGGCTGGACCGACCCGGCCCTGCAGACCACGCTGGAAGACTGGGGCGGGCAAATCAATTATGGCGCGACCACGTTTCTCGAATGCTACTGGCCCTCATGGAATGCGATTATTCCGCAAAACGGTCCGGTCCCTTCCAATCAGGCGGGCGTTACGAGCCTGTGCCATCCCTGGAGCGCCGGCTGCACGACGTGGTTGACGCGGTATGTGGCAGGCATCACGCCGACCGGGCCGGGATTCGCGACTGTGGATATTACGCCGCATTTGGGCCGGCTGCTGACCCGCGTAGCGGCGGACGCGCCCACGCCCCACGGGAACATTCACTGGAGCTTCGACGCACGGCGCGGTCGCGCCGAGTTGGTGATTCCTGACGGCGTCACGGCCCGCATAGGCATACCCGCGCTGGAACGCACGATTAACGCCATACGCATCAACGGCCGAATTGCGTGGGATGGAAGTTATCATGCTGTCCCGGCAATCGCCGGCGCCAGTCAGCAAGGCGATCGGGTTTATTTCACAGGTGTCGGGCCTGGTCGTTACGCCTTAAGCATCCGATACAGCGGTTCAACCCCGGCCTATGCACCGCAACCGCTGGTCTACCCCGACTCGGTGAACGCGCACGCCCAGGATGTCACAACCAGGGGCAACTGGGGAGGAGTCTACGGAAAGGACGGATTTTTATTGTTCGGTTACGATCTCGACAAAACAAATCTCGAACAACTGCCCTCTTATGTTCAATCGGTGACCATCAAGCCCAGGGCCGCTACCGTTACCCAATGGGCTCACGATGTCAACGACCCCCGGGCATTGGCATCCAACAGTCACAATGAGGAAACTCGGAATGCAGCAACTCTCTATAATCGCAACACGGTGCTCGTGGACATCCGCCTGAAAGAGCCGCATCGCTTTCGTTTGGCGGCGTATGCCGTTGACTTCGACCGGGAAGGCCGCCAGGAAGCCGTCGATGTCTACAACCTGCCTGGTCTGACGCTGGCGGCCCCGACGCAGGCGGTCCGCGAGTACCAAGACGGCAAATATGTCATTTTTGACTGTCGGGACTCAGTTCGGCTGCGTTTTGACACTATTCGCGGCTCCAATGCGGTGGTCAGCGGAATTTTTTTCGATCCGGATTCCGCGCAACAAGCCACCAGGCCCACCAGGGTTGTGGAGCGGTAAAGTGGTGATTACATGCCCTTTAGGGAATGTCCTTCCAGCCTGGCG
This sequence comes from Verrucomicrobiia bacterium, assembly GCA_035933915.1. Lineage (GTDB taxonomy): Bacteria > Verrucomicrobiota > Verrucomicrobiia > Limisphaerales > UBA11358 > UBA11358. The sequence continues at coordinate 38,649 of DASYYL010000157.1, forward strand.
GTCTGACAACAGCAATTCTGTTCAAAGTGTGACAATAACAACAATTGTGATTGACTTTATCAAGGATTTTAGTTTTACTAGTCATAGTCATTCATGGGTGGAAAATTGACGTCCACGAAGGGGACACTGCGAACAATTGATAAAGGAAATATATGAAAAAAGTATTTATCGCCCTATTGGCATCTATTGCCGTTACCAGTCAGGCTACGTTGATTCCCATCGGCATATCTCCCGCCGGCACGGACACGGCCGTCGGCCTGAGCCCATCCAATGAAGTTCCCGCGGTGGTCGGCAGCAGCGGTTCAGGCGGAGCCATTTCCGGTGGCGTCATTTTTGACACGGACACCCGGGAGTTGGTGCTGGCGCTTGGCTATGGTTCTGCGGCCGGTTTCTCGGATTTAACCGGTCCGGCCACAAGCATGACTCTCAATGGCCCGGCCGGAACGAACCAGACGGCGGCTGTGCTCGAAGATTTAGGTCCTTTTAGTTTCCCATCCACCAATCCAGCCGCAGGCGGACTTGTTTTTGGCACAGTAACCGTTCCCACCAATGGCGTATCGGACTTGCTCGGAGGATTTTACTATATAAATATTGGCACGGCTGCCAACACAAATGGTGAGATCCGGGGACAACTCATTCCATTGCCACCAACGATTTCCTGCCCGCAACCCATCACCGTGGAGTGCGGCACACAAACGGTGCTGACGGCTGAGGTGGACAGCCAGGTAGGCAGCGCGATGACGGTCGTTTGGTCTATGGAAGGCATGGCGCTGTACACAAACCAGATTGCTGCCGGCACACCGCCGACCTCCACAAATGTGACATTCGCGAGCGAATTGCCGCTGGGAACCAATGTAATTGATGTGACCGTTACCGATTCCGCGGGACTTACCGATTCCTGCGAAACTACTGTCACCGTAATTGACACGATTCCTCCGGTGATTACCAATGCGTGGGCGTGTCCGAACGTTCTCTGGCCGCCCAATCATAAACTTGTGACGGTAACGATTCACGCCGTCGTCACGGACAATTGCGGCCCGACAACCTGGAAAATCATCGGCGTTCAGAGCAATGAACCGGTCAACAGAAAAGGCGATGGCAACACATCGCCGGACTGGCGCATTTTAAGCGCTCATACAGTGGCCCTGCGCGCCGAACGGTCCGGTAATGGCACAGGCCGAATCTACACCATCACCATTCAGGCGGAGGATGAATCGGGCAACTTGTCGGCTCCGTTCAATGTTACGGTCACCGTGCCTCATGACATGAGTCATAAAAACGGACACGATGATGATTCGGGAAATGACAACGACCAGGGAAAAGGCAAGGAAAAATAAAGCCGGTTTTAACCGGTAAAAAGCTTGACGTTCAATTCCTTCACGGGGGACCAAATGGTCCCCCGTGAATCATTTTGTGCCTTGGCGTCTTTGTTGTTCAAAGACCGCACCTCCGAGCCCGCCGTGCCGTCGACAAGGCCCATAGTTCCAAAAAGGTCTCAAAAGTTGTCAAACGAATAGCCGTTCCGACATTTTTTTCGTGTCAAGCGGCGCATTCATAGCTACAAATTCACGGTGACAAAACATCGCATCGGCATTATCGGAGGCACGGGCCTTTACAACATTGAAGGCTTTACCGGCCAAAAATGGCTCAAGGTCAAAACTCCGTTTGGCGCGCCGTCTGATGACTTTTTGACCGGCAAACTTGCCGGGCGCGACGTCGTTTTTTTGGCCCGGCACGGGCGCGGCCATCGGATTTTGCCGTCCGAACTCAACCATCGCGCGAATATCTGGGCCATGAAAAAGCTCGGCGTGCAATGGATCCTCAGCGTCAGCGCCGTCGGCTCGCTCCAGGAAAAATACAAGCCGTGCGACATTGTATTGGTTGACCAATTCCTGGACCGCACCAAGCAATCGGTCAATCATACGTTTTTTGGCCGCGGCATTGTGGCGCACGTGTCGTTTGCGAGTCCGATTTGCGAGGAGCTGCGCAAAATACTTCTTGAAACCGCGCGCGCTTGCGGCGCCAACGCGCATGACGGCGGCACGTATGTAAATATGGAGGGACCGGCGTTCAGCACCCGCGCCGAATCACTTGCCAACCATCGCTCCGGCTACGATGTCATCGGCATGACCAACCTGGGCGAGGCCAAATGCGCCCGCGAAGCCGAGATCGCCTACGCCGCGCTGGCGATGTCAACCGATTACGATTGCTGGAAAGAGGAAGAGCACGTCACGCTGGAAATGATTGTTGCAAATCTGCATCGGAACGCGGACATGGGAAAGAAAGTCGTGTCCGCCGCGATTTCAAAGATCCCGTCCGAACCAAATTGGCCATGCCACGCGGCGCTGAAACACGCCATCATGACCGATAAGAAGCTCTGGCCGAAAAAGACGGTGACTCAATTAAAACCAATAATCGGCAAATATGTTTGAATTTGGATGAAAATCGGTGAAATCACCCGCTTGATTGAAGACGATGGCTGTTTTCTCGTCCGCACGCGCGGCAGCCACTGACAGTATCATCATGCAACAAAACCCGGGACGGTGATAATTGCTGGACATCCAAGACAAGATTTGCATCCGAAAACATTGAGCAGTATTCTTAAACAGGCTGGATTGAAATGATTATGCGCTACGCCATTATTATCGAACATGGACCGGAGAATTTCAGCGCTTATGCGCCGGATTTCCCAGGCTGTGTCGCAGCGGCAGAAACGGAAAAGGAAACGCTTGCCCTGTTGAAGGAAGCCTTGGAAATGCACATCGAAGACATGCGCGAGCGCGGCGAACCAATTCCGCAACCGAGCGAAATTCGTGAGGTTGAAGCGGCGGCGTAACCGGGCTGTTTCAATTGTCTTTCCAGATACACAGGCACATAAGCCGCCAGACGATCTACCCAACAAGGCTCGCTCTGCACGAGAATGTCCACCGCGCAAATTGAAAAAGGATTCGAAGCCTGGCCTCAGGTCGCATCGACGTTACGCGTTCCGCATAACGATCGCGAATACCTGCAGCTCATTAAGCTGCTGGACCGGCTTGTCGATGAAGTGGGCGAAAACGAAAACCATCCGCTCGCCTCCCTGATGGAAGTGCTCGGCGTGCTGATCGAGAAATACGAGGATGAAAACGTCGAGGAATTGGCGTGAAGATATGGCAATCTCTGGCAGATAAAATTATACGGAAGCATATTGATTGATACGAAAACATGAACGGGCACTTATCAGAAATTTCCAGTCGTCCCAACGGGACTTGTGATTTTTTTGGGTTGCGACCCGGCGTTAAAACGCCGGGCTATTTCCAATTGTCCCTACCGGGACAATCTTCCGGAAGCATAACCGCTTCAACGCTTCAACGCTTTAACGCTTCAACGAACTGACATGACTGATCCCGCCATCACACCCGAACTGGTTGCCAAACACAATCTCACGCCTGAGGAATACCAGAAAATGCTGGATGTCCTCGGCCGCGCACCTTCCTATACCGAACTGGGCATTTTTTCGGTGATGTGGAGCGAGCATTGCAGCTATAAAAATACGCGCCCTCTCCTCAAGACATTCCCGACGAAGTCGCCGAAAATACTCGTAGGCGCGGGCGAGGAAAACGCGGGCATTATTGATATTGGCGACGGCCTCGCCATAGCCTTCAAGATCGAATCGCACAATCATCCCAGCGCGGTCGAGCCGTTCCAGGGCGCAGCCACGGGAGTGGGCGGGATTGTTCGCGACATCTTTACGATGGGCGCGAGGCCAGTTTGCGCAATCAATTCACTGAGGTTTGGACCAATCACGGACGAAGCGGCGATCGGTGGCAATGGAAACGGGCGCACGCCGAAAGATAGTCAGAGCGGGCTCACGCCCGCTGCTACGCAGAAGGACGGGCACGCGGCGAGTTTGCGAGAATCGAGTTTGCCTGGAGCCGGAAACGCGGCAGTGCCGGTTAAAGATTCCGAAATCACAAATGGCAAATCGCAAATCGCAAATAACCGGCGCCTCTTCGCCGGGGTGGTCAGCGGCATCGCGCATTACGGAAATTGTTTTGGGATTCCCACGATCGCCGGCGAGGTTTATTTCGACAAATCGTATGAGGGCAATCCCCTGGTCAACGCGTTTTGCCTGGGCGTGCTCCGGCATACCCAGATCGCACGCGGCGCGGCGCGCGGCATTGGCAACCCGGTATTTTACGTCGGCCCGGCCACTGGCCGCGACGGCCTGGCGGGCGCGGCGTTTGCCTCGCAGGACCTCACGGAAGAATCCGCCGAGCAGCAGCGCGGCGCGGTACAGGTGGGCGATCCGTTCATGGAAAAGCTCGTGTGCGAAGCGTGCCTGGAATTGCTCGCCACCGGCGCCGTCGCAGGAATCCAGGACATGGGCGCGGCGGGCCTCACCTGCTCCACGTGCGAGACCGCCGCGCGCGCCGGCACGGGAATTGAAATCGAACTCGACAAAGTGCCCCAGCGCGTTCCGAACATGAGCAGCTACGAAATCATGCTCAGCGAATCGCAGGAGCGCATGCTCATCATCGTTCACAAAGGCCGCGAAGATGAAGTAAAAAGGATTTTCGATAAATGGGACCTGCCCTGGGCCGAAATCGGTTTCGTCACCGACACCGGCCGCATGGTCGTCAGGCACCACGGCAGCATTGTCGCCGAAATTCCGGCAAAAAAAATCGCCGACGAATCGCCGGTGTATCAGCGCGAGTCGCACGAGCCCGCTTATTTGCAGGAAGTCCGCTCGTTCCGGATGAACGGCACCGCCGACACCAATAATCCGGGAGAGGATTTAAAGAAACTATTGTCGTTCCCGAGCATCGCCTCTAAAAACTGGGTTTACCGGCAATATGATCACATGGTCCGCGATGGTTCGGTCGTTTGCCCCGGAAGCGACGCGGCGGTTATTCGCATCAAATCTGATTCACTGCCGGACGCCGATTCCGGCGCTGCCGCTTCGGTGGTCGAAAAGCTGATTGCGATGACGGTGGACTGCAACGGCGCGTATGTCTACCTGGACCCATACGAGGGCGGAAAAATTGCGGTGACGGAAGCCTGCCGAAACCTGGCCTGTTCAGGCGCCGTGCCGCTGGGCGTGACGGACAATTTGAATTTTGGAAATCCGCTCAAGCCGGAATTGTTTTGGCAGTTGAAAGAATCCGTCCGCGGGCTGGCCGAGGCGTGCCGCTCATTCAATGCGCCGGTGACAGGCGGCAATTGTTCGCTCTATAATCAAAGTCCGGCTGGTCCAATTGATCCCACACCGACTGTCGCGGTCGTGGGCCTGATTGAGAAACCTGAATACGTCACGACGCAATGGTTCAAGGACAAGGGGGATGCCATTATTCTGTTAGGCGAGCCGGTGGACATGAACGACCCATTGCAGGGGCTGGGCGGCAGCGCGTATTTGCAGGCGGTTCACGGAAAGAAAACCGGCGCGCCGCCACGTTGCGATTTGGAAACGGCTAAAACCCTGCACACGACTCTTCTGGGGTTGATTCAAAGCGGTCTGGTGAAAAGCGCGCATGATTGCAGCGAAGGCGGCCTGGCTGTTTGCCTTGCGGAAAGCTGCATCAGCCGGCTTGTCGGACGTGAAACGCCCGGACTGAATGGAGCGCACATCGACCTCACTTCATTGGTCAACCCGGAGCGCCCGGTTCGGCTCGATGCGCTGCTCTTTGGCGAAACTCAATCGCGGATCGTGATCACTTGCGCGTCATTGGATGCCGTGAAAGTCGTGGAACGCGCCAGGCTGATGGGCGTACCCGCGACGCAAATTGGTATTGTGGGTGGAGATCAACTGACAGTCAAAATTGCGGCGAATGAATTTTCCGCGCCGCTCGCCGAACTCCATGACGCCTGGTGGAATTCAATCGCGCGCGCAATGGCCTAACTGCCCGCCGGCAATTCGGCGGGCAAACCTGTGCGGCGAAACACACACACCCGGATTTGAATTATGAGCGCCCATCCCTGTCAATCTTAGCTAATTCGATAAGTTTATTTGAACGAAAATGGCCATTTTCCATCAAAAATTCAACGCGCCCGGATTAACCGTTTGCTTTAGGACCTGCAATTGCTGTAATCTTGGCGTTCATTCATGCGACAGTTTTTTACCATAGCCGTCAACGCCTTTATGGAATTGATTCGGCAGCCAATCTTTTTGCTGCTGATGACGGCCTCTGTCCTGTTTGAGATGTTTCTGGCGGTGCCTTATTACTTTGCGCTGGGTGACGAGCCGAAACTGGTGGAAAACTCTGTCCTGGCCGCCATGTTTTTATCCGGCCTGTTTGGAGCGGTGCTGAGCGCGTCATCGTCGCTCTCGCGCGAAATCCGCTCTGGCACGGCGCTGGCCGTGCTGTCCAAACCAGTGGGCCGGTTGCAATTTCTGCTGGCCAAGTACGCCGGGCTGGTCGCGGCGCTCACTGTATTAACGTACCTGAATACCGTGGGCGTTCTGCTGGCCAGCCGCATGTCTTTCGATGCTTACGGCAAGACGGACATGCCGGCGATCGGAATTTTTTCAGCGGGTATCGTCACGGCGTACGCATTGGGCGGTTTTAGCAATTTTTTCCTGCGGCGCCCGTTTGTCAGCGACGCGGTGATTGCCATGCTGGTATTTTGCACGCTGGCGGCGTTTCTGGTTTTCCGGTACACGACGCAAATGGAAAGTCTGGGAACCCAGGGCCATGTGAACTGGAACCTTCTCCCGGCCGCCATTTTGATTTTGTTTGCGTTGTGGATTTTGGCCGCCATCGCCCTGGCATGCTCGACCCGATTTGACACAATCCCGACTTTGGCGATTTGCTCGGCAATATTTTTGCTGGGCCTGATGTCCGACTATTTTTTTGGCCGGCGCGCGCATAATGGCGAATGGCTGGCCTCGACGCTTTACAGTGTGATTCCAAACTGGCAACTTTTCTGGTTCGCCGACGCGATTGACACTGGCAAAAACACGTTTCACTGGAATTACGTCGGCAAAGCGCTGGCCTATGCGGTCCTTTATGCGGGCGCGGCGCTCGCCGCGGGAGCGGCGTTGTTTGAAGAGCGTGAGTTGAGCTGAGTTTAGTTAAGCATGGAACGTCAAAACTTAAACCTGGAACCGGACGCGCAAAAGCGCGGGGGCCGGTTCGTCATTTCATATTTTTAATCCCGTGGAACGTAACGTCCCCAAAAATGCCTTGTTCAACCTGGCGCTCGCGATAGCTGTATTTATCGCGGCGTTGGCCGTCACCAGCCTGGTCAATTCGCTCGCCGGCGAAGGCGCGGCCATCTTCCTCGGCATTGCCTTCCTGGTCACTCTCACGAGCTGGTTCCAAATGAAGCTCGAAGAAAATGAGCGGCTCGAACGGCTCGAGGTCGAGGAACTGGCCCGCACCCGCGGCGAATCGGCGCTATTCGAATCGAAGGACTCCGAGGTGTTCGCCGCGCGCCGTTCACGCGAGCAATTTGACAAGTTCTACATTCCCGGCTTCGCCGTTTTGCTGTTCGTCATTGAAGCCCTCGGCGCCTGGTTTCTGTGGCGCTCGATCGACAAATCCACCACGCCCATCGTGGACATGCGCGCAACGGCGTCGGCGGCCCTTTTCGGGATATTCATGCTGATTTTGTTTTTGGTTGGACGGTTTTCGGTAACGATCGCCCGCCTGCAGGATAATCGGCTGTTGCGGCCCAGTTCCAGTTTTGTTCTGGCCGGCGCCTACGTGTGTCTTTTTACCGCCCTGGCCATCGCGGGCGTCAAAGCCGGGTTCCCGCGCGCCGATGTCTGGGTCGCCCGCGCCTTCAGCGTCGTGCTCGGGTTAATAGCCGCCGAGACTCTACTGACACTGCTTCTGGAAATTTATCGGCCGCGCGTGCGTGGCAAGATTTCCCGCCCGCTCTACGAAAGCCGGTTCGTGGGTATATTGGCACAGCCGGAAAGCCTGCTGACGACCGCCGCGCAAACGCTGGATTATCAATTTGGTTTCAAGGTTTCGGAAACGTGGTTTTTCAAGCTGCTCAAGGAAAATCTTTTTATGCTCCTTTTGGTGCAGTTCGCGGTGTTGTTGCTGTCCACCTGCGTGGTGTTTGTGGACGCCGGCGAACAGGGTATCCTCGAACATTTTGGAAAGCCCATCGATGTGTTGGATGCCGGCGCGCATTTCAAATGGCCCTGGCCGATTGATCACGTCTATCGCTACCGTACTGAACAGATCCAGTCCTTGTACGTTGGTTATCAACCCGACACCAACGAGGAGCACGTGGTGCTGTGGACTGTGCCGCACAACCAGGAACAGAATTTTCTGGTGGCCACGCACGTCTCGACAGCCGTCGAAAACGAAACGCCGGAAGAAGGCAATGTCATGGAGCAGGCGCTCAAAGCTCCGCCCGTGAGCCTGATCACCGTCAGCATTCCCATCCAGTTTGAAATCACCAACGTCATGGATTGGGCCTACGTTAACAGTGATACGACAAACCTGTTTGCCAGCCTGGCCACGCGCCAGGTCGTGCGTTATCTCGCCGGCGAAGACATCGATGAATTGCTGTCCAGCGGACGCTTCGATGCCGCGCGCCTCCTGCAGGACCGCATACAGGAAGACGCAAACGCGCATCAATTGGGTGTGAAAATTGTCTTTGTCGGATTGCAGGACATCCATCCGCCGACACCCGTGGCGGCGGACTATGAAAAGGTCATTGGCGCGCAGCAAAGCAAGCTGGCGGCCATCCTGTCGGCGCAGGCGGACGCGATCGAAACCAACGCGCTGTCGCTGGCAGAGGCATTCACCACGACCAACCTGGCCGCTGCCAGCCGGTTTCAGTTGGAGAAGTCCTGGTATGCGCGCGCCGCGCTGTTCACCAATCAAATTCCCGCTTTTGAAGCAGCGCCTTCCGTTTACAAGCAGCGGGCGTATTACACCATGTTTGCCGACGCCACCAAAAACAATCGCAAATACATTTTACTGGTTACCAATACGCAAGACGTCATGGTTTTTGATCTGCAAGACAAAATTCGAGCCGATCTGTTGAACGTCAATCCTGAGTGATTCTGTCATGAAAAATAGAAATATCGTATCCATCCTTATTGGCGCCGTTATTGTCGTCATCGTCCTGATGCTGCTGTTCGCGTTCCAGGTGCGCTACGCGCAAGTAGCTGTGGTCACGACCTTCGGCAAGCCGGTGCACCCCGCCATCACTCAACCGGGCCTGTATTTCAAGTGGCCCTGGCCCATTCAGCGCGTCTATAAGTTCGACGGACGCATCCAAAATCTTGAGGACAAATTCAGCGAAAACATTCTACACGACAACAACAACCTGATCCTCACCGTTTATGCGGGATGGAAAATCTCCGATGCCGCGGCGTTTTATCCCAAATTCGCCGGGTCGGTGCCCAACGCCGAGGTCGCGCTGGAGGGCATGCTCCGCAACGCCAAAAGCGCCGTCGTCAGCAGCAACACACTATCGGCTTTTGTCAATCCGGATCCCAGCCAACTCCGTTTCGAACAGATGGAACAGCAAATCCAGGACGCCGTGCAGGCGCAATTGAGCACCAATAATTACGGCATCCAACTCGTATTTTTAGGATTCAAGAAAATTGAATTGCCGCAGAGCGTCACGCAATCGGTGTTTGACCGGATGAAAGGTGAACGGCAGGTCATCATCAACAGCGAAAAATACGAAGGCCAAAAGGAAGCCACGATCATCACTTCTACGGCCAACAGGATCGCATCGGAGACCGTAAACCAGGCCAAAGCAACGGCGACGCAAATCATGGGCGAGGGACAGGCGAAAGCGGCTGAAGTGCTGCCGATCTTTGAAAAAGACCCTGCGCTGGCCAATTACCTCCTTCGACTGGACGCGCTGCAACAGGCGCTCAACCAGAAGACGACTCTGATTTTCGACGAACGAACGCCGCCGTTCGATTTGTTCACGAGCATCCCAACGAACGCCCCGTCAGTCGCGCCCGCGCAATAACCTGATTTGCACATGAACGGCCACGAACACGAACACGACCACCGGCACGAGGCGCCTGAGACGCTGGACGCAGGGTCGCAGGCATTGGCGGAAGCCCTGGGCAGCAGCTTTACGATTGTCAAAATCGTAATGATTCTCATGGTCGCTGCCTTTCTCTGTTCCGGGTTTTTCCAGGTGGGACCGCAGGAAAAAGCGGTCATTCTTCGCTTTGGCAAACCGGTCGGCGAGGGAGAAAAAGCTCTTTTGAGCGCGGGGTTGCACTGGTCGCTCCCCTACCCGATTGACGAAGTCGTCAGAATCCCAATAACGCAAATTCAAACTGTGAAGTCGGACAACGGCTGGTATTTTGAAACGCCGGAGCAGGAATTAAGCGGCGAATCAACCGCGGGCGGACCAGACCTGGATCCGCGCATTGACAGTTCTATGTTGACCGCTGATACGAATATTATCCACGCGCGGGCAACGCTGACGTATCATGTTGCCGATCCGCTGCGGTACACATTTGATTATTCCGACGCCTCGAATACGGTCCGAAACGTCCTGGACAATGCATTGCTTTATACGGTGGCAAAATTCAGCGCCGACGACGCCTTGATT
>DASYYL010000178.1:0-14057 GCA_035933915.1 Verrucomicrobiia bacterium
ATGCAGGCTTGGATTGGATGGTTCTTTGCGGGTTGCCTGCTCCAACAAATTGATACTGCGCTGGTAATCCTGCCGTTTCCACAACTCTTCAGCCTCCCGGCAAAGGCGTTGTATTTCCGGATTTGGTTTAGCTGGTTGTGGAGGGCTCATGTCAAAAAAGGTTCGTGATTCTTTAGGGCGATGACGAAAATGTCTATCAGATATTTATGCCCAAAAGCAAAAGAGCCGCCATTGCTGGCGGCTCGTTCTTGTGTCAGAAAACGACTATGATCCGGCGTTGCGGCGACGACCCTTCCACATCATACCCATAACGCCAATGCCACCTATAAGGCTCAATGCCAAAGTAGAAGGTTCGGGCACAGGTGCGGCGCCCAAGTTGACGGACGCACTGTAAATATCTCCCTTGAAGCCGACCAGATAGCCGAAGTTGGCTCCCAACTGGCCGACTCCGATTGGGCGATTCAAACCATCACCGTAGGTGCCCTTGGTCATATTCTCCCAGGCAGCGAGCGAACCATTCACATATAAGGCCGCTATTCCGGAAATATCTCCGGTCAGTCCCAATGAGCCGCCCTCAGTGTTGAAATCGAGGGAAACATTATACCAGGTGTTTGGCAGAATAGTCGTGCCGATTACCGACTCGGCGCCGGTGTCGTTGCCAAACTGCATTTGAAGTGCCGCTGACCCGGAGGTCGTGACCAACTGCAGGGATTCGGTTCCCGCATAATCGATAAGCTTCTGGGTGTGACCAAACGAGCTGGAGTCAGTCCCGTTCCACATGAAATCACAATTAAAACTGAAACCGCCGTCCGCGGCGACTGTCGAATTGTTCAGCAAGCTGGTGGCGCTGGTCAGGATGCCACCGGAGGACGTGACGAGCGATTCCGTGCCGGCTCCTGCACCAGGGGGAACGGTGGATGACAGTGACAGGGTACCGTCCGAGAAACCATTGTTGCCCGCGGAGCTCTGGTCGGTGATTGTCGTGCCTGTGCCACCCCAGGACGCAGGGAAAGTGTAGTTAAACACCGGAGTTGATGCATTTGCAGCCGATGCCGCCAAGGCAAACACGGAGGCGACGGCTGGCATAGCTGCAAGTTTCTTTAAGGAACCTTTTTTCTTTTTCATAATAATTAATAACAATGCGTTATTTCGTATTCAGGTCAGCGATTATTTAAAACAACAGCAAGATCTGGAGCACTTGTTGTCGCTCCAACGCCGCGAGTATAGCTGGAACAGTAGCCGGACTGCAACAAAAAAAGTAAAAAAAAGTAAAATATCAATTAACAATATCGTAAAGCCTCAAAACATAACAGAAACTTATACAAATGCACTCAGATAATGCGTTATTAGGACATTATTAAAATCGTCTTATCATATTCAGGCCAAGGGACTTTTAAAATATCATGCGGCGGGAGACGGGGAATCGACGCCGAATCCTGTATGGTAAATTCTTTAAAAGTCAAAGCAGCGCCTCATTTCTCTCGCGCCTAAGGGTTCGCTTTCGGCACCCCTAAACGGTCGTTCAGCGCGTTCTCGGTGGCCCAATTAAATCGTTTGTTTTCGCGCCTATTTCATGGGACAATCCGCGCCGCAATCAATTTGTAACGATTCAACTCCTTGATTTGCAACGAAAAGCTTATGATCTTGCGCCGTTTTTTTTCAAAAACAATCCGGGATGCCATCGCGATGCGCAAACACGTCCAGCGTCTGTTGCACGCGCAACGCGACTTACTTTCATCACAGGTCATCGGCGCTATCGAGTCAAAAATTGACGAATTGGACGCAGCCATCGCCAGCGGGGCAAATACAGGAAAAATCAGCATCGCCGTAGAGGAACTCCAATTCACGGGCGAAAAATGGATCAAAGCTTATCCTAACCCGGTATGGCGTGAAAACGTGGAGGTCCTCCTGGTTGCCATAGCCGTTGCCATGGGAATCCGCACCTTTTTCCTTCAACCCTTCAAAATCCCTACCGGCTCCATGCAGCCGACCCTTTACGGCATCACATCGACGCCAGATTTTGCGCCTTTGGCTCGCGATACCCAAGATTATTACGACCAATTTACGGATCAGCAGAAGTCCAAACTAGAGGCCAAAGCCGAGGAGCAGGTTAAATTGAAGAATTCACTTGTGATACCGACCGGCCTGGAACGTTTCAAGGAATGGGTGCATGGATATTCTTATATTCACTTTGTGGCGCCGGAGGACGGAAGTGTTGATGCGGTTGGAAAGCCCTGGCCGGGGACCATTTTCAGCCTCTACCAGCGCATCGAATTTGCCGGTAAATGGTATACCATTTACTCTCCTCCGGATTGCGGTGAAGAAACTCTGCAGGATCGCGCGGGCATTACGCTCGCGCCGGGCCGCGTCTATAAAAAAGGCGAAGATGTCATCAAGCTGCGCATTCATGCCGGCGATCATTTATTTGTGGACCGGCTAACGTATAATTTCCGGCCGCCGTCCCGCGGCGAAATTGTCGTATTTGAAACCACCGGAATAGATAGGCTGCCTCCGGACCAGCAAAATACATTTTACATTAAGCGTCTTATGGGTTTGGGCGGTGACCGGCTCGCGCTGAATCAGGATTACCAGGTCGCCGGTGTTCCCCAACCGCCAACGCTTCTTGACGTGGCGACTGAGCCCGCGGGCAATCTCATCGTAAACGGCCGGCAGATTACCGCCAGCACCCCGCATTATGAAAATCTTTATTCATTCTCAAATCCACCCAAAGGCGCAACGATTCTGGACTATGCGGAGGATAAATACTTTGGAAACGCCATGATTGGCGCGCTTTCGCCCGGGGGTGAATACGAGGTTCAGCCGGGCCACGTCTTCGTCATGGGCGATAACACGTTTAACAGTTTCGATTCCCGCTATTGGGGCGATTTTCCACAAAACAAGATCATTGGCAAATCGTTCTTTGTATATTGGCCGATTTCGAGCCGGTTCGGTTTAGATGACGACTAATGGCGTGTAATGAAGAACGAAACCGTTTTAATCACAGGCGCTTCCTCTGGCATTGGCCTCGAACTGGCGAAGTGCTTCGCCGCCGACGGCTGCCGTTTGGTCCTGGTAGCACGCAATCGGTCTGCATTGGAGGATCTTGCGGCGACCCTTAAAGATAAATTCAAGATTGAATCCGTCGTTCTGGCCGCGGATTTGTCCGTGCCGGATGCCCCAAAACAAGTCTTCGACAGCCTGGCCTGCCAAAAGATCTCAGTGGACGTCCTCATTAACAACGCCGGTTTTGGTCTGCACGGCCGTTTTGCCGATATGCCGCTCGCCCGGCAGCTTGCAATTGTCAAAGTTAACGTAACGGCTCTGACTGAATTGACCGGCCTCTTCCTGCCGGAAATGCTTCGAAAGAAGGGCGGGGGAATCCTCAATGTAGGCTCTGTAGCCGGTTTTGTCCCGGGCCCAAACATGGCCATCTATTATGCAACAAAGGCCTACGTCCAGTCATTTTCGGAAGCGCTGGCCGAAGAACTGGCCGGTAGCGGTGTATCCGTGACCGTGCTTTGCCCTGGACCCACGGAATCCAATTTCGGCGCTGTCGCCCGAGGCGACAAGGTTCGGGTCGCGCAATCGGCCAAAATGTCCGCCGAAACGGTTGCCAGGTTCGGCTATTTTGCCTTCAGGAACCGAAAGACCGTGGCTGTGCCCGGGTTCGGTAACCGTAGCCTTGTCTTTTTGACCCGGTTAATGCCACGGCAAACCATACGCAGGACGGTCAAATCTTATAACAGACTGAAGGAATAAGCGTTCAGGTTGCGGTTAAAGAGCCTAAAAAAGGCGAAAATTGTCCGTTTTTACGAAGCCTTGTCCCAAAAGCGTCATGGCTTGTCATTGCAAAAAGCCGCCGACGGTCGGAATATTGCAATGTAAATTCTATGAGCAAAGCAATTAAACTCGAAGAGTCGTTAGAGGTCCAAACCTTGCAGTCATTGCAATTGCTTGGAACAGCGCTATTTTTGCTGGTGGTAATAGTGTTAGACAATGTTTGTTATATTTAATCAATTTGCGCTTTTCATTTGGCAGGCTATACGCTAAATATGAACACGATGAGGCTTAAAGCTCTAATAGTTTTGGTTGCAGCATTCGCCGTCCTTTCATCGGCGCGTGCCATGGATCGCTGGGCTGCGCTTTCAATGATCGAAAGCGGTAACGACGATTCGGCTATCGGTTCGTTGGGTGAAGTGTCGCGGTTTCAAATCCGCCCATATTTGTGGCCGGGCGGCAATCCGCAAAACGCCGGAGTCGCGCTGGACGTCGCCCAAAGGATCATGAAACCGCGGGTTGCCAAATTTAAATCGACCCACAACCGGGTACCGACGGATTTTGAATTTTATGTCCTTTGGAATGCGCCCCAGGAAGTAAATCATCCTTGCCGGGCGGTCACCAAACGAGCTCAACGGTTCGCAAATCTTGTTCAGCGAACCAGTGCCGGTTACGCGAGCCGGTAGGATATTGAGGGGTTGATCATCCGGCCCGGGATTTGGCGGATTCGTAAACCTTAAGATACTGTCCAACAGTTCGTTCCCACGAAAAATCGCATTTCATCGCGTTTTTCCGATAACGACTCAGCAATTCAGTTTGTTCGTATAGCGCCAGCGCTTTTCGGATGGCCCGCGAAAGGGCGCGTGGAGAGTACTCAGAAAACTTAATGCCATTGGCCAGCGCTTTATTTTCGGTAAAGTCCACCACGCTGTCGTCCAGGCCGCCGGTGGCGCGAACAACGGGGATTGTGCCGTACCGCAAACTATACATCTGGTTCAGGCCGCTGGGTTCGTAGCGCGAAGGCATCAGGTAGAAATCGCAGCCGGCTTCAATTCTGTGCGCCAAGCCCTCGTTATAACCAAAGCGCGTGGAAACCTTATTTGGAAACCGGCGGGCCAGTTCATGATAACCGTGCTCATAAGCCGGCGAGCCGGCGCCAAGCAGGACGAATTGCATATTGGCGCTCAACATTTCTTCCAGGGCTGCCAATTGGATGTCGATTCCTTTCTGTTCAGCGAGTCTCGTAATGGTTCCGAAAAGTGGTGCGGTTGTGATTGCAAGGCCCATTTCCTTTTGTAATTCAGCTTTGTCGATTTTTTTCCCGCCGAGCCGGGCGGCCGAATAGGGGGAAACGAGATAACGATCGGTCATCGTGTTCCATTCCTCGTAATCCACGCCGTTAAGGATGCCCGTCAAACGCGCCTGCCGTTTGCGCAACAAGCCGTCCAGGCCGCATCCGTATTCTTCAGTCAAAATCTCTCGGGCATACCGCGGGCTGACGGTCGTCATGGAATCTGCGAGTGCGATTCCCGCTTTTAAGCAATTCAAATGGCCGAAATATTCAGCAGTTTCCATCGTGAAAAATGCCGGGGGCAGGTTGATTAGCTCGAACGCGGTTCGAGGAAAAATCCCCTGATACGCAAGGTTGTGAATGGTGAGGCAAGTTGGCGGCGGGTTCCCCCACCCTTCATTCCTTTGCGCGTTCAGAATGAGCGCCGGAACAACCCCCGTTTGCCAGTCATGAACGTGAATGACATCCGGCCGCCATGGCAAATAACGCGCCAGATGGACCACACATTTTGAGAAGAAAATGAAGCGTTCCGCGTTGTCGGTGTAAGGCGTATTGTCCTCCAAATATAAGCCCTTTCGGTCATAAAAATCCGGCTGCCGAATGAAATACACGGTCAGATTCGATTCGACAGGCAGAGAAAACAATTCGGACTGGACCCGCCGGTGGCCCAAGGGCAAATTGAACGACCATTCTTCGCGGCGAATTTGAGGAAATTGTTCATGGATTCCGCGATACAGCGGCGTGACAATGCGCGCATCATGGCCCGTGCGGGCGAGTGTTTTGGCCAGCGCGCCAACCATATCCGCCAGGCCGCCCGTTTTTGAATACGGGTGGACTTCGCCGCTGGCGAGCAAAACGTTCATCTAAGAGCTCACTTTTGCCGCCGCCGTGATTTTGTCGGTTTTCAAATACGGCTGAAGCGGCGCGGGAATGGCGACGCTGCCGTCGGACTGCTGCCAGGTTTCTATGAGCGCGACAAACAATCGCGCCAGGGCCGTGCCGCTGCCATTGAGAATATGAGGGAATTTATTTCCGCCGTCGTCTGTCTTGAAACGCAGGTTCATCCGGCGCGACTGAAAATCCTCACAATTCGAGCAGCTTGAAACTTCGAGATAGGTCCCCTGCCCTGGCGCCCAAACCTCGATGTCATACGTTTTGGCGCTGCCAAATCCCATATCTCCGGTGCACAGCAGGATGACGCGATAATGCAAACCCAGCAACTGCAGGACTTTTTCCGCATTTGCGACCATTTTCTCCAACTCGTCGTAGCCGTTTTCCGGCTTAACAATCTTGATCAATTCCACCTTGTCGAATTGGTGGACGCGGATCATGCCGCGAGTACCCACACCCGCCGCCCCGGCTTCGCCCCGGAAGCATGGTGAATAGGCGCAATAAAAAATCGGCAGGCCCTTTTCCTGCAGAATTTCCTCTCGATGAATATTTGCGACGGGCGTCTCCGCAGTCGGAACAAGATAGAGCTTTCCCAATTTTTCTTTGTCATCGCCTTCGGCCACGCCGTAATACTGGTCCTTGAATTTTGGAAATTGGCCGACCCCTTCGAGGCATTGGGGCCCGACAATAAATGGCGGCGAGACTTCAGTATACCCATGCTCGCGAATGTGCAAATCCAAAAGGAATTGAATCAACGCCCTTTCGAGTCGCGCGCCCCAATTCGTATATAACAGGAAGCCACTGCCGGATAATTTGGCAGCCCGGGCGAAGTCGACCAGCTTCAAACTTTCACAAAGTTCGACGTGCGATTTGGGCTTAAATGAAAAATTTGCCTTTTCGCCGTGGACCCGGACAACCGGATTGTCCTCCGCCGATTTTCCGACTTTGACCGATTCGTGCGGCAAGTTGGGCAATTGGAGCATCAGGGCGTCGCGGCGCGCGTCCACTTCGGCGGTCTTTTTGTCGAGCGCTGAAATCTGGTCGCCCAAATCGCGTGTTTCGGCTTTTTTGGCCTCGGCCTCGGCCGTTTTCTTCTGTGCCATGAGCGCGCCGATTTCCTTTGAAACCCGGTTGCGCTGGGCCTTGAGGGTTTCGACCGTCCCCAGGATTGCGCGCCGTTCTTCGTCCAATTTGAGCAGCTCATCAATCCGCGCTTCATCTCCTGCCCCGCGCGTCGCCAGGCGTTCGCGCACAAAATCAGGCTTCTCCCGTATCAATTTAATGTCAAGCATGGCGCGAATTATTAAAAATAAAACTGCCAGCGGCAAGTATGTTGACGCGATAGAGCGAAAGTCTTTGACCGTTCGAGGCGGCTTTGTTTTCCTTCAAACAGGACATGGCCCCGGATTACCTTTACGCGCTCACGATTCCGCTTTGCCTTGCGGCCGTCGTGGTGGCGTATTTCTGCAACAATCCGTTGGGCCATAGCAGTTGGTTCCTCACGCGCCGCTTCATCAACTGGCTGCCGCTGGGAATGACCTACGCGTTTTTGTGCATGGGCCGATTCAATTTAATCGTCGCCAAGAGTGCCCTCGGCGCGCTGATGTCCAATGAAAATCTGGGCGTGATCTTCGCTGCCGGCACCTGGGTATACGCGCTTTCTTTTCTCGTCAACGGCCCTCTCATTGACAAAAAAATTGGCGGCAAGAATGGGATTTTAATTGCGGCCGCCGGCGCATCGCTTGCGAACGTCGCGTTGGGAATATTGACGTGGCTGATCATTGTCCGGCATTGGAAAGTCAATTTGGTCGCCGCATATTCTTTGGTCTACTCCGTCAATATGTATTTTCAGAGCTACGGCGCGATGTCCATCATCAAGATCAAAGCCTATTGGTTCCACGTGCGCGAGCGCGGCGTGTTTGGCGCGATTTTTGGAACATTTATCTCCGCCGGAGGCTATTTTGCGTTCGACTGGAGCGCGGGCATCGTGTCGCTCACGAAAACTGGAGCGCCGGACAATATCCTAAAAAGACTTTTTGCGTCCTCGCTGCCCGTGGATGCCACCTGGGCGTTATTTTTTATTCCCGCCGTGATACTTGTATTTTGGCTGGTTTTGGACCTTTGGCTCATCAAAGACACACCCGAGCAAGCGGGATTTGCACATCTGGACACCCATGACGCATCGTCCGGCCAAATGCACGTTGAATTTTCAGTCCTTGATTTGCTCGGAAAGATTTTTGCCAGCCCGCTCATGCTCATGATCGCATGCGTGGAATTGGCTTCCGGAGTTTTCCGCTACACCATCCTGAACTGGTATTCGGTGTTTTCCCACCAGATGCCGCAAGCGGGCGCTGAATTTTTCGGACAACATTGGGGCTGGTTCACCTGCATTTTTGGAATTATTGGGGGCTTCGCCGGCGGTATGATCTCTGACAAACTATTTCACTCGCGCCGCGGGCCGCCCGCCGCCCTCCTGTGCGGTTTGGTTCTGGCATTGTCCATTATCATGGCTGCGTTCCTGTTTAGCTCACCGTTGGCTGTCGGTTGGTCGGGTGTGTTTATTTTCATGGCGTCTATCGGCATCACCTCGCTGATGTCCGGAACGGCGGCAACTGACTTTGGCGGGAGAAAGGCGACCGCTACGTGTTCAGGCATCGTTGACGCCTTTGCCTACCTCGGGAGCGGACTGCAATCGTTGTGTATCGGTTACTTGATCCCGGAAGCAGCCGGTGGCGCGGGCCAAACCGTCCCGATTTTTGGTTTTACCCGCAATTGGCAATGGTGGCCGCTCTTCATCATCCCGTTCGCCGTCATCGGCGGCGTCATTGCCCTGTGGATTTGGAACGAATTACCCGCCGCCACGAAAAAATACATTGCCGAAGTCGAGAAAAAAGAAGGCTTGACGGGAACGGAAATTCCGCTAGGTTAAGCGACGAAAATGTTGAAAAACGTATCACAAGTCGTCATTCTGGTAGTCGTCGTAACCGGCGATGCCGTTGGCGCTTGTTGAAATGAATATTTAACAAGAACCCGCGGCTGGAAACGGTCGCGGGTTTTTGTTTTAATCCGCCCGTCAGCCGCATAACCAGCTAATTATGAGCAAAACAACTGAAACTGCGAAGTCCGCGGCGAAAGCCACGGGGCGAAACGAAAAAGCTTCAACCGCATCCGCGCGCAGCCGCGCTGAAGTCGGTCCGGCCATGTTCGGGCGCGACATCCTCGTGGCCGCCCTTGAACGGGAAGGCGTCGAAGTGATCTTTGCCTATCCGGGTGGCGCGAGCATGGAAATCCATCAGTCGCTCACCAAATCCAAAATCCGCACGATTCTTCCCCGCCACGAGCAGGGCGGTTCATTCGCCGCGGAAGGCTACGCCCGTGCCACCGGCAAGGCCGGCGTGTGCATGGGCACGAGCGGTCCCGGCGCGACAAACCTCGTCACCGCCATCGCCGACGCTTACATGGATTCGTGCCCATTGATTGCCATCACCGGCCAGGTGAACCAAAACATGATCGGACGCGGCGCATTCCAGGAAACCGATATCATCGGCGTCACGCTTCCCATTGTGAAGCATTCCTATTTGGTCACCGATGTGAACGACATTCCGCGCATCGTGAAGGAAGCGTTTTACATCGCCCAGACAGGCCGGCCGGGACCGGTGGTGATTGACTTGCCAAAAAACGTGCAGCAGCAAAAAACCCAGCCCGTGTGGCCGACGCTGGAGGAAGTCAAAAAAGGATTGCGCGGTTATACCCAGCCGGAATTGAAGGCCGACGAAGTGGCGCTCAATGAAATTCTCGGTCTTATCGAAAAGGCCGAACGCCCCGTACTCTATTGCGGCGGTGGCATTATTACCAGCGACGCATCCGGGGAATTGCGCAAGTTTGCCGAAGCCACGAACATTCCCGTGACCACGACTATCATGGGCGTGGGCGCTTTTCCCGAGACCCATCCCCTCTCCCTTCGCTGGCTCGGCATGCACGGCGCCGCCTTCGCCAATTGGGCCGTTAATGGCGAATACAAACAACGCCTCAATCCCACCGAGACCATGGTGAAGCTCAAAGATGGCGCGGACCTTCTGCTCGCGTTTGGCGTGCGGTTCGACGACCGCGTGACCGGCAAGTTCGAGGAATTTTGTAAACACGGGACCATCGTCCACATCGATATTGACGCCGCCGAATTGAACAAAAATCGCAAGGCCCACTTGCCCGTCGTGGGTGACATTAAGGACGCGCTTATGCGACTTAACGCTATGATTGCCAAGCGGCCCATAACCAAAAAACACACCGCCTGGCTCGCGCAAATTGACGAGTGGAAACAAAAAGCGCCCTTTGCATACAAAATCACCGGTGAAATCGCCAATAGCGATCACATGAAGGACCACATGCAGGGCCAGGAAGACCAGGTCATCCTTCCGCAGATGGTCATCGAGATGCTTTACGAACTCACCGGCGGCGAAGCTTACATCACCACCGGTGTCGGCCAGCACCAGATGTGGGCCGGCCAATGGTACAAATACAAATATCCCCGCCAGTTGATTACCAGCGCGGGACTCGGCGCCATGGGTTTTGGCTATCCAGCCGCCCTCGGCATCAAAGTGGCCCTGCCGGAGAAGGAGGTCATTGATATTGACGGTGATGGTTCGTTCCTCATGAACATCCAGGAACTCGCCACCGCGCACGTGGAGAAAATCGCCGCCAAGGCCATTATCTTAAACAATCAGCACCTCGGCATGGTGGTGCAATGGGAAGATAATTTCTACGCCGGCAACCGCGGTCACACTTATCTTGGCGACCCCGATCATCGCGCTGAGATTTATCCGGACTACGTCCGCGTCTGCAATTCTTTCGGCGTGCCCTGTGAGCGTGTCATGTTCAAAAAGGACTTGCGCGCCGCGTTAAAACGAATGCTCGATGCAAAGACACCCTTCGTGCTCGATGTGGTCACTCCGTATAGCGAACACGTGCTGCCCTTCATTCCGGCCGGCCGTACTGTGGCGGATATGATTTGGAAATAACGCAGGATTTCACCTTGCTGAAATTCCATTTTCGACGACAGTTACCGTATGACAATGACGGTCGAAGCAATCTACGAGCAAGGCAAACTCCTTTTGCCCGGGCCGTTGTCGCTTCCTGAGAAGTCCCATGTGCGCGTGACCATTGAGTCGGATTTAGAGCGGGAAGCATGGTTAAAACTTTCCGAGGATAACTTATCGAAGACATGGAACAACGTGGACGACGACGTATTCAATGAGTTGCTCAAGAAATGATGTCGTACTCCTTCCGATTCCATTCACCGACCTAACCAGCCGCAAGCTTTGAGGTCATTGGCGAAATCCTATCGGGACTGGAGCATCCGTCCCATTGGTTCGCCCTTCCATCCCTACCACTCCACTCTTTTCCTGAAATCCTTCTTCTCCGCCTGCCGCGCCTTGTTCGCGAGCATCTTATACTTGGCGCGCTTCGAGCGTTTGCGCTTCTGCCGTCGAATCCGCTCAATCTCCGCCCGCCGCGCCGCCACGAACCCCTTTTGACGCTCTTCGATTTTGTCGAGCAACAGCCGCCGCGCGATGAATCGATTTAGCCCCTGCTGGCGCGTCGCCTGGCATTTGACCTGTATCCCCGTCGGACGATGAACCAGCATGACGCAGGTCGAGGTCTTGTTGACGTTTTGGCCCCCATGCCCGCCGGAACGGACAAAGCTTTCTTCAAAATCCGCTTCATTCACGCCCAGCGCCGCCATTCGTTTGGCAAGTTGGCTTTCTTTCTCAGGACTGACTGGATACGCGCTCATGACACGAACTTGGGTGGATGGACCGTTCCCAGATTATGTTTCTTGATCAAATCGCAGAATTTGCTAATGGCGCGTTTCTCGTCATTCGCCAGGTGGTACTGAATATTCCATTCAAAATAATCGCGCCGGAAATCCTCATCGTATTCCTGCCGTGTCTCAATAATGGCGTCCATGGTTTCCAGGCCAAACTGTTTGGCCTCGCGCAGCTCGCGCCGCAGTTCGAGGTTGTCAACTCCCCGCCGCAGCGCCCAGACGGCGTACACGAACGGAAGCCGGGTCATCTCCGTCCACGCCGCTCCCAAATCAAGTATGTCGTGTTTGTGTCCTGCGCGCTGAAAATCGATGGCTGGGTCGCCGATCAACAGCACGAAATCCTTTTCCGAAGCAGCCTGATAATTCTCCAGTGGCTTGAATTCCGGGAATAAATTCCGCTCCGCAAGCAGTACTTTGAGAAGATTCACGCCGGTCAGGGACGCTGCATCGCAGAAGATTTCTTTCGCCTCCTCGACCGGCATTCTGTGCGCCAAAAGCACGCTGTAAACCTCGCCAAGCGACGCGATGGCGACACCGTCCAGGATATCGTAGCGGTCATTGAACAGGACCTCGGTTATACTCACCAGGGCCGCGTCCAATTCATTGCGTTGCAGCAGTTCGGCCAGCTTTGACGGCGGGGCGAAGACCAGTTCGCTCTCGATGCCGCGGGTCAACGGAACGGCGTTTAAATACGGCGCCGACCCAATACGAAATTTCGGTTCAACAGACACGCCCCTAATAAACAATCAAAAATAAGAAATTAAAATGAAAAAAGAATTACCGCTCTGACGTTATTTTCTTGCGAGGTTCGATTTTATCCTTAACGTGTCTCATAGTCTCTATGGCGGTTAAAACTAAAAAAAGGAAGGCGGCCAAAATCCCGAAGGAAAAGGCCCTGCCGACGATACCCATCGCTTCCGTTCCACCAGCCCCGGCCGCGCGAGTCGATGGCCCCATCCCCGTCCATACCGAGGGAGATACCACTGCCTTCATTCGGCGTGAAATGGAGCGGTACGACGGCGACACGGCCATTAAACTTTATCTTCGGGAAATCGGACAGGTCAAGCTACTGACCCCCCAGGAAGAAATTGAACTCGCGGCGAAAATCAAAAAGGGCGACAAGAAGGCGCGCGAGCAGATGATCAAGGCCAATCTTCGCCTGGTCGTCAAAATCGCCCGCGATTACGAAGGCATCGGACTGCCCCTTTTGGATTTGATCAGCGAAGGAAACATCGGCCTCATGAAGGCCGTCGAGCGGTTCGATCCGAGAAAAGGCGGAAAACTTTCGACCTACGGCTCATGGTGGATCAAGCAAGCCATCAAACGCGCGCTCGCCAACCAATCCAAGACCATCCGCTTGCCGGTCCATCTGGTCGACAAAATTTCGAAGATGCGGCGCGTGGGGATGAAGCTCCAGGAAGAGCTCGGACGCGAACCTACCGACGATGAACTGGCCGATGAACTGGGAATGACCGCCATGCGCGTTCGCCAAATGCGGCTGGCCGCCATCCGCCCCGCTTCGCTCGACGCGCCAATCGGAGACGAGGAATCCAATAGCTTTGCCGAGGTCGTCGAGGACGAAAATGCGACAACCCCGTACGAAGAACTGGAAGACAAAACCGTCGTCAACATGCTGCGCGACATGGTCGGCCACCTCGACGAACGCGAGGCCACGATCTTGCGCTACCGTTTCGGCCTGGACGGCGGCACCGAGAAAACGCTCGAAGAAGTGGGCGAAAAATTCGGCGTGACCCGCGAGCGCGTTCGTCAAATCCAAAATCTTGCTTTGAAAAAACTTCGCAAAATGATCGAGAAATTGGAAGCCGCCCGGCAAAAAGAGGAAGCCAATAAAAAATGATTACGTCGCAGGAAATTGCAGCCGCTATCCGCAATGTGCCGGACTTTCCCAAGGCGGGAATCCAGTTCAAGGACATCACTCCCCTGCTCGCTGATGCGCGCCTCTTCGCGGGCACCATTGATCTTTTAATCAACAATTTCAAACCGGGCTCCGTCGACGCCATCGTTGGAATCGACGCGCGGGGATTTATCTTCGCCGCCGCCGCCGCAATGAAACTCGGCGCCGGCTTTGTGCCCGTGCGGAAAAAGGGCAAATTGCCATTCAAAACCCATGAACAGCACTACGCGTTGGAATATGGCTCGGCTACGGTGGCCATGCACGTGGACGCCCTCAAACTCGGCGCGCGCGTCCTGCTGATCGACGACCTGCTCGCCACCGGCGGAACGGCCGCAGCCGCGGTGGGGTTGCTCGGCTCA
>DASYYL010000182.1:0-4496 GCA_035933915.1 Verrucomicrobiia bacterium
CTTCGAGAAAGGCCAAGTCTGATTGCGACGCGCCCAAATGCCAAGCCAGTTGATAGAACGCCTTGCGTTCGGGATTCTTCTCGCGGGCGATGATGGTTTGGTGTTCCGCCAGAGTGATGCCGCGCTTTTCCTTAAACTGGACTTCCGGCCACCGTTTCTTGGGCAGCACCGGCCACGGCAGCCAATTCATGTCCAATGCAAAGTTGTGGATGCGGCGCAAGTAGGTATTCGTGGACACCGTGCCCTGTTCCAACACTTTCAGGAAATGCTCGGCCTGCGTTTCCAACACAACCATGCGTCGAATCGAATCCAACGCTTTGTCTTTGATGGCGGTCAGCCAGCGAACCTGCGTGTGACCGCGCTTGAGTTTGGGAATTTCTTCCATGACGTTCTGCCATGTCCGGCGGGCGGCGGCGGGGTCGCCCGCCTTCCAATACACCCTCGCCAGATGCAGGCTGAATGCGGGTGCGCCTTCGTTTTCGTTCTTGGCGGCAACCAGGCGGTAGGCTTCGGCTTTGTCGCGGGTCTTGAGGGTTTCTTGTTTGCCGGTCGTGAGGTCTTGGTAGTAATAAACTCCCCACGGTCGGAGGAATACTCGGTATCGTTGTTTCATGTCATTTTTCATGTTATGAACATGAACCAACTCGAACCGTTTCCGTTAGCGAGTTCTGTCCGGGTTCGTCCCGGATTGTGAAAGCATTTTGCGAGCATTATCTCGCTACTGAAACTTTCACTGAAACTCACCGCTTTTTCCTCCAATTTCCCAACAAAAGGGCTGGAGGCGGAGGTCGGAATCGGACATAAATTCGCACTACCTATTGTAGAAATACCACATTTTCTTGTGGTTCTCAAGCGTAACTACTGTGAACTAGGGTGAACTTTGGGTAACCATCACTGGCAATTTCACTGGCAATTTGGGGTTGTTTTTAACGCTGCCTTTGATCGGTTCTGGATGCGGCGCAATTGCCAGCACTATAGCATCCCTTCACCCAATGGGAGACACATAACGGTCGTTACTGCATAAGACTCGAACAGACTTTTCCTTTACCTTGCGTTGAACTTCATCGCGGCTTTTGGTTTTGGATGAAAACCTTTCCTGTCGTTTCCGCTAGCGTGGTAGCCAGTGCGTTTTCCAGCGATTCGACGCTAATCGGTTTGGTCAAATGCGCCGTAAAACCGGACGACTGGCTGTGGGCAACATCCTGTTCTGTGCCATAGCCGGTGAGGGCTATTCCTTTTGCGCCAAATTTCTTCTGAAACTCGCTCATCAAATCGTAGCCGTTGCCGTCGGGCAGGCCGATATCCGAAATGAGCAATTCAAAACCTTTATTTTTCTCCATCAACGAACACGCCTGGGCAAATGAAGCGGCGCTGGTCACCTGGTAGTGGCGTTGAAGGAGCAATTGCGCCAGGGTTAACCGCGTGGGTTCATGATCTTCCACCAGCAAAATGCGGAAGTGTTCCCCGGACCTTTTTTCGATGGTGGCAGGCGGCGATGAACTTACTGTTTTCTCTTTTTCGGACGGGGTAATCAGCGGCAGCTCAATTGAAAATGTCGCTCCTTTGCTTTTGCCGGGACTGGATGCGCTAATCGAACCGGAATGCAGTTCAACGAGTGCGCGCGAAATTGCCAGGCCCAGTCCCAGACCGCCAAAATGATGAGAGCCTTGTGAAAACGCGCCAAAAATATGCTCGATTTCATCGGGACTCATTCCGATACCTGTATCGGTAATATTGATCAAAATTTTATCATCAGGAAGCGTTTGGCTTTCAATCGTGATTTGACCGCCTTCCGGGGTGAACTTCACCGCGTTTTTCAAGACATTCCAAAAAACCTGCTGGAGCCGGACGGAGTCGCCGAAAATAGTATGTCTCTCCGCCCGGAGATCGAGTTTAAGCAAAATTTGTTTTTGCTCAATGTCATTAAGCACGGTTGAAACGGCATCCTTTAAAATCTCATGAACATCCAGTTCGGACTGATTGAGAATCAATTTGCCGCGAGTGATGCGGGTCAAATCCAACAAATCGTCAATCAGCCGCGCTTCCAGCTCGATGTTCTTGCGGATGGTGTCAAAATTCGCCCTGATTTGCGGAGGTATCTCAGGATCAACTGCCGAATCGCTGGCCAGGAGCAACACGGGATTGAGCGGTGTCCGCAGTTCGTGGGAGAGCGCGGCCAGAAAATCGTCTTTGGCGCGGTGGGCGGCCTGTTCCCGCGCTAAAACCTCCGCCAATTCCTTTTCGGAGCGTTTGCGTCCGGTGATGTTTCGGATGTTGCACTGAATGACTGGCGAGCCGTCTTCCTTGTAATGATTCGCCACGACCTCGACTTCGCGCTTCTCGCCCGTTTTGGTTTGGAGCGGCAAATCTTCAAAGCGAACCATTCCATAGTCCTGCAATTGTCGAAACACGGCATGGGTGGCTTGTTCGTCCTTGATCAGGCCGATTTCCCATAGTTCCTTTCCCAGCAATTCTTCGCGTGTGTAACCGAGCAATTCCAGGATGAAAGGATTGGCATCTGTGATTTTTCGGCTGACGGAATCTATAATCAGCACGCCATCGTGGGCGGTCTCAAAGAGGCGACGATAGCGGATTTCCGAGACGCGTACCCGCTCAGCCGCCTGTTTGCGCTCGGTAATGTCTCGGGCAATGACCGACGCGCCGATCAATTGCCCCGTCTTATCCACCAGCGGCGCGATACTCAACGAGACCGACGCGATTGAACCGTTTTTTCGCACTCGATGCGTTTCAAAACTTGCTATGCGCTCGCCTCGGCACAATTGGTCAAATGTTCGCGCCGACTCACCCATTTGCGAGGGGGGAATCAGCAGGGAATCATTTTTGCCTACGACATCCTGGGCATGGTAGCCGAACATCCGCTCCGCGCCCGGATTCCAACTGGTAATGACGCCTTCAAGTGTTATAGCGATAATCGCATCGTCCGTGGTTTGGACGATGGCCGCGAGTTGGGTGATGGCCTCTGCCGCACGTTGCCGCTCGGTCATGTCCTCAATGGACATGAGAATCATCTGCGGCGTGCTATGGTTCATGTCCAGCCGCCGGGCGTTGATCAACATTGTGCGTCGTCCGATTTGCGGAAAGTCGTGCGTGACCTCGAAGTCATTGAAGAAGCTGTTCCGGGGCAAAATATCTTCCAGCAACAGTCGCAGTTTTGGAATGTCCCACTGATGATTGCCCAACTCGTAAATCAAGCAGCCTTCGGTCTGGTCTCTCGCTACTTTGAAGGTTTTGTAGAACGCTTCGTTGGCGGTGTTCACTCGCAGGTCAGCGCGGAGGACCAGCAGCGGGTCGCGGGCCGTGCGAATAGTGGCTTCGGCATAATTGCGCGCATCCTTGATTTCCTGCTCGATGCGTTTGAGATCAGTGATGTCCATCAGCACCAGCACCGCACCGTCCACCTTGTTGTCCACCGTCATATAAGGCTTCACGCGCAGGGAATACCAACGTCCGTCCCGGTCACAAACGTCCTGCTCCTGCTCGCGCACAGTGTCAATGACTTCACGGATGAGATTCTCAATGGGATAGGATGGCGAGTCCTCCTCGCGGCGTTTCGAGTCATTGGCCGCGCGAGGCGAACTGGGAATGGCGCTTTCGGCCTTTGGGACAACCAGATTGTGCCGGACTCCGCTCAACGGTCGCCCCCGGTCGGCGGCGAGGAGGTTGAAGATTTTTTCGGCGGCCGCGCTGAAGCGCCCGATGGTGAGGTCTCGTCCCACTAACACGATGGGGAGTTTGGTGGAGGCCTGGAGATTGCTCAGGTCGGCATTGAGGTGGTTCAATTCCTTGTTCCGATTGGCCATCTCCTCATTGACGGTAGTCAATTCTTCGTTCGCCGACTCCAGCTCCTCCTTGGAAGTTTCCAATTCTTCGTTGACGCTCTGCAACTCCTCATTGGAAGACTGAACCTCTTCGTTCGACGCCTGGAGTTCCTCGTTCGCTGCTTCGTGTTGTTCCTGGATGGATTGGAGATAATCACGAGTCTCGGACAGTTCGTTTTCGAGTGAGCTGATACGATGCGGTTCTTCTTTTTTGCTGACACGCGGAGGCGTCCGCGATTCACCACGAGGCCGAGCCGAGGTTCTTTTTTCCGCATCCTCGAATAAAATTAAAAAGCAGCGCTCCCGCAAATTCTTGAGCGGAATGACTTCCAGATTCACCATGCGGGATTTTCCGTTTTGTTGAACGCGCACCTTCTCTCTGCGCGTGGTTTTATTTTCTTTTCTGGCTTTGTTGATGGCAGCGCGCAACGGCAGCATCAAGCCTTCGCGCGCCATTTTTAGCACGTCGAAGTTCGCCTTCCCGGTGGACGGCGGCTGAAGATACGCGCCGGTTGGCCCGCGGAACTGGACGATTTGCAACTCAGCATTGATGAGCACGCCGGGCGGCACGAATTGATTGACCGAGACGCGGTCGGCCTCGCGCTGGGCATTGAGTTCACCCCGAAAACCTTCCGGCGGCTCCTGGTGTTCTTTTCC
>DASYYL010000187.1:0-10151 GCA_035933915.1 Verrucomicrobiia bacterium
TCGCAAACCAATAGCGTTTCGTCGGACGTGTATGAGGGAGAATTGATGTATCTGGCTGGAATGTCCTATTACGAGAAATGCGACGAATTTGACCAGTTCAACCAACGGATACAGGGGGTTGACCAGATCGCCTCTTTCGCCGCCGGTCTTTCAAAGATAATTCCAGCCAGCGATGGGACGGGGACGACCAGTACTGACCCGGTCCTGCCATGTGTTGATATGTTTACGTTCCAATATGCCGCCGTAGGCAACGATACTATCCAGCCGGGCTCGGGACAAAACTATACACAGACCATTGAAAATTTTGATTGGCTGCTTATCGCGAACGATTCCGCAGAAGAACATCAGGTCATCAATCGCTTTTACCAGCAAACCAATGCGGTATCCACCGTTCGGCTCCTGCAACTGGCGCAGAATGGCAGTCCGGGGATTGTTGCCTTGAACCGATACAATTATGTGTCTGAGGGAACGACCAATTTTCAAGGATTGCAATTGCAGAATTGGGATTCTGGAATATGGCAAACCATTGTCAGCGCTTTCCAGGATTCTTCGTCCGCTGGTTATGTTTCGGCATATATCACCCCCGGACCCATGACCAACGCTTTATACAGAGGAATGGCAGCATTGATTTTGAGCCCTTATTCCTACGATGCACTGATTAGTCCCCATAGTTTGAACGGCGGCTTTGGGAGCCAGGATTTTCCATCGGGAACCATTTCCGCCGTCAATACTCCGAACTACAATGTCATCAATAATAATGATGATTACGAAGCTACCTTGACTGCGCCGACTACCTCGACGAAGACAGTAGCCCCTGATGTGTCTTCGCTTTTCAATGTTCCATTGACGGCGAGTCAAATGAGCAGCGGCGATTATACGTTCGACACCACCGAATTCTCGGAAGACCAATCCTCTGCATATTTGTTTGGCCTCCCGCAAGGCACTTCTGCCTCGGCGCAATCGCTGGATTTTGAAACCGGCGCTCAAAGCGGAAACAATGGCAATCCAAGCTTTTTGAGCACTCTGTTTGGGTCAATCGCCGACCCGGTGTTTCCGGTCACTGGTGAGTATCACATTGATGAAACCGATCTGCAACTTCCTGGACCTATTCCGCTGGCGTTGCGGCGGAATTATTCCAGCCAGAACCTGGCGAATAACCAATTCGGCTACGGTTGGAAACTCAGCATCATGCCTTATCTAGCCCTTAGCACGAAAGCCACAAATATTTACGCGGCGGACATGGATGGCAATGTGCTGGCTTATGTCCATAGCACAAACAGCGCAAGCACCAATATGTGGTACCCGACCTTGGCGGCAAATCCGCAGTTGAACAATAATTCGTCTGAGGGTGTGGGGAGTCTTGCCAACCGTTTGCGAGATTATATTCAGCGTTCGGTTAGCGGTTCGATTACCAATTATACCCTGTATGGGGCAGATGGCAGCGTCCGCATCTTCCAGTTCATGAAATTCGAGAGCGGTACCATTACCAATGACCGGCCCTATCTGACCCAATGGACAGACAGTCGCGGAAATTATTACACATTTAGTTACGACACCAATTCGGCGGATGCCGATTACAGCCAGATGGTCCGGGTTAAATGTAGTAACGGAAATTATTTCAATTTCGATTATGACATTTACGGGCACATGGTGGACGCCTATACCGGTGATGGCCGCTGGATTTATTACGATTATGATGAATATGGCGATATGACTACCGTGACCCTGCCTGATAACACGACCCGCTCTTATGAATATTTGCACAGCCTCCAATCGGTCACCAACGGCAGCGTGGTGACGCAAGTTCCCTATTCAACTCACTTGATCATTGAAGAAGACAAGCCGGATGGCCGCGAGTTAATCAATGCTTATGACAGCAATCGGCGTGTGACCAACCAGTGGTCCACGGCGGGCAGTGATTTGAACCCTATTCTCACGGCATCGTTTATTTATTCAAATAATTTCAACATCACGAATTCGTACACGAATGCCATTACGGGTTACACTTATGTGATTGATGGCAACGGCAATACCAACCGTTACGACTACACCAACAGCCTCATCACCAAAATCACCGACCCATTGAATCAAACGGTGCAACAAATATGGTATCCCGATAACGCCACTTCGCCAGGCTATCCACGCAGCGTTGAGGAGCGAATCGACAAGCGAGGCCTTGCTACCCTGTACTCTTACGACACCAACGGAAACGTCACCACGACCATAACCGAAGGCGATTTAACGGGTGATGGTATTCTGACGCAGACCTCAACCAACATGACCATATACAACACAAACTCTTTGCCCGTCCAGGCAACGGACGCCGCCGGAAATAGTATTGTCACCGTCTATGACCCGGTCTTTATCTTTCTTCCGTCGCAGGTCATCGATTTTGCGGGGGCCACGCCTGTTTCCACCAATTATTTGATCTATGGAAACGCAACGAATGTGGTTCAGGATGGAAGCATCATGCAAACCAATCTCGCCTTCGGTCTGAATACGCGGACAATTCGCGCTTACGGCACTAGCGATGCGGCGACCAATGACACCTTCTATAATGGGCAAGGTTTCGCCACGGAAACAATTGAATACACAGGCACCGGCGACCCCAATATTACCAATTATCTTTTTTATAATGAACGTGGTTTGGTCGTGGATTCGACGGATGCAGTGGGCGCGGTCACCTTTTATGATTACGACCCGATGAACCGGCCAATCGAAAAAGAAAACATCGACGAATTTGGCAACGTCATTTCGCTGGTCACTACATATTATAATGAAAACGGAGAAACCAATTGGACGGACGGCCCGCAATACAACCCCGATAACTATAATTATTTTGACTATGATGGCATGGGAAGGCTGACCACGAAGATCCATTGGCGTTCGGAAGCCAATAGCAGTGGGACAGGTCTTGATCAACCATCCGGTTACAATCTCTACGCCCAAACTTTTTACCAGTATGACCCGCTCGGGAACATGCTCCTGATGGTGGACCCACGCGGGGCAATGGTCACAAACCAGTATGACACGCTCTGCCGACTCACCGAAAGCACCCACTTGGATACTGATGGCGCGACGGTTTTAAGCGTTGACGGCTACAGCTACGAACCGGGCGGCGAAGTGCAATCGCATACCAATGCGCTGGGTGGCGTGACTACGACCTACTACACCATGATGGGCAGTCCGAAATATCAAATTAACGCTGATGGTTCGACCAATGGATGGCGATATTACTTGGACGGGCGTATCAATAAGCAAATCCAAGGCAACGGGGCTTACTGGCAGACAACCTACAATGACGCCAGCCGTTCCACCACGCGAGTGTTTTATTCTCCATCAGGCGTGCCCGAAGCCACCAATACCGTGTTGGTTGACCGGCGAGGAAACACCATTCAAAAGGTGGATGCCGGATTCAACGTCTTCAATTCGACCTATGACGGCCTAAACCGGATAAAAACCACGGCAGGACCAGCCACAACCAATATTTCAGAGACCGGAATGTCGCCCGGTTCATTTATCTATATAACCAATGTCACACAGCACACGATGGGATATTTTTATGATGCTGCGGGAAGGTTTGTTACGTCAAGCAATGCACTCGGCCAGCTTGCCGTCAATCAGTTCGATGCCATTGGCCGTCCGCTTAGCACCAAGAATTACAATTCTACCGGAACACTGGTTCGGCAGTCATACACGAGCTATTCATCTGACAACAACAGTGTGACGGTGACCAATGGTTTGGGCGCGGATGCCGTTGTCAAAACGGCTTGGGTTGATACCGATCGGCATACTGTTTTGTCCATTGCGTATCCTTCATTAGGCACGACAGAATTTTCCGAGAATCAATATGACCTCGCAGGAAATTTAGTGCTAACTGAGCACAATTCATCCAGCGGGGGACTGGTCACAACTTGGACCTCGTCAAGTTCCAC
This sequence comes from Verrucomicrobiia bacterium, assembly GCA_035933915.1. Taxonomy (GTDB): domain Bacteria; phylum Verrucomicrobiota; class Verrucomicrobiia; order Limisphaerales; family UBA11358; genus UBA11358. Next base: position 3,936 of record DASYYL010000187.1, read on the forward strand.
GTATGACGGCCTGAACCGCGTGACCAGTACGACCGACCGAGATAGTGCCGTAACCTATTATGCTTATGACCCATTGAACGACCTGACCAATAGGACTATTCCAGGCGGTTCACAATGGCAGGCCGTCTATAGCGGCGCTGGACAAATGCAGCAGGAGCAGGATGTTGCTTCGGGCAATGCCGTCCGCATAACAACATACAACTATTATGCATCGGGCAGTCCGTATGCTGGCTTGCTCCATACAAGAACCGATGGGAGGGGAACCGCTTGCACCTATTTATATGACGATCATTTGCGAACTACCAACATGACTTGCACCGGGACTCTGCCAGAACAGAATCTCACCACCACATGGCAATATGAGCCGCGTGGATATTTGAATGGTATGACCGAACAGTTTGCCAATACCAATACTGGACCCAATACGTCCATCCAGCGGAGTTATGACGCTTATGGAGAGCTGTCAGGCGAATCCGTTAGCGACGGTTCGTTTGGTTATGGTGCCAGCCAGTCTTGGGATGTCACCGGGCGACGTTCGGGGTTGACCCTCGGTAACAATGGCTACGGATTCGGATACCAAGGGGATGGCAATATGATTTCGGCAGGGAATGGATACATTGCTGCATATTCTTACAACACCGCTGGAATCCTGACCAACCGTGCCGTAGGCAATCGGGATATGGGCATAACGTCCCTGGACGGTGAGGGAAGGCCACTAACTGTCGGCACGACCATCAATGGAGAGAGCCTGACGGAAACGTTGTCCTATTCGGGTGATGGATTGATGCAATCCGATACGCTCAATCGCCCGGACTTTACTGACTCCCGTTCTTATGCGTATGCCAGCCTGAGCCGCCGCCTGACTTCCGAGCAATTGAATTTGAGCAACAGCGCAACCTGGACGAATACTTTTGCTTACGACAACGGCACCCCGGCTGGGCCGGGCGCGCTCACGCAAATGGGACAAGCTAACGGCTCATCCGGTTTGTGGGACGGCGGGGCGGATGCTTTCTCCCGCATCAGTTTAGAAACCAACAATACGTTTGTTTATCCGGCCTACGGCCATGTGAACGGCCAAGCTTCGTTGAGTGCTTATCTGGATAGTGTTCCCATTTCCATTGCAGCCCTTGGAACGAACGCCATGCAGTGGCAAGCGAACATGGAACTAAGCCCCGGCAATCACCAGTTGACCGTGGCAGCGTTGCATCCCAGCGGCAGGTTCACAGCTTGGGCGACAAATTATTTCACCAACAGCCTCGCCTTCCAACAAACCGTGGACAGCTATGACGCGAATGGCGACATCACCAACCGCGTTTGGGAAAACCCAAGCGGTACGGTGGAACGCACTCAAACTCTTTTTTGGGATGCAAGAGGTCGGCTGCACGCCATCACGCAGCGGGACGCCAGTAATTCCGGCTATAATTGGAGCGCAGTTTATGATCCGCTAAATCGGCGCATTTCAACAACCACAATTCTTGTTACAAATGGAGTGGTTTATCCTGCTTCGGTTCAAACCATCAATTCCTATTTTGACCCGATGGTGGAATTTTTGGAATTGGGCGTTTCCTACGGAACGAAATCAGAATGGAAACTGTATGGCCCTGACCTTAACGGCCAATACGGAGGGATGAATGGCGTGGGCGGGCTTGACGGGGTTTCACCCGGTCTGAGCCTGTTCAATCCCACCGCCAGCGATGTTCATGGGAACATCCTCGCATATTATGATTCTTCCATCGGAAGCGTGACTTGGAATGCCTCCCGGCCAACAGGTTACGGGGCAGTACCAAATTACCGGCCGGTGGCTTTAGCAGATGGAGCGACGATTGCTCAATCCTCGGCCTGGCGCGGGCATTGGGTGGATATCACCGGCTATTACAACATCGGTGTCCGCCCGTATGACCCGATTTCGGGACGGTGGCTGACTTATGATTCAATTTGGAATGCCCGCGACCCAAATTATTATACGTTCTGCGGGGGCGACCCGATCAACGCCTTTGACCCGGATGGAAGGTTTGCCGACACTTATTACAATTTTTACATGGCTGGCGGAGCGGGCACCCTAGCCTTGAACAGCGCGAGCACCAGCCTCAATAGTTTTGCCGATTCGACTCAAAATCCCTGGGTAGCCATACCCGCCCAAATGGGAAGCCAATTCCTAAGCGAAATAGCCTCAGCAAATACTCCGAATACCTACGTCAATGGCCTTTCCAGCTTTGGCAATAATATCAGCTCCTACAACCAAAGCGACGGCATTTGGGCTGCCGGTAGTTACGCACTTACAAGTTGGAATGTTGGAGCAATATATTCCGGGGCTGCAAACTATGACCTAACGTATAACAATGCAGGAGGGCAAGTTGGCGACATTTACCAGCGTGGAACAACTTTCTTCAGTGGTGTGGCAAGCACGGCAGGGATTGCGACTGGCGGCTTATCACTTTATAGCCTTGCCACCGCTCCTGCCAATGCTGCTCCCATAGCTGCAGATCAAGCTGCAATCTCTAGCGTTGATACTTCCAGCAGTGTTGATGTTGGGTCAGCGGGGTCCTCAAATCCAAATGTTTTGAGTGGCCATGGGGGTCTGATTGTGGACGATTCTTCTCCAATCACGACCGTTCCGCAGGGAACCTCAATAACATTCTGGACCTCTCATGGCAACGTCATCAGCGATGCGCTTGGAAATGCGGTTGAGCAAGGTGTGCCGGTTACGCTAGAGCAATTCCCCGAGGCAGAGGGCGCAGTTAGCTATCTTCCTGGAGCGAGTGTCCCAGACTATACACTCTTTCCACCAGAAGGATTGAATATAGTGGGTAATCCAACCACTGTATCAACACCAACAAGCTTGAGTACTCTTTTAAAACCAAACATGGGTAACGTCAATTGGGCTGCTTGCCGTTCGGTCGTTCCTGTGAAATGATTACATTTATGTATTTTCCTGATTTGTCACCATATACGTATTTAAATCAACCGCCGGATCCAAATTTATTGACGATTGGCTGGTTGGACGATGAGCACGATTTCCAAAAAGGAACAATTCCCGAAAAATTGCTCGATAAAGTTTTGGAATTGTGTTTTGAACCCGTGAATAAAACAAGGGGCTTTCATCAAAGTCCGTTTTTGCCAATTAACCTTTCTGGATATGCAGTGACATTTAAAGACAAACAAATGGCTTTAGGCTCTGCCGAAATAAGGGTTAAAGGTAAAAACGGTAAGACTTACGCTGCACCTAATTTAATTTATCATTATATTAAGGATTGCGCTTATAAGCCTCCTCAAGAGTTTTTGGACGCTTTGGGGCCGGGATAAATAATGAAAGCGTTTTTATTAAAAAAGGATCAAAACCAATCTATGATCGAAAACGGATTCAATGCGACCCTATTTCCCAAGCGCATTGGACGCCTTTCTTATTTCTTTCGACTGCTTTTGATGCTTGCTATTTATTACCTTGGCTTTTTTGCTATTCGCCAATGTCCTCTTGGCCAAGGGTTGCGTTTCGTGATAATTCTCACTTTTGTGGTTGTGTTCGTTGGATATTTATTCTGCTTCGTTGTGATGCCCCGCCTCCTTGATTTTGGTTTGCCGCCCTTGGCAATAATTCTTTTTTTTATTCCGATATTGAACACATTGTTTGGGCTATGCTTGATGTTTGGCCCGAGAGATTACTGGCAGACATTGAGACACAAAACACAATAAGCATTTTGAAATATGAATAAACTTTTTAGTGCATTGTTTTTCTCCCTGTGCGTCGCGGCGCATGGGCAACTTGCCGTAACGGTTTCTGCGCCAAAAGTCACAGGACAGAAAGCCGTGGTGGAATTAAATCTCAAGAATGGCCTAACGAACCAAGTGGAATCGGCCAGAGCTATTTGCATATTGCTTGATGAGCAGAGCAAAATGGTGGGCCAATCCACGAAATGGGTCATTGGACAAAATAAAAAGGTCCTTGAACCGAATGCGGAAGCCAAATTCAACTTCGTAATTACCAGCCTACAACCTCTGGTGAGCAGCAACTTGACTGCGAAAGTGATGTTTAGTCGGGTTAATCTCGATAATGGTAAAGTGGTCGATATACGCCAAGTTGTACAGGTAATGCCAGCGAGCAGTGATAATAAATCAAAGCCTTAATGCCATCGCGCTAACAACTCACCAGCGGCTCACTTTCCGACTTGAACCCATTGACAATCAATTCCAAGTCCTTTGAAGTTGGTTTAATTTCAATGCGTGAAATAAACGGCTTTCTATCATCAACCTTTTCATACTTGATATCATTTTCCTGAATATATTCGACGCGGTGTTGAGTGAGAGCGGTGTAAAGACCAGCCAGATCGCGTCCCTCAATGCGGACTTCACATGCCGCGAATGTAAGCAGCAGGGCATCCGAAGGATTGTGCTGCACCATTTCCAGAAAATGGTAAGGCAACGCAATGCAATCGCCTGCCGTGGCGTGAATGTCCAGCATGAAAGGCGTGGTGGTAGTCGTTCGATAAGGCAGGCGATTTTCGTCAATTTCCATTTTCATATACCCATCCTGTGTTGAATGTTCCTTTTGTGTTCAATGGTGATTGTCTTTTCTTCCGCAATTTTCGGTTCAGGCGCAATCTCCTGTTTTGCCTGGCTGACGCCTTGCCCGAGACGGACGCGGTAAGCCTTTTTCTTGAGAATTTTTGGCAATGCGCCTTTGGTCAAATCCATTGCGGATGGCCGGAGAGAGGATTTGCTGACGGCGGCAATCAACTCGCTTTTGTCATCCGTATAAATCGTAAGTGATTCTTTGAACCGGCTTGCAGAGACATAAAATTGCTCGCGGTCAGCAGCGCGGAAGGACTCGGAACTTTCCGCCACAAACACGCGGTCAACGCCCTTGCTTTGCGAACTGTAGGAAGTGAGGCAATAACCGTGAGCCAAGTTCCCAAAATCCTTTGCGATGACCCAACCGTTTGAAAGTTTGATGTCACCGCCTTTGGTGAAGCCTGCCACTTCTTTCAGATCGCCGTTGTTGAGACGTTGCTTGTCTTGGGTGAACCCGTTTTGCGTAATCCGAATCTTATCACCCGCAGCCAGGACAATCTTCCGGGATTCATAAACATGGAACTGTGCCGCCATGCCCAAGGGAAGCAAAGCCGTTTCGCCCTTCTGCCGCTTGACCGATAGGCCATGCTCATCCCGCGCCGTTACAGTGACCCGCTCACCACGCCGGAAGCCGACAACATTTTGATGAAGCTGGATGACCATGCCCGTTTGATAATTGCGGGCATCCCCCCTTTGTGCCGCCGTCCATTGCAGGTTTTTGAATTGAACAAACTCGCGCTCATTTGGCCCAAGTTTGTTTGCCTCTTTTAGTTTGGCTCGAATCTCCTGGGTGACGCGCTCCCCTTCGGCATGGGTGGGCGAAATGGCCAAGGCCGATTTGCCTTGTTTCACGGCGGCAACATAATCCGTTGCCAATGCGTCATGCCGCTTATCGGCGTCCATTTCGCGCAACATTCCAAGTTTGTTCAGCCGGGCGAAAGCATTCTCCAAATCGCCCTTTTGCAAGTCCGCGACCACAGCCTTATGCGCGTCCATCTTTTGCCGCCGTATCTGTGTCAATTCGGCGGCCTGTAAAGCGGCGTGCCGTTCCAAAATGCGGAGCGCATCGCCGCGCTCGACCGCCCGATGTTGCGCCGTATCACCCGAAAGGATAATCCGGCAGTTTTGGCGTTCAGCCAGATCCGCCACCCGCGCCAGTGTCCCAACACCTAAAAGCCCGGCCTCATCAATCCAAACCACCTGCCCATGCACTTGCGCTTGTAGTTTCTGGTTTTGCAATAATGCCTCAACCGTTTCGGCATTGGCAAAGCCCGCATCCGACCGGAGAACGCCGCGAGAGGCTTCCGCTGACGGTGCAAACGTAAAAACCTTGTGGCCGGTGGATTCAATAGCGGCGACAGCTTCCCGCATCATGGTGGTTTTGCCCGTGCCCGCGCCGCCACGAATGGCTGTCACACGGTCTATGCTATGCAGGGCATGAAGCACGGCATTGCGTTGCTCATCCGAAAGCTTCTCATTTTGAAACTGATATTTTCCAATATTGAACGGGCTAAATTTTCCCCGGCCATCCTGGACAAAGGAAACCAGCCGTCTTTCTTCCGCCAATACATCCTTTGTCGTGAGCCATTGTTTGCCGTCCATGCTTTGGCCGAGAAATTCATCCCGCAAAAGCTGGCGTTTAACCCGTTC
>DASYYL010000261.1:0-2423 GCA_035933915.1 Verrucomicrobiia bacterium
GCGCGCCACTTCGTAAAGAAACACGGCGGCGGCGGCGCCGACGTTCAACGAATCCACCGTCGGCGGCATGGGAATGGCCACCGTTTCGTCGCAGGCTGCCAGCACTGCAGGTGAAATTCCTTCGCCTTCGCTGCCGAACACAAGACAACAGTCGCCGGTGAAGTCCGCTTGCGACAAAAACTTTTTGTCCGTGTGCGGATGCGCGGCGATGCAATAGACACCGCTGGCGCGAAGCTCCCGCAAACATTCGGCCATGGTCAATTTGATTGCGTGCGGCCTGGTCTTGAACCGGTGCCGTAACCCGAGCTTGGCCAGTTCGAGGACCGGCAATTGAAAGATTGTGCCCATCGAGTTGCGGACGGCCCGGCGCAGAAACGGGCTGCTGGAAGTCTCGCCGACGATCAGCGCCTGAACGCCGAAAGCGACGCAATTCCGGACCAGCGCGCCAAGATTCTCCGCATTGGTCAGAGCATCCACCGCCACCAGCAGCAGCGGCTTCTTGTTTTTTGAGAGAAGGTCATCGAGAGAAAGGGGCGGGGGGATTTTCCCGACCGCCAGCACACCTTGGAACATCGAGAAACCGGTGAGCGTTTCGAGCACTTTCTTTTCCGCGAGATAAACGGTGATCGATTCCGATCGCGCTTCGAGCAACGGACGGAAGTCGTCCAGCCATTTTTCCGGCAGCACGACTGATACGACGGCGAAATGGCTTTCGAGCAGACGCTGCACGACCTTGGTTCCTTCCGCCACGAAAATGCCCTGCCGCTCCTGTTCCGCCGGACGTCGCATCGTGGCGTAAGGCTGGAGTTCGGGTGAATCGAACGAGGAGATTTTTTCGACCCGGAACATTTGAGGGATTTTGCAGAACGTGGATGAATCGACAGTTTACCCAAAAACGCCATGGAATAGCTTAGTTTGTTTGACTTTGCATGTTATTTGTAGCAGGGAAAGTCCATTTTCCGCCACTATTATTCGTTCCGCCCATTTCTTGAATTATCTTACTGACCTGCCCATCAACTAATTGCTCAGAAGTCTTATACGGCGTTTGACAATAACCTATGATTAACAAAACGATGAGAATGCAAACGAAAGCACTCGAAGACATCAGCAACAAGCGTCGGTCTGGTCGGCGATAAAATAGGATGCAGCCAGTTATCAAAATAAGTCCAATCCACTGCCCGACCAATCTACTGAAATCAATTGCAATGACGTGAGAATTATCGAAAGGCTTTTCCGGAGTAAAAACAAATGAATAGCCGATCGAATCCTGTAAATCCTGCCAATATTGACTTGGGGCTGCTGTTATATAGGTGTCGGTCCATGGAGGGAATGTCGCCATTAAAATGGCTATCGCTATTCCAAATAAGCAAAGAACCTGATTGCGGGTAATTCGATTAAAGGTTTCGGGTTTAGTCGTTCGCACGATGACAATCCCAACTTGAATAATCCATGCGCAAAAGATAGAAGCGATGATTGAAAAAATTGCCTGACCGAAGATGACCGCGATGATGTGGTCAAAGGTAGTGTTGCCGTAGGCAGCATAATTGAATAACCAGCGTATTCTCTCGATCGGTGTTCCACCGGCCTTATCAATGATAATCGGGAAGAACCAACTTGAAAAAAACAAGGCCAGCGTCGTCCATAACCAAAGGCGATGGTCAGTCCGAAAGCGAATGCTTTTCACGCAGTTTATAGCTCAGATTTGTATCTGATCTCGATGAGTGTAATTAGAATCATTTCCATTCTACAACTCCAGTGTTTTGCACGGCGCATCCTGCGCGGCCAGTTGCAGTTGAACATGGCTCGCGCCGATCTGATGGAGCTGCTCGGCCATGACATAGTGGGCAAGTTCCGGACGATTGCATTCCCGGCTCAGGTGGGCCAGGTAAAGATGGCGCAGGTCGGCGGACATGATTTGCGCGGCGGCTTCGGCGGCGGCTTCATTGGACAAATGCCCGTGGCGGCCAAGGATACGCTGTTTCAGGCTCCAGGAACGGCGCGGGCATTCCTGCAGCATTTTCACATCGTGATTGGATTCGAGCACGAGCACGTTCGCGGGGCGAATGCGTTCAATGACCAGTTTGGTCATGTGGCCCAGGTCGGTGACAAACCCGATCTTGCCGGCGGCGGTGTGGATCAAAAACCCGACCGGGTCCTGGGCGTCGTGCGGAATGGAGAAGGTGTCCACCAGCAGATCGGCGATTTCGAAGCTGGCGCCGGTTTCAAACAGATTGCAGTTGAATTTGGTCTGCAATTGAAATTCAAACGCCTCTTGAGTGGCGCGATTGCAGTAAATCGGGATGTTCAGCTTTCGCGCGATGCCGGTCAGGCCGTAAACGTGGTCGCTGTGTTCGTGGGTGACGAGGATGGCGGTGAGATTTTCCGGCGTGCGCCCGAGGCCGGCGAGGCGCTGGCGGATCTGG
>DASYYL010000025.1:0-2258 GCA_035933915.1 Verrucomicrobiia bacterium
GGTCAAAATTGCGCCCGTGTATGATTTTTCGGCGCAAATTGACTTTAAGGAAAACCAACTTGCCTATTTTTCCGATGCGCTGCATTTCAATGAAGCCGCTGGCACGGTTATCCTTGAAGGTCTTTTCAAGGAACATCCCTCATTCCAACCAAAAATCATTACGCCGGAAAACGTAGAACATTTCATCATGTGGCGCAGGAATACGCTTGATAGCTGGGAGTCGGATGAGCCACGGCTCAATCGCGTGACAAATCTTTTGCCATATAATGACCCGCTGGCAACAACTGTGGTGAGCGGCTCGAAAACGACGGACGTTAATTTATGGCTCACGCCTTACGAGCCGGAATATCACGGCTATAAAATCTATGCGTTTTGGGGATCGTTTGTGGCAATTCCGGCAAACGTAAAACCCCCGTTCGATTTGCTGGCTCTTTTGAAAATAAATTGTCAGGGAATGCTAAAGGCGGATGGGTTGAAAGAAATTCAGGCAGCAATCAATCGGAAAAATGAGGGCGGGCCGTGAAGCCCGCCCAAGTGGTTATTCGGTTTTTTCAGTAGCAACTCGTAGAGTGATGCGTCCATCAATCGGCATTGTTTCAAGCTGGACATTGAAACCGTTGCCGTCGGTGTGCTGCCATGCGCTGCCAATACGTGTCCAGAATCCTTTGCCGCCTTCGCGGTTGCGGACATGGTAAGCAATGTGCGTCGGTGTCTTGGAAGCGGGCTGGTTGTTGGTATCAGTCATGGGAAGTCTCCTTTTTAAGTTTTCGGGCTGCGCCAATCGCGGCCTGATGGCACAAAAAAAGAAGTCCCTTTCAGCCAGGGCGAAGCGAACCGGGCAAATCTGAAAATTGGGGGCGACATTCAGGGGGAACCGATTTTCTGATTGCGCGGACTGGCGGGGACTTCACTGTGCCAATCGGATAGACCGGATGGCGTGACCGGCCAAATCTTTAATGGAGGCAGCCAGACTGAGCGGAAACCCCACGTATCGGACAACGACGGAAACTTGCAAGCCGATTGAAAACAATTATTCTCGCCACATGGCAAAGCGGCAGGATTCAAACAGGGCGAGACTTGTATGATGTTTTTGCGATTATGCAGGCCGATACACCGGCTCGGCGTCGCCGTGTTCTGGCTGGGCATGCTTTTAACCGGCGTTGGTCTGGTGATTGGTTTGCTTGGCAAAGGATGGATTGCTTTGGCAATTGGTGTCGGTTGCATCGTGCTTGGCATAATCACGTCTCAAATTCCATTGATTTATTTGAGCAACGAAGTGAAATCAATTGATGAGTCTTTGACACCAAAGCAAGCAAGTGACTTGGTCTTGCGCCACTTGCGAGCGAGCGGCGACGATGCAGATGATACCGCAGTTTTTCTAGGTAAATTCGGCGGAGAGGTTGATGTGGTGAAGAAACATCGCAGGGCAGCCGAACGGGGAGACGCAGATGCGGAATACAGCCTCGGCTTGGATTACCAGCAGGGATTTGGTGTTATACAGGATGAGGCCGAGGCGGTGAGGTGGTTTCGCAAGGCAGCAGAACATGGAGATGCAATGCCGCGGCACCATTTTGGTGATTGCTGCTTTTATCTGGGCAACTGCTATTTACATGGCAAGGGCGTCACAAAAGACCTCGATGAGGCCGCCGTGTGGTTTCGTAAAGCTGCTGACCAGAATCACGCTAAAGCTCAATATAATGTCGCTTGGGCATATCATAATGGCAAAGGTGTGGAAAAGAATGACGTGGAGGCGGTAAAATGGTTTCGTAAAGCCGCAGATCAAGAAAACGCCGATGCACAATACAATTTGGGTGTCTGCTACGCCGACGGGCTAGGTGTTGGGAAGGATGCGACTGAGGCGGTGAAGTGGTTTCGCAAAGCGGCCGAGCAGAATTACGCCGCTGCTCAATACAATCTCGGCTTGTGTTATCGAGACGGGTTTGGCGTTGCAAAGGATGAGGTTGAGGGAGAGAAATGGTATCGAAAGGCAGTCGAACAGGGATTCATTCCACCGACCGGCAATTTGAATTGAATACTTGTGCGGAACAAACAGCCAAATCGGGCGCGTGCAATTTGCTTAACAGCACTTGCCGTCTTCGTCCTCACCTGCCTTTTTCCGCCGTGGCTGAATGTCTTGGACGTTCCGTATCACGCCCACCAGAGAACGCCCGCAGGTCACGAATTTGTTCTTTCTCCACCGGATTCCAAAGGTGGCGCTTGGAGCATTGAAATTGATTTAAGAACACTTTTCGTCGAAT
>DASYYL010000029.1:0-13861 GCA_035933915.1 Verrucomicrobiia bacterium
AGGTATTCGCCAAATCTCACGCCGCACTTTTCACGCCTTGCGGCACAGTTTCACAAGCGCACTGGCGAATCAGGGCGTTGACAGGGAATTGCGGATGAAACTCACCGGCCACAAAACGGAAGCCGAACATCAAAAATACACGCACCATGAACTGGAAAAACTCCGCGCCGCCGTCGAAAAAATCCCGGCGCTTCGCTGATTCCGAGGCGTTATTGACATCCACAAACGTCTGTGATACTATTTTGATACTGGAATGCCGCGCAAAGTGCGACAACTAATTGCCGACTTGGAAAAAGTCGGGTTTGTGAACCGAGGCGGCAAGGGCAGCCATCGGAACTTCACGCATCCGAAAGGATTGCGAGTAACAATCAGCGGCGGCGCGGGCGATGACGCCAAGCATTATCAGGAACGCGACGTGCGCCGTGCTTTGAATGCGGTGAAAGAGAATTGAGCAACGAGAATTGAGTATGACACGCAAACAAATCAAAGAACAAGCCGCCCGCTACGCGAAATTCGTGGAGTGGAGCGACGAGGATCAATGCTTCATTGGCCGATGCCCGGAAATCATGCTTGGCGGCGTTCACGGCAGCGATGAGGCGGGGGTCTATGCGGAATTGTGTCAGGCCGTCGAGGAAATGATTGAACTGATTCACAATGATGGCGGAGAACTGCCCGAACCGTTGGGCGGGAAAAAATTCAGCGGCAAATTCATCGTGCGCGTTGAACCGGCGTTGCATCGCCGTCTGGTTGCCAAAGCTCTTGCTGCTGGCGAAAGTCTCAATAATTTCTGCGCGAAAAAGCTCGCCCAAGCCTGACGCGGGCCAGGCACGCTGATGAGAAAAAAACAAAGCGATTGCAAATGTGTCGAGAATCTGAATACGTTGGCCCTAAAGGACCAGGAAAAAGTCCTTCCCTTGTCCCGCCAGTGCTTGAGTTGGCCGGTTCGAGTTTCAAAACGAAAAGTGTTTGGCGATAACGCCGACGAATTGATTCTTAAACTACAAATCGGCGCGGGCACCATTGCAAATGACCCCGCAGCCCGATTTAACCCCAGGAGTCGTTTTGGGAAGATATCTGCTGACGCATGAGGCGGCGCATCCCGCGCAGATTGCGCGTGAGGGATATCTTACTCCATGTCTTACTTTGACTCCTTTCAATGCCTTTGCTTTCACAATCGCATTGATTCTATTGGCTTAAATTGAAGTGGAGCGGGTGAAGGGACTCGAACCCTCATCTCAGGCTTGGGAAGCCCGCATTCTACCACTGAACCACACCCGCGCGGACCACAGGCTTAACCATTGGCGCGATGGTGTCAAGCGTCGGAAAGTCTGCCCGTCAAAAGTTCGCAGCCGTTAGCCTGATGTCGCAACTGCGCGAATCGCTTGCCTTTTCCCTCGCTTTCGTTAGGATTCTTCTGCTAATTTGAGCCCATGGCGCGTTCGTCTATCGGCTAGGACACGGCCCTCTCAAGGCTGAAAGACGGGTTCGATTCCCGTACGCGCTACCAGTTATCTAGAAATCAAATCTCAACGACAGCATTTCCACGTTCAATCCGGGATTTACGCGGGCAAGACCGGCGTTGGACATATGTTGAAAACGCGCGCCCACGCTGAAGTGATCGGTGAATCTCCAATTTAACCCGATATGACTGGTGAACTGGAAATTATCGCCCAGGTTTCTGGGAGTGAAGCCATGGTGAGTAAGAAAAGTCGGCGCGGCGCCGCCTTCAAGCGTCAGTGGAAATTTGCCTTTACCCAGTTCCACGAGCGGTCCCAGCGTGCCGATGAAGGCATTGGCACGGCCGTCACTAATCCAACCCACAGAGCCGTCCGCGCCGGGACGCAGGTACCAGTTCGAGTAGATACGCCAGTGGCAGATGAAGGCTCCCCCGAATATTTCGGCCTGGTGCAGTCGGTCGGCGTCGCCCTCCAAAACAGCGCCGCCGCGAGCGCCGGCAAAAAAATCCAGAGCGCGCGCCCGGGAAACGACAAAGATCAATATCAATGGAACGGTAAAACGAATTGTCCGGCGGCCATTTTTCAAAAACCAATGCGTCATAGCTTTCTTAACGGCAAAAACACCTCAAAGTTCCTCATTTGATTTCATTTTGGCGGGTTGGCGTTGTCCCTTCGCCTGCCGCGGCTGGCTCAGAATGAGTTGGCGGAAACCTCCAATATAATTGGATAATGCAGGTTAATGTTGCTTGAATGCTGGAAAAGTCAAGTTGAAGAATAACTCGAACGTTGCGCCATTTTTGATTTTTGAATTTCTTACTCCTGGCGTAAGCTTCCGGACAATTATATGAGCAACATTCCTTCCGACTTAAAATACACGAAATCGCACGAGTGGGTGCGGGTGGCCGGCGACACGGCGACCATGGGCATTACTGACCACGCCCAGCAGGAATTGACAGACATTGTCTTTGTGGAATTGCCCGCGGCCGGGCGGCAGGTCAAATCCGGCGAGGCGTGCGCCGTGGTGGAATCGGTCAAAACGGCCAGCGACATTTATGCGCCCGTAAGCGGCGAAATCGTGGAAACGAACAAAGCCGTCGTGGATGAACCTGCCCTGGCCAACACAGACCCTTATGCGCGCGGCTGGTTTTTCAAGATCAAGCTGGCGAACCCGGATGAGGTGACATCGCTGATGTCGCCCGAACAATACGGCGCGCAGATTAAGGGATAGAAGGAGCGTGTTGAGGGGCATCCTTCGTCGCAGCAACTACTTCGGCCGGTGCGCCCAATAATCCCGAGTCTCCGCCGCAGTTGGCGGCTGCGGCCAGACCCAATCGAGCGCGTGGTTGTTCAGCCAGGACATGTTTCCGCCTTCGACAGATTTTTCCAGCGCCGGATTTCCGCCATCGTCCTTGCAGTTGGGTCCGGCGGAATAAAGCAAATAAGTTCCATCCGAATTCGGGCGATAGCGGAGCGGTTTGCCGTCCACGGGGTCCAGCGGGACGACGGGCAAATATCCCGGGACCAGGGCATCCAAATTCGGTGGATAAATTCCGTGTTTAAGCTGATACCGTTTTAGCGCGATGGCCGTAGTCACCACCCGCTGCGCGACTTCCGCAGACCTAATTCTCAAAATGTACGCTCGCATAGTCCAGATGCTGTCCGACAGCAATCCATCGGTTCGCCTTCAGCCTTGAGCTGCGCGACATAAGAATCCGTGGCCGCGCGTAATTGATAATGGCGAACAATGGCCGTCAATATCACCGCGCAAATCGCTCCGGCCAGGGCAATCAAGATTTTCCCGCGTCGCCTCATGGCCGAGTATTATGTCAATTATCAAATTCCTGTCAATTCCTATCCGTTGGCGTTGGAGTGTGGAGGCGGAAAAATCGGTAAAGCAGAGCTGCATGCCAGTGGCGCTGCCAATTCGACGTTCAGCGTTAACGCCCGTGGCCTCCACCACCTCCGCCGCCTCCGCCAAATCCTCTTCCACCACCACCCCCTCCTCCGCTTGTTCCATGTCCGCCGCTGCTCCCATGAAAGCCTCCGCCTCCGCCTCCGCCACTACCGTGAAAGCCTCCCCCTCCTCCGCCGCCATAGTAACCATGGTAACCGCCGTGATATCCGCCATAATAATATCCACCGTAATAATACGGTCCGCCCCACCACCACCAATCGGGTCCCCACCAGCCCCAATACGGCGGGTAATACCCGTAATAGGGGTAATAATATCCATATCCTTCCGATTCACGGGGCCAGACGTGCGTTTCTCCAATTTGTAGTACGGGGTAGGGATACGGGAAATTTTGAAGTTGTTCGGTCCGAACCCCGTCGAGTTGCCCGGCCACAGTTATGAGACTGCCATTAGGGAACATTTCGGGGTCTAAAAAGTGCGCGCTGGTGGCGATGAATCGTCCGGGACTGGGGGTGCCAGTGAGCGGCCTTTCATTTTCGGGCATAGGCAAACAATAAATATAAATCGTCCCGCCATGGGCGTCGTTGGTGAGGTTGATGATTCTTCCGCCCCAGATGACGACCGCGCCGCGCGTACCATCCGGATTGGCCCTGGCCTCGTCCAGGGTGATTTGCCTCTCTTGCTGCCGATACTCTTTTGAGATCGGATAGCTCGCGCAGCTCGAGAGCAGCGCCGCCGCCAACAAGGCCGGCGTGAGATATTTAACCGCGTTTATTTTGCTAACTCTCATTGTATAAAAAGGTCGAACTGAAGGGGCGCGTTGTCAAGAAGGGCCTGGGCACAGCCGGCAATCTGCTCAAATTTTGAGGATGTGTCCCATGGCATGCTTGATGTCGGCCCTCCTTTCCGCTTCTATGGCGGCCGATGAAACGCATTTTCTTCATCACCGGCACGGATACAGGCGCGGGCAAAACCGTTTTGACGGTTTTGCTGACGCGACATTTGCGCGCGCAGGGCGTCAACGCCGCCGCGCTGAAACCTATTTGCTCCGGTGGCCGGGGTGATGCGCGAAAGATTTCCGGGGCTATCGACGGTGTGCTGTCGCTCGACGAGATCAACCCGTGGCACTTTAAGGCGGCCATCGCCCCTTCGCTGGCGGCGCGGCGTGAAGGCAAAAAATTGAAGTTGGCCCAGGTGGCCGCGCACGCCCGGGCGATGCAAAAACGATTCGAGGTGTTGCTGATTGAAGGAGCAGGCGGCTTGTTGAGTCCGCTCGGCGACAATTTCAATTCGCGAGATTTAATTTTGCAGCTTGACGCCACGCCCATCATCGTCGCGCCAAACCGCTTGGGCGTGGTGAACCATGTTCTACTGACGCTCGAAGCGCTTCCGCCGAATTTCCGCGCGCGCGCACGAGTCATCCTCGTTTCCTTTGGCCGCCCGGACGCCTCGGCGAAATCCAACGCAGTTTTGCTCGCGGAATTCTTCGACGCAAAAAGGATTTTTACCGCCGCCGCGCCAGAGTTTGCGGGCAAATTGTTTGAAGGACTTTAGGAATCCATTGAAAGCCTTTAAACGATTCATCTGCAGCCTTTTATTCTGGGGCCTGATTCTTCGCATGCAGGCGGAAACGGCTGTCTGGGGCGTGAACGCAATCACTCTGCGGCCGCCATTTTCAGGCACGCCGTCTTTGACTGAGGTTTTGACGAATGGCGATAATACCGTCTCGCTGGACCAATTTTATCGCGCGGGCGGTGTGGGCATAGCGCGGGCGGCCACGGAATGCCGGGTCGCTTGCGATACGAACAACCTTATTGTGGTATTTCGTTGCGTGGAACCGGATTTGGCGTTTCCGGCGACCAATCGAAACGACAACTGGTATTCGCAACTGGATGCGCCCTGGGACCAGGATTCTTCATTTCCCGACAAAGTAGACCTGTTCATTTGCCCGGAAACAGATAAGCCGGCTTATTTTCAATTTACCGTAACTTTGGCCGGATTTAAATTCGGGTACGAACACGGAACAAGGTACCTGGCGGAGCCCGGCGAGGATGAGGGTAATGCCCGAGGTCCGAGCCACATTCCCAGGGTCAATGCTTTCTCAACGACAGTTGTGAAGGGGACCAATCAATGGACTGCTGTCATCCGCATCCCGTGGAACACCCTGGGCGGAAAGCCCCGCGATTATTTCGGCTTGCTCCCGGTGCGTGCGCGGTGGCGCGACGGCGAAGTGACAAGCCCGGTGGCATTTGATTTTATCGAACGGCCGCCGATGGATTTATTCATCGAAACGCACTTTTCCGGCGCGAAGCCAATCCAGGACGCGAATACGAATTTATGCCGTTTGCCATCCGGAACACTTCGCTGGCAAAGACCGGCTTTGCGTACGTATCCCGATAAGGAAACTGTTCAAGCGATATGGGAAATGGAACAGTCCCTGTTTCGACCCACAAGCGCCAGGAACTTTGCAACGCGGCTTTGGCTGGCGCAGCGATGGACCGACCTGCTGGCACTCGAGGGCTTCAACTTTCGGCTTGGCCGGGGTTCGATTGTGACCAATGACCTCTCGCCGTATGAAATTCGGCGCCAGGTCAACGATGCCTTGCAAAAAGGTGACACCGCGACCGGCTGGCGGCTGCTTGATCGCTACCTTCATCAACTTCATTTCGCTTCCCGAAAATGGTTCGCCGACGGCTACCCTGGCGACATCAATCAATGGATCCCAATTTCGCGGATGGACGGTTTTGAAATGGAGGGAAACGTTTTGTCTATGTTTTGCCTTGCGGGCGATCATTCTGTGAACCTGCATCTGTCATTGCCAAAGACAGGAGGCATTCGGCTCTGCGGCGATGACGAAGGGTATTTCAAGCCCGACGAACTATTGCCGTTAAAATTAGTTCCCTTTGCCCAATCCTTCTCCATTGCCACCTCAGGCGGCAATATGGTTGTCAGCCAGGACCCATTCGAAGTTTCATTTTATAATACTGCCGGCAATCTGGTAACGCAGATAGGTCAGAACGATCTCAGCGTCCGCTTCGGTACTGACGGAAGGATTTCGGCCGTCGATTTCAATAACAGCCTTGACGCAAATGAAGTCATCTTCGGTTTCGGAGAACGCTACGACCGCTTCAATGAAAATGGAAATGTTCTCACGCTCTGGGGCATGGACGATTGGTTCGGCAATACGATCGGGCTGATGAATGAAACCTATAAACCGATCGGGTTGTTTCACAGTTCCAAAGGCTACACGGTCTTCGATAATTCCACATATCGCTTGCGGGCGGACATTGGAAAGACAGATCCACAACACTATCGGCTCACGCAGCAGGGACCAATTATTGATTATTATTTCTGGATCGGTCCTCCTGAACAAGCCATCGAGTCCTATACAGACCTTACGGGCAAACCGATATTACCGCCAAAATGGGCGTTTGAACCCTGGATGGGCCGGACCGGGCGCGGTTGGAATGCCACCTCCCACAATCCAGTGGCGGAGGAAGAACGTGTGACGAAACGATTTGCCACCCTGGATATCCCGCACTCGGCCATTTATGCGGAAGGCTCCAGCTGTGAGTCCCTGGAGCTCAACCAGTTTATGGCCGCGCGCGACATCAAAGTATTGTCCTGGTTCATGCCCGTCATATCCGGGCCCGACCAGGCCAAACTCTTGCCCGATTTGCGAACGAATGAACTTCCGCTCTTGAATGCCGGAAACTTACGGGCGTCGCGCGAACTCGGCTACGTTGACTTTAGCAATCCGAATGCAATGGAACTGTTCCGGCGCTGGTGGAAACGCCGGCTGGACGTAGGGGTGGCGGGAAGCATGGTGGATTTCGGCGATCGCGTCCCTGAGGAAGCGGTTTTCTACGATGGCAAACGCGGCGACGCGATGCACAATTTTTACGCCTACGATTATCATCGCACGTGTAATCAAGTGTTCTCTGCTAAACGCGGGAAGGATTTCATCTTGTTTGGGCGGGCGGCAGCGCCGGGGGACCAGCGCTGGGTGGCGCAATTTGCAGGCGACCATCCGGCGAATTTCGCCGGGCTGCAATCGGTGCTCACCGGCGCCTTGAACCTGTGCGCCTGTGGATTTTCCACGTGGGGCAGCGACCTGGGCGGTTTCCTGGGCTGGCCGGAACCCGCGGTATATATGCGCTGGACGCAATTGGCTTGTTTCAGCCCGCTGATGCGTTGTCACGGGCGAACCCCACGCGAGCCGTGGGACTACGGTGATGCCGCCGTGGCCAATTATAAATTTTGCGCCTGGGTGCGGGAAAATCTGCTCGACTATATTTACAACGCCGCGGTCGACGCGAACGAAACCGGCGTTCCCATCATGCGTTCCCTTGCAATGGCATATCCCGCTGACCTTTCGGCCGCGACTAACGACGCTGAATATATGTTTGGTCGGGATTTGCTGATCGCGCCAGTGGTCACTGAGAACAATAACAAGACGATTGCCTTTCCACCAGGTATCTGGACGGACTTATGGACCGGACGAACTGTCCAAGGCCCTGCTATTTTCACAAGAAACGTCCCTCTGGACACAATTCCGATTTACCTAAATTCGGGTGCCATCATTCCTGTCTCTCTCAACCGCGACCTGCAATTCGGCCTAAGCATGACCGGAGGCAGCCTTAAGGCGTTAATTGTGACTCCGCCGGACACGGAAGCGGAAGCATCCTTTCAATATGACGCCAAGCCGCTTTCACCGGAACCGGCCCGGCAAATATCCGGCGCAGCGGTGAAGCTGCGCGCTATGACAAATGGATTCACTGTGACACTCAATCAAACCGAAACGGATTACCTGTTGGTTTATGGAGCGAAGCTCGTAAAATCAGTTACGGTCAATGGCAAACGGATTTCAGAGGTAACCGGACCAGTAACTGGGTCGAGCGAGCCCGGTTGGAAACACGATTCAACCCAAAATCGCGTAATCATTCAGTTGCCCATGAATCACACCAATATCGAAATCGGAATTGCGTTTTAAATGCAGCGGGTCACAGCGCCAGCCAAACACGGAGTGGGGACAGTTTGTCCCCACAACCAGCGCCTTCCACGAAATCTCGATTGCCTCATTTAAACCCCCTTTTTCGCTGAATTTTCCAATAAAAACGCACAATTCACGCCGTTTTCCACCCTCGTTTACCAATTTACTTACATATTCACAAAAAATGTGCGGCTGGTGCCGATCCCGTGCAATTCCTTTCCCACCCTTCGCGCGAAATCCCAGTGCTTAGTTCTCCACCGCCAGCTCCATATAGATCACATCCAGCCAGCGGCCGAATTTGAAACCCACTCGGTTCAGATATCCCACTTTCTCAAAATGAAATTTCGCGTGCATTCCAACACTTGCCGTTTGTTCACCGTCAATGCCGGCAATGATAACGCGGTGCCCCAGGTGGCGGCAGCGCTCAATTAAATCTTCCAATAGAAGCGAGCCGATTCCGCGATGCAGATGCTCGTGATGGACATAGATCGAATTCTCGACCGTGTGTCGGTAGGCCGACCTTGCGTGAAATGGCGAAAGCGAGCCCCAGCCAACCACTTGGCGATCCTCCAGTGCCACCGTCACCGGATGTTTCTCTCCATGACGACGAAACCATTGCCGCCGATCGTCCATTGTTTCCGGTTGTTCCTGGTACGTGCACGTCGAGTGTAGCACATAATGGTTATAGATGTCGTTAATGGCCCCGAGATCCGATTCCGTGGCCATTCGAACTGTATAGCGCGTTTTCATTGCTCAAATGATGGTTCTGTCGCCACGACAATCGCGTAGCGCGTGGTTTTTCGCGTGGGATTATAAAACATTTTCGGACGCTCAAGTTGCATTGCCGGGCAGTCGCCCTCACGCAACCGGTAACGTTCGGCATCGCTGGCAATCTCGATCTCGCCTTCGAGCACCCACACCTGCTGATGGACGTGGCTGTCCCGGCGGCTGGCCTCAAAAGCGACGCGCGCCCGCGGCGGAAAAAGCACCTCAATAATCTGCACGGGCTGCCGCACTCCCGGCGGCGAGATGACGCGGCGCAGATAGCCCGAAGCCGGATCACGCCACTGCGCCTGCTCAGCCCGGCGTGCTACCGGCCCCTTATTCGGCTCCGCCGCAATCGCCGGCGCATCAAATAACGAAGCCATCGCCACACCCAAACTCGCCGCCAGCTTGTCCAGCACCACCGCCGTGGGACTGCTTTCGCCGCGTTCGATCAATGAAATCATCGACCGGCTCACGCCGCTGCGACGAGCCAGAATATCCAGCGAGAACCGGCGCGTCGCACGCAATTGCCTGAGGCGTTCCGCGATGCGCCGCGTCAAATCAGACGCTTCTTCCTTCATACTGGATATATATTCCAATATAGTGGAATACGAGTCATATCCTTTTCGATCCAGTGACAACTAAAACTCAGGCTTTAGTTCCTTGATTTCGGAACCTCCGAGGAGCACGTTTCATGCAACATGGGCCGCAGAAGCCCAAACGAGCAGAGCCGCGACCGTGAAGGAGCGACTTGCATCTCCAATCTAGAAAAAAGCCTTGACGAACTCCTGGCAGGGATAGGACGTTGCACCGAAAACGCATCGAGCCAAGCGACTTCAGCATTCTTGAAGCTCTGCGAGCGCAGCCTAATTGGAGCCCCGTTAGGCAAGCAAATCGATATATTCATGCCGGTGGCCTGCCTATTGGAAAGGCGGCGTGGTGATTTGCCAGTCTGGTTACGGCTAAAAAAATTTCAAAGGAGCCGATGAAGCCAGGCAAAAGGCCATGCGAATTGCGATCCTTGAACTCGTCTCTGAAGCCCCTATACGTGAAGCGGATTTGTCTTTGCTGTGGTCTTTTGCGGATGACCCCAGCACCAGTTGGGCTGTTCAGCAGGCTTATCTGCATCGCCCGGCGTTGCGGCAAAAACATATGAAACAATATGCAGGCATGCGTGGCAAAAACGAATTCGTGAAGAAGTCAACCATTAAGGCGGCGAGTCGACAAAAAAACTCCATCGCCGCAACGTATTCTTAATGTAACCTTAACTTACTGGTATTCAACAATGTAACGTGTGTAACGGCCCAAAACTTCATCTAAAAGAGATTCACCCAAAACCGCCAATTATCCTTCCCAATTTACACAATTACTGCATAGTCTTTGGCCCATTCGTTTCCCACTTCAAAATCTTCAAATTGCTCAATAAAACCGCCATTTTTCACCCCCAAAAACCCTTCGTTTCCCGTTTCTCCGCCTATACCCAAAAAATGTGCAACGCACGCCGATAACTCATTAATCCACTTATCCATCAATCCATTGATCCACCAATCCAACCCTCCGCTCACGGTTTCACGACCGACACCACAAACCCATCCGGCTTCAGATATTTTTGAGCCACGGCTTTGATTTGGTCGAGGGTGACGGCTTCGAATTTGGCGTCATCAAGTTCCGAATGTTGATAGCCCAGGCCATATAGCTCGTCGAGCGCGGTGATGGATGCAAGATTGCCCAGGTCCTGCCGATGGATTTTCTTCTGGCCGACGACTTTCGCCTTCGCCCGCTTTAACTCGGCGTCAGAGAGTCCTTCGGTGCGCAATAGTTCGGCTTCTTTTAACAACTCGCTTTCTACCAGTTCGGCCTTGGAAGGTTCGGTGCCGGTATAAAAGGCGAAGTACCCCGGAACAACACCCGCGAAATTTTGTGAACCGCAGTAATAGGCCAGGCCGAGCTCCTCGCGGATTCGCAAAAACAGCCGCGAACCAAGGTCGCTGCACGCTTCATGGATAAGTTCGAGGGCGTAATGGTCGTCGTCATGGATCGTCGTTCCGGGGAAGCCGATGACCAGGACTGCCTGTTTTTTGTCGCGGGTTTCGTTGACCCGATTTGATGCCGGCGCTTTCGCAGCCGTCGCGGCTGGCCTGACGGCTTCGCCGCCTTTCCAGTTGCCAAATGCCTTTTCGACGGCGGCTTTGGCAGTGGCTATATCAATGTCACCGTAGACGGCCAGAACGCAATTGTTTGGCACAGCGAGCCTTTGATGGAACGCTTTCAAATCGGCCCCTGAAATCCGCTGAACGATTTCTTCGCTGCCGATCGGATCAAGGCCAAAACCGCTGCCCCCAAACAACGCGCGGCGCATAGCCACTCCGGCGCTTTTGAGAAGGTCATCTTTCCGCGCGGCGATGCCGGCTATTTGGATCTCGCGTTCGCGCTCCAATTCATTCGCCGGAAAGTTGGGATTCAGCAGAACATCCGACACCAGGTCCAGCCCGATCGCAAAATCGGCGCTCAAAACTTCGGCGTTCAGGCCGAAACTCTGGTTGCCGCCGTAACTGTCGATGTGCCCGCCGATAGATTCGATTTCAGTGGCAATTTTTTCCGCAGTCCGCCTGGCCGTGCCTTTGAGCAGCATGTTGGAGAGAAGGCGGGTGATGCCGTTATTGGCGGACGATTCAGCCAGAACGCCGCCTTGCAGCACCGCGCGAAATTCAACAAACGGCAGACGCGAATCCTTTTTCAAAAGCAGTTTCAATCCGTTGGCCAACTCAAATTTTTGGATCGGAAATTCGTTGGTCACAACCATTTCCAGCGTTGCCTTAGGGGCCGCGCCCGTGGGCAGCAGCGCATAAAGGGTGCGGTTTTCTTCGGTAAGATAATGGCGCGCCACACGCTGAATGTCCGCGATTGTAATCCGTTTGACGGCGGCAAGATAGCGTTCCGAATAATTCAAGTCATTGGCAGCGATCCAATTACCGCCCAGATTCTGGGCCTGGCCTTCCATCGTCTTGCGGGTGGAGAGTGTCGCCGAAACAAATTGCTTTACGGCTTTTTGAAGTTCATCCGAAGTAACGACGTGGGTCTTTACCTTCTCAACTTCCGCGAGCATGGCGTCGCGCGCGGCGGCGAATTTTTCGGCATCCACGACCGCGCTCATGCCAAAGACACCGGGGAGCCCGGGGCTGTAAGTCCATGCATCCACATGATGCGCCAGGCCCTGGCGTTCGCGGACCTGTTGGAACAGCCGGGAACTGCGCCCTGCGCCCAGCAGAACTGATAGCACGTCCATGACCGGAACATCCGGATGCCGCAGCTCCGGGATGTGCCAGGCAAAATGGAAATGGCCCAGCTCAATGGGCGCTTCCTCGATGACCTCGCGCGGAGCGGCTTGTTTAGGTTCAGCGGGTAGAACGATCGGCGGTAGCGCGCGCGAGCGCGTCTTCGCGTAGGCTTCCTTGATCTGCGCGACCACCTCGTCGTTTTTCACGTCGCCCGCGACGACATAGAAACAATTATTTGGCGAATATTTCTCGTGGTAATAATTGCGGATATCGTCGGGCTTGAGCTCATTAAAGATGTCGGGGTAGCCAATGATGGTGAAACGGTAGGGGCTGCGCGTGTAGGCGACTTCAAAAAGTCGGCGGCTGGCCCGGCGGCCGGGGTCGTCCTGGCCCATGTCCATCTCGCGGCGAATCACGTCCATTTCTTTGGCCAATTCGTCCGGCGGCAAGCTGGCGTTCTGCATGATATCGCAGAGGATGTCTATCGCCGTGCGGGCGCCCGTGTTGGGCACGTCAATGTGGTACACTGTGCGATCGAAGCTGGTATAGGCGTTCATATACCCGCCGGCCTCCTGGACTTCCTGATCAATGCGGCTGCCGGGGCGCGTAGCGGTGCCCTTAAAAAGCATGTGTTCGAGCACGTGCGAAAGGCCCGCGCCGAGCCACCCGCCTTCGTGGATGCTGCCGCTCATGCACCATGCCTGGGCGGAAACGACGGGTGCGCTATGATCTTCGCGCACGATGATGACGAGGCCGTTTTCCAGGGTGGTCATCGTGACGCCCGGAGGCAGCGATGGAATTGGTTGCTGGTCTTTTGTCATTGGTCAACAGGCCAGCCAATGTATATCGGAATTGGAACGGGGCAATTGATTTTTCAATTCCGTGAACTGGCAGGAGCAGGGCGCTGCGCCGTCCCCACCCGTAAACGGCTATTTTGAATCCTTCAAAATTATTTGCTTGGCGTTGCCGGAACCAGCCTCGAAAGATACTGTCCGTCCGGCAACGATGGCGTGACAAAAACCAGGAGGCTCCGGGCGCCGGTCGAGATGTTAGTCGGGTCGTCTACCCACGCCCCGGGAGGCATCTCAGTCTCCAAAACAGCCGTCTCGCCGGGAAACAATGCGATTTGATTGGTTATCCGGATAGACTGAAAATCAGGCCGAGCTGGACTGCCTGTCAGGAGATTTAGCTTTGCGTTCAGGCCCAAATTAAATTGCGATGAGTTAGTCGAGTAATAGGGAATGACTTCCAGTTCCTATCCAACGTTGGCATTGGTGCCGCCAACGGATGCTGCATGGGTCGTGGACTCAGCCTCCATGCCATCTCCTGTCACGATTCGCGGGTTGCTGAGAGTCTTCACATCGCTTGCGCCTTGCAACGATTCGGCGATGGCTTTGAATTGCCCGCCACTCAACAAGCCAGTCCGTCCACCTTGCTGACTGTAAAATGTCGCATC
>DASYYL010000045.1:0-5622 GCA_035933915.1 Verrucomicrobiia bacterium
ACTCTTCTTCTCGCCAAAACATGCCTAACACGCACCCGCTAAGTGATAAGATTTCCGACGTTGCAGGCATGTTGGCGTAAATGTTTTAAAATGAATAACTTGCGTGCAATTGTACGGACATGCGCGTCAGAGAATTTTACGGGTTTGAGAAATTCGCTCGAGGGAGCCAAAAATTAATTATCTCACAAGTGTTTGGTGGTCAGATTGTTATGATTAATGTTGGCCGATGCGTGTGGGTTTAGCATGGAAATTGCAATATTAAGGCCCTGTTGTCCCGAAACCTGGGTTAGCTCAATCTCAATTTTATGATCCTGCTATTAGGAGCCACAGGCTATGTTGGCCAGGCTTTTTCCTCAGAAATGCGCCAGCGGAGAATATCTTTTATTCCATTGACTCGGAAGGCCGTTGATTACTCGAACTTTGATGTACTTTTCAGTTATGTCCGAAAAATGAAGCCTGACTTCGTGATAAACGCCGCAGGCTACGCCCCAAATCCAAATTTGGAAGCCCGCGAATCGGCCCATTGGGAAGTGTTGTGCGCCAATGCTTTGCTTCCACAAACTATCGCGCGCGCTTGCCTCATGACCAATACGCCCTGGGCGCACGTTTCATCGGGAAGTATTTACTCCGGCGCAAAAGTGGAAATGCCCGGCGGCCAAATGCGGGTTGAACGAGACCTCAGCCGTCCGGAAATTCGTCAATGCTTCGCCACTTATCCCAATCGATTTCACGGATTCACAGAATCGGATGAACCAAACCTTTCCTTCCGACGCGCGTCGTGCAATTTTTACTGTGGGAGCAAAGCCCTGGCCGAAGAAGCGATACAGGGAATGGGCCGATGTTATATCTGGCGCCCCGGAACAATGTTCGACGAGCGTGACGATGGCCGAAATCTTCTCTCGAGATTGCAGCGCTCCAGGACCGTCTATGACACCATTATTTCAGTCTCGCAACTCAATGATTTTGTCCGGGCTTGCCTGGAATTGTGGGATAAAAGGGCGGCTTTCGGAATTTACAATGTCGTTAATGTGGGCGCGGTGACCATCGAGCGGGTAGTGGAATTGACCCGGCAAATCCTCAAACCAATTCGGGAAATCGAGCTGCTGGAAAACGAAGAATCAGGCCACGTTGAGACGCCGGTCGGGACTTCGTTTGCCGGTTACATTCTCGATACGGCCAAATTACACGCAGCTGGCGTCACGATGAGCGCCGCCGAAGACGCCTTTAAAGGTTCCTTGCGGAAATGGCGCGAGGGAGCGCCGCTGCCGGCGTCCGTTCTTACGAATGAAAATCCCGTCGGGTCTTTTAGCGACCTTGACGCTATGGCACTATTCGAAAAATTGTTCGCACGCCAAACATGAGAGTTCCGGGCATTTTTGTCCCGGGAAACCGCAGTTCTCGCCCCTCGTCCTATCCGTGGAAAACGACGGTGTTCTGTGTAGCGGCATTCACGCCGGGAATTATGGCTCAGAGTGTTCTGGCTCCTCCGCCGGCGACACCTCCCGTCGTGCCCGCATCTGTAGAAGAATATCAAACTAATCAACCGGTCCAGATGCGCGTCTTTGCTCTCGGACCGGTCGCTCTCGAAGAAAATCAGCCGTTTAAGTTTGGCCCGCTCGTCATCAAACCAAATATATTCTACCAGTTCACCTACGGCAATGGAATACAATCCTCGCCTGGATCACAGCAGAATTCAGTGGTTCAGCAGTTGTCTCCCGGGGTGGTGCTCGAAGCAGGCCCGCACTGGACTCTCGGTTACACGCCAGCGTTTACCTTTTATTCCAGCGACGCCTTTCGAAATACGATCAATCAATCCGTTCAACTCCAGTGGGGAACCACTTGGCGCGATTGGTTTGTCACTGCTTCTCAAAGTTATGCCTATACTGATAATCCGCAGATCGAAACCGGCGGGCAAACTGAACAGCAAACTTACTCCACATTATGCAGCGCAGTTTACCAAATCAATGAAAAGCTCTCTGTGAATATGGGGCTCAACCAAAACTTCAATGACTACGGGCAAAATTCCTCTACGAACCTTACCCTTGGCGTTGTCAATTCTCGTTCATGGTCGACGATGAATTGGCTAAACGACCAGTTTTGGCCCCGACTCAGTGCAGGCATCGGTCTGGGCATGGGGTATAATCAGCAACAAGACAGCCCTGATTCCACATTTCAACAGTATCAGGCTCAAATCAGTTGGCGCATTACCGACAAAATCAGCTTTCAGTTGAATGGTGGCCTGGAGGACCAGGAATATTTGAGCGGTGGCGAAAGCGGTACGCTCGCCCCCATCTTTGGCGGCTCTGCCCAATATCAACCCTTTGGTCAAACAAAAATAAATGTTACCGCAAGTCGTACTCTCAGCACGTCAGCTTTCGCCAATCAAAACCTCGAATCCACGTCCATATTAGCAGATTTCAACCAGCGTTTGTTTGGAGGGCTTAGCCTGGACCTGAGCGGCGGCTTTTCCTCAGACAGTTACATCGCAACCGCCAAACTCGGCGTGGCCAATTCCAGGAATGACGATGTCTACACGTTTAACGCCTGCTTGTCCTGTCCCTTTCCGAAGCGCGGGACGGTTTCCATTTTTTACCAATATAGTGAAAATTCTTCCACGCAAAGTGGCTTTGCTCCTGGCTCATCTGCCTTCAGTTATGCGAGCAATCAGGTCGGCTTTGACATCTCCTACACATATTGACTCGCGGTAATTTGCTCTGACAGGCCGAGGCTGAAATGCCTGGCCGCCTCAATTGAAATTCCGGTCTGTTCCTTTGGAAAATAAATCCAAATTTCCCGCGTGGGAGGTGCGGCGCTTTGTGCTGACGGTGGCCATCCTTTCGTGTGGATTTGCAATTCCACTCTGGAAACTGTTCCGTTTTGCGGCGGGCAGCGAACTCTATTCGTATATTCTTCTGATACCTTTTATCAGCGTTTATCTGGTGTGGCTAAAGAGAGCAAGCCTGCCGCTTTCTGTGCCTCCGGCGCGGTTGTTGGGCGTGGCCTTTCTCCTGGCTGGCAGCGTGCTTCTTGCCGCATATTGGTTGTGGCTTCGTCCAGCGGTGCTCGCCGTAAACGAAGATTATTTTTCGGTCATGACAATATGTTTTCTCCTGTTTCTCTATGGGATTGCATCGTTGTTTTGGGGTTTGCCGGCTATGCGCGTAGCGGCGTTCCCATTGGGATTTCTCATTTTGCTTTCACCCTTGCCACCTTCGGCCATTCAGGAAATGGACGCATTTTTGCAGAGCGGTTCAGCCTCGGTAGCGGCCGGATTCTTTTGGCTGTCTGGAACACCGTTTCTTCAGGATGGATTGACATTTCAACTTTCCGACATCAAACTTTCAATCGCTCCCGAATGCAGCGGCATCCACTCGACTATAGTATTGTTTATTACTGCTTTGCTCTGCGGGCATATCTTCTTGCGGAGGCTGTGGAAACGGGTCGTCCTGGTGCTTATCGTGGTTTTGCTGGGCCTGCTCCGCAATGGATTTCGCGTCTTCGTCATCGGGCAGCTTTGCATTCTTTGGGGGCCGCAAATGATTGAATCACCCTTGCATCGAAAAGGCGGACCGATATTCTTCTTATTGTCGCTCATTCCATTTTTTTTGCTGCTCTTCCTTCTTCTTAAATCAGAGAAACGACCCTCCGGCCAAACGACGAGCATCGAGAGACAGCCATGCGCAAATTGATTCATTGGATTCCGATTCTTGCCGCGATCGTCCTGTTGGCCGGCGCAGGCGCAGGATGCACAGCCAGAGCCAAAGCGTCTTATCATTTAAAGCGCGCCGACCGGTTCTTCGATTCCGGGCAATACGAATCGGCGGAAATTGAATATGAAAATATCCTGCGCGATGAACCACAAAATGCAAAAGCGTGGAGTCGCCTTGGTGCGATTTATTACTATGAGGGTCGCGGTCCCGAAACGATGCCGGTTCTGCTCCAGGCTAAACAAACTGATCCTGGTAACCTGGACGTGCGCGTGAAATTGGCCACCTTGTATCTTGCATATGGGCACTCAAAAGAAGCCGCCGGCGAGGCTGCTGCGGTTCTATTGCAGAATCCATACGATGAATTGGCCCCGCTTTTGCTGGCGAAAGCTGTCGCCACCAATGACTTTAGCGCCGTTTGCCTCCAACTTCGGGAATTGCAAAAAAAGGGCGATGCGGCCCCTCTGGAGACCGCTTTGGGAATTCTCGCGCTCCGTCAAAACGACCCGAAGACGGCCACGAACCACTTTCAACATGCCGTCGCGCTTGATCCAAATTTTAGTGAGGCGTACATCGGTCTGGGTAGTGTCTTCTATGGGCAAAAGGATTTAAAACAAGCGGATCATGCTTTTCAGATAGCGGCCAACCTGGCGCCAGTCTGGTTCGGCGATGGCGTCCGGTATGCCCAATTTAAAATTTTGGCCGGCGATTCTTCCGGGGCAACACGGCTACTGCGAGACATGATCGCGCGAACGCCGTTTTACTTTCCGGCATGGACTACATTGGCGCAGCTCTCCCTCCTTGAAAATGATCGCTCCAATGCCATGACGTTGGTGGCCAATGTTTTGAGTCGCGATCCACGCAACTTTGATGGCATGCTGCTCCACGGGCGCCTGGAATTGATGCAAGCCCGGCCCGCTGGCGCCGTCGCTGACTATCAAAAGTTGTCAGCTATTTATCCCGATACTCCGTCGGTTCTATACGTGCTGGCCCAGGCCTACCTTGCCAACAATCAAACAAACGAAGCCGATAGCACTCTCACCCGGGTTTTGAAACTAAAGCCCGATTTCGCCGATGCCGTTCTTTTGCGCGCCCAAACCGAAATCGCCTACGGCAACCCAGCCTTGGCCATAGTGAATTTAAAGCAGTTGGTTGGGCGCCAGCCTCACTTGCCGCAGGCGTTGGTTTTACTGGCCGACGCTTATCGTGCCCAAGGCGAGCCTGATAACGCCATTGAAATTTATCGGGAACTTGAAAATGCCTATCCAGACAACGCCCAGGTTCCTGTGTTGTCGGGCGATTTACTTTTCCAACAAAATCAACGGAATGCAGCGCGGGCCGAATTTCAGAAAGCACTTCGCATCCAGCCGGATTACCTGCCCGCTGTCGAACAATTGGTGGACCTGGACCTGGCGGAAAAACAATATTCCGCCGCTCTGCAGCGAGTGCAACAATTGGTCGTTCGCGACCCCAACCTCGCAGTATCGCAATTGCTTTTAGGAACCACCCTCGCCGCCGAAGGGGAAACAAACCAGGCTGAGTCAGCCCTCATAAAAGCTATCAAACTCCAGCCCAATTCCCAGGCTGCGTATTTACTATTGGCACAGATCTACCTGGCGGTCGGGCAAAGTCAAAAAGCTCTGAAAGAATTGCAAATCGCTGTCGATAAGGACCCAAACGATTTAACCGCAGTGATGCTCAAAGCCATTATTTATAATTCGCAGGGAGATTACGCAGATGCCCGGGATATCTACGAAAAATTGCTCGCTATTGTACCGGACAATGGAGTGGCCCTCAACAATCTGGCGTGCATTTACGCAGACCATCTGAACGAGCTTGATAAAGCATACCCGCTCGCGCAACGGGCCAGCGAGATCGCCCCGTCCAACCCATCCATCGCCGATACCCTGGGCTG
>DASYYL010000195.1:0-17901 GCA_035933915.1 Verrucomicrobiia bacterium
CCAGCCATGCAACGAACCGGATCTGCGTTTGGTTGATAGGCATACCCGGGTTGCTCCTGGTATCGCTGGTGGCAAACCGCACCGTTCGCTCTATCCGCGCGTGTTGGAAAAAATGCCATTCTTTAACGGGCTGCTAAGCGGTTCTTGCCGGAATATGGCTGATAATTGTAGTGGTAACTTAAAAATCCTGATTCGGTTATCTTGCCTTTTATTTGATAGACCGGATTGTCGATAAATTTGGAGGTCTTTATCTCAACCGGGAGTTCCGAGTTCCGGGTATCAGTCAAAAAAACTGTGAAGTCTCCAAGCTGTTTGAATGGGGGTTTGAGACGGGATAGCCCATCAGCGAGTTCGTCAATTTCATTTTCTGGCCAGTCCGAATGGAGCCGAGTGACCCGCAACAATGTTCCAGCTTCATGGGAAAACTCAGACGCCACGGCTTGCCTCATGAACGCAGTGCAATGCTCCAGATCGTCGGCGTCCGCAAGTTTATTCCAATCGACGGTAACATTCCACGCCTTGCCGCCTCGTTGTTTCGTAAACAACTCCAATTTTTCCCCCAACCTCGCGACGGAGAGGCGGCCAAGTCCCTTTGCTCCAGAAACACGGCGCTGCTTCTTCTCGCCGCCTGTCTGCCGTTCGCTGGTCGGATTTTCAACGCGGAACGGCGTTGCAACTACGCACCATACATTTTCAATGGTTTTATCGTTCATTCCGAGACCATTGTCTTCGATTTCCAAATACAATTTGCCGACGCCGTCACGAAGAAATCGAACATCAACACGCGGGGCGAAAGCGTCGTAGGAATTTTTAACGAGTTCAATGACGGCTACTAAATCGCTTGTCACCAAGTCAGCACCGAGAGCCGCGAACACACGAGGATGGAAACGGAATGGAACGGGGGTTCCGATTTCTTCTTTCACTTCTGGATTGTCAGGGCCGCCGGGCATTTGTTATTAAAATAATGATTCGCTCATTTTTCAACAGCGGAAAATTTGTCTGCGTGCTGGCGCAAAAGTGATAAATCCGGTGGAAAGCGTCTTGGCGAATTCAAGGGCTGTCCGTTAAAACTCGTAAGCCATTCCAATGTAGGCGATTTGTCCTTCAAAAACCGGGGAGCAAAACATACTTTTAGTTCTGCGTTAATCCACATGCACCCACGGTCAAAGGCGCGATCATGGAGAGCGTTCAGGCAAAGGCCATTGCGCGGATTCATGCGCTGCTTGGCGTCTCGTGCCCATGGAATAATATGGCTTGCCACGAGCAGTTCTGGAACGGCCAAACCGGTGATACAGCATTTGTAGTCGTATGCCGAAAGGACCGCAGTCCGGAAGAAATGCTGATTTACGCGTACGCGGACCATGCGCTCGCGCTCGATTCCTTCTTTTGGCAATTCGCGCTCGTCAATTTGCGCAACTTCCTCAAGTTTGCGCCCGGTGAATTTAGCCAGCAGACGCTCGCTTTCATACGCTAACGACTCCGGATCGTTTTCAAATTCCCGCCAAACGGCCTCTTCACCCCTGGCGCCGCGCGGCATTCCCTTGATTCCCCGCGCCTGAAGTTCGGGGTCCAGTCGGGAAAAGTTGGCTAGCTTGTAGGAGACCGAGCCGACACTGCGTCCAATTATTTTCGCGAGTTGAATCACCTCGGGGTTTCCCATGTGGATTCGGCCGAACGGGATTTTACAATACAGGTTGAACGCCAGGATGTGTTCCTCGCGCGTCCAATCTCTCTGTTTCGCGGCCATGCCGAATCCGTTTTTGCCTGTGCAATTGTCTGATTCGCACCAAAATTGGGGCTATTTTTGATTTTTGGCAAGCGAGAAATCCAGACAAACCTTGCCGTTTTGGGGGCTTTCAGTTCTTGTCGTTTATCCCGCTCTCTTCATGGGCGCGCTTGGCGGGCTCCTCTGGTGGGACAAACGCAAACGCGGGACGCGAAAGCCCTTGGTGTTACACCCCTGTTGCGGGTTTGTTGCGGATTTGTTACGGTTTAAGTCGTTGACGCTCAGCGTTGTTACGCATGTTACGGACTTTCAGAGGGTGTTCGGAAATGCGGTGTAAAGTACATAAGCAGAGGCTGATGCGCCTAAAAAATGGTAGATTTTGGATTGTAGCTGACAGTTAGCGGCAAAAGGGGTAGTTCCAAGGCATGAAACAGGAGCTTGCACCGACCGGAACAGCGACCTTGCTGGAACAGATTTCTGATTTTGTGCCGGATGATTTTATTAATGAGTTGCTCGTCGGACAACGCAGGCGAGGCCGAAAGCGGCACTGGACTCCAGCACAGCTATACCGATTGCTCTTATTGACGATGCTTACGCCAGCACATTCGTTCAACCTGATGCTGCGCCTTTTGCAGGAGCAACGCTCCTGGCGCAAGTTTGCTCACCTGCCCAACCGCTATCGATTGCCTGCAGCTTCCCAATTGCACGACTTTCGGGATTTGCTGGGAACAAAGGGACTACGCCGTATCAATCAATTTCTGTTGGAACCGTTACTCCAAACTCTGTCTTTGGAACGCCAAACGATTGGATTGATTGATGCGACGGATTTGCCGGCGGCTACCAGCGCCTACAAAAAAAGTTGACCGGTAACTACTCGGCGCGTCGAGCCGCATTAGGTGGCAGAACCATTAAGACGGGCCAGAGTCGTTGGTTTGTAGGCTACAAAAAACACACATTGCGCGTGTGGCTGAACCGACGTTCGGATCAAGTGTTGTTGGTGCCAGTGGTTTCGTGGGCTGCGCCGGCCAATCGAGGCGAAGTGTTGTTTTTATGGCCCAGTTTACAGTATTGCGCTCAATGGCTGCATTGGTTGCCAGACATCGTGGTGGGTGACATGGGCTACATCAGTTTGGAAGAGCAGCGCAAGATTCGCGAACGTTTGGGCGTAACCGTCATTACCAAATTACGTCCCGATATGAAATTGATTGCACCCTTTGAACCCGGCCCGGTAGCAGTTTGTCCTCAGGGACAAGTCCTAACCTGGTTGGGATTGGAGAGGCGTGATCAATTACATTGGTTCGGGGTTACGGCTGTCGATCCATTGTGCGAGAGGTGTTGGGAACAAAGTCACTGCGCTCGACAGTTTAGCTATCAGCCATCAGCACACGAAATTTTATTTGGTCAAATCCCACTGGCCTCTTCTGTTGCAAAGATATTGCTGGAAAAAGTACGCCCGTGGATCGAACCAGCCCAATCATATGAGAAAAATCAACTTGGGCTCAGTCAGATGTTTCTTAACAACCTCCAGCTCACTTGGGCTGTTTGTTTGCTGGCAGATGCGGCTGTCCTTTTGAGGGCGCACGCAATGCTTATGCGGCCAACTTGCCTGCCAGCACTTCACGCCTTATTCCCCAATCAACTGTCGCTGGATCTGGATTAGAAAATGAAGCGATTTTTCCAAATTTGCCAAAACCCCATACTTTCAATACTTCTCAAAACCAATTTCCGAACACCCTCTTTCAGAGCATATCCCCTTTAGCTCCCGGTCATCGCCCTCTCCGTCTCGCCATTGCTATGACTGCAAATCATAATACGGTTTCCGACAGAATGAACAAAATGTACCGAATTTGCGGTAAAAAATGAATTTTCGCGTCAATTGGCGTAATTCGCGGTAAAGGATCCGGGCATTTTGAGAACCGCGAACCACGCGAAATACACGAACGAAACTCAATACAAAATTATTTTGCGGTCAAAATTCGACGGCGAACTTTGTGTCGTAATTTCGGTGTCCATACTTTTTGGTTGTTTTTAGGAATCAACAGTCATTTTCAGCGCGAACCGGGACAAAATAGGTAAACCGAGTTCAAAACAAAATATTTTCGCGTATTTGGTGTATTTCGCGGTAAAGAATCCGGGCATTTTGAGAACCGCGAACCACGCGAAATACACGAACGAAACTCAATACAAAATTATTTTGCGGTCAAAATTCGACGGCGAACTTTGTGTCGTATCTTCCGCGTTCCGCTGCAATGCGTTCCACTTGTGCTTTAGGATAGTGGCCGAAATTTACCAGCAATCCCAGTTTAAAACCGGTTGCCTTGAGATAATTTGAACCTGCGCCCTGTGCTCGTCTGCATTTTCTTTCACAGCCTTCAATTCCAGCACAATTTTGTCGTAGCAGATAAAGTCCGGCTCAAAGGTCGAACGCAGAGGGCACTGTTTGTACTCCAGCGCCAGCGGCTTTTTGGCCACATACGGTATGCCTTGCAGCCGCAGCTCGATCTCCACGCATTCCTGATAAACCTGCTCAAGAAACCCACAGCCTTTTTCGCGATAGACTTCAAAGCAAGCGCCAACGATCTTGTAACTCTCGTCCCTGTAAATAATTTCGGTGTCCATACTTTTTGGTTGTTTTTAGGAATCAACAGTCATTTTCAGCGCGAACCGAGACAAAACAGGCAAACCGAGTTAAAACAAAATATTTTCGCGTCAATTGGCATATTTCGCGGTAAAGATTTCGGGCATTTTGAGAACCGCGAACCACGTGAAATTTGTGTCAATTGGCGTAATTCGCGGATGAAAACGCACCCACTCCCTCACGGTCGGGGCACTGCACTGCTGACTGGGCGGGGAAATAGCGTGCTGAACGCCGAAGACATCAATTTGATTCAGCTTCAGTTGGCGGACAAATGCCAGTAAAGAAAGCGTCATTCGCCGGGTCCCTCATGCGATCGCAGCCCCCGCGGGGATTGAAATGCCATCGGGGGCTTATCGTTACCTCAGAATCCAATTTTGCAGCCGCAGCCATTTTATTTTAACCAGTTAATTTTAACTTCTTTCTCGATCGCCTGGAACTCAGGATCGCCCGTGACAAGCTCGGCCTTCTTCTCTTTGGCGAGCGCCGCGGCAAACGCATCTGCCAAGCTTAACTTGAATCGCGCTTTGAAATCAGCCGCGCTGTCGGCCAGGGCGCGCGTCGTGGAATGATACTCTATGGGAAGGCTTTCAAGAATTTTTGCGGCCGCGTCCCAAGCTTTAGGTCCGTCCTTTTTTAGGATCGAATATTTGACCTCCGCATAATTCACGTCGGTCAGATAGAACGGGCTGCCCTTTTTTTCTGCGGCTATCAAAAGATTTTCCATTGCCTGTGCGCCAGGTTCGTCGCGAAAGTATGTAATTAGCGCAAAGCTGTCAAGAACTTTAGCGGCCATGGCGATCCTCCAGGTCCTTCTCAAGTTTCTGGTGCTCCGCCCATTCTTCGGCAAATGGTTTCTCGCCAACTTTACGCTTCAGGATGCCGCGTCCCCGTCTAATGAGTGAGGCGGTGACTGGTTTGATAAGAATTCCCTCGGCTGTGGCCTGAACAATCGCCCGAGTTCCCTCTTCGATTTCAAAGGCTGTTCGAAGGCGACGTGGGATAACCACCTGACCTTTTGTTCCAAAGCTTACCGTTTCAATTGAGTCTGCATTCATTTAAGAAATCATACCAAATAAAAACAGTGTGTCAAACGAGAAAAGTATGAAACGCGTATGGAAGTCACACTGCCGGGCATTGGAGTCGTATTTTCAAATTTTATTGTGTTTGAAAGCGCTGTTTAAAATCCAATTGGCTGGGCTGGCGGATGAAATCACAGTTTAAACGAATCGATTAGAAAATCGAGTGGTTGGGTGGAAAATCGTTCCGACGCCCAAAGAACCCTCCCAAGAATGTTACGCCCCTGTTACGCCTTTGTTGCGCATTTGTTACGGGCTAAGTCGTTGAGGCGCAACGTTGTTACGCATGTTACGGGTTTTCAGGGCATATCCCCTTTATTTCCCGGTCATCGCCCCCTCCGTCTCGCCGTTGCCATAACCGCAATTCATAATACGGTTTCCGACAGAATGAAAAAATGTACCGATTTGCGGTTAAAAAATGAATTTTCGCGTCAATTGGCGTATTTCGCGGTAAAGAATCCGGGCATTTTGAGAACCGCGAACCACGCGAAATACACGAACGAAACTCAATACAAAAGTATTTTGCGGTCAAAATTCGACGGCGAACTTTGTGTCGTATCTTCCGCGTTCCGCTGCAATGCGTTCCACTTGTGCTTTATGCCCAAAAAATGTGTCATACCTCCTCTTCCCTGGCTTGCCGTAGCAGCCCCGAAAGCTTTCGGGGCTCTGAATAAATCCATTCGCGAAAATTCGTGCAATTCGCGGACAACCACATATACCATAACCGCAATTCATAATGGGTATGGAAACAACGGCCTTTTGGGGACTTTCAGTTCTTGTCGTTTATCCCGCTCTGTTCATGGGCGCGCTTGGCGGCTTCGTTTGGTGGGACAAACGTAAACGCGGAAGGCGAAAGCCGTTTGGCGAAGACGCAAAATTGCTGCGGATGCCGGGGGAACATCTTTGGCGGCGCGTCAATCAGAAGGACATGATGGAGATGCAATGGACGGTTGCGCTCATGCTCGTGCCGATTATCACCAGCGGTCTCACGGTCCAAATTGCGACCCGGTTCTATGGCAAATCTTACATTACCCTGGTCATCGGGGCGGTCGTTTTCGTCGTCATCATGGTCGGGTGCGTTTGGTGGCTGGCCGGCCGGCTGGAACGGCGCGAGAGGGAATACCTGGGTTTTTTCGGGGAACGATTCGTCGCCGATAGTCTTGAGCCGCTGAAAGCAAAGGGATGGTTCATTTTCCATGACGTGCCGTTTGCGGGTGAGACCGGAAAATTCAATGTGGATCATGTGGCGGTCGGACCGGGCGGAATCTGGGCGATTGACACAAAAGTCCGGCGCCGGGGCCGGGCGCGTCGGGGCAGGGACCGGTATAAAGTGCTCTTTGACGGGACCAAAATCAGTTGGCCGAGATGGGACGATACCAAATCAGTGCGACAGGCGGCGTACCGCGCGCATTGGCTGCAATCGTGGCTGGAGACGATGACCGGAAAAACGTTCGAGGTTTCAGCCGCGGTGGCGATTCCGGGCTATAAAATAGAGGTCACCGGCAAAGCAGGGGTCCGGGTAGCAGAACCGAAGGACTTGCCGGTGGTGTTGGCCGGTCGTGGAGACGTCGTTCTGAAGGCGGAAGACATAGATTTAATCCGGTTGCAATTGGCGGCGAAGTGCCGCGACGTGGAGTATTGAAGATTCGGGGATTTTCACGCAAAGCGCAAAGGACACAAAGACCCCGTTCACCCCCAAACAATCCAGTAATCCGCAGCCTCAAATCCTGTTTATCCTGTCAAAAATTCGCGGATCAACCTGCTGGCCGGCGACGGGGATAATTCCTGGAATCCGGTCAAAAATTCAGACGCAACCACTTAACGAACGCTAACAAAATCGCGCCTTTTTTTGGGGAACCAGGCGTCGCTCGTTAAGCTGGATTTGCGGATTTGCCAATAAAAGGCGCCCAATTCGACCCCCTTAACGACTCGTTAAGGCCTTCATTAAGCTCGTTAAGTTTTGAAAAACCCATACACACCTTTTCGCTTAACGAAGCTTTGGGGCGACGGGAATTTTCACCGCGAAATACACCAAATACGCGAACCCAAAATCTAACCGCATAGAACTCAAAGAACACAGCGCGGCAAAGCCGCAACCAAAACAAGAGTAACGAAAATCACATTTTGCGACTGCACAAAAAATCCTCGCGAGATTGGGTGATTTGGACGGATTGCAGCGCAAAGGTTTCCGGCAAATGAAGTTCCATAACAGTTTCCTTGAGTCCTCCTTGCTGATTTCGCATCGTCGTTTTGTTGATTAATTAAAAGTTGAGGCGGCGCCACTGGCAAGCGGCGCTGCCCCGACAAAGTTTTCAACCCGGGATAGAGTTACGGGCTAGTCAATTGGAAGAATGCGTCCGGGGCGCCGACTGGAATATCGTTAGTGGTTACCAACTGGAGGACCGCATTTGCGCCGTTGATGATCAAATCATCCGCGGGGGCGACCCAGGGTCCCTGAATGCTGGAACTCTCCTTCAAATGAAATCCAGAGGCCGGCGTGTTCCATTTCAGCCAGTAGGCCGCGTTGGTCGGATTGACGAATACTCCGGCGGGGCCCGTCGTCATAAAGTTGTACCAGACGTTCGTATTCAGCGTTGTGTCAGTCACGAAGTTATCCGTCACAGCCGCAGGCACGCCAGTGAGGGAAAATTTTGAATAACAGACTGCGTCATTTAGAGAGGCCGCGTTATTGGCCTGCATGCCCAAATACAAATACATGCCGGGATTAGCGGTTTCGGCAAAGGAGGATGCGTTGGTGAAGACGAAGCTGCTCGTGTTTCCGTTGGGGGCGGTCATAGTGACGTTTGTATCCGACGTGAAGGTGATGCTCCATGTTCCCAGGGCAGTTCCATTGTTGGTGACCGATCCTATGGTGTTATAGGTTTCGCTGCTGGGTTCATTCGTTTTGTATTGAAAGTTCATCTGAGTTGTTCCGGCGCCTTGTTGAAGAGATACGATGATGCAGTTGGGTTCATTGTAGTCGAGCGCGGTGTCGTAAGCCGCAGGATTTGGGGACATGATCAAATAGGCTTCGCAAGCATACCTTGTCGCCGGATTTTGTGGAAAGCCGTTTATGGTGAAGGAATAGGTGACCGGATTAACGAGGTCGTTGCCGACCCATGATACGCCATTGCTGGCAACCAATGCCACTTCCTGGCGGTCGTAAATGCCAGGGGTACTCGCGAATACGTTCAACCCGGGCGTCGGTTTTTGGGGTAATTGAAGAGTTGGCGGCGGGGGCGGGGCGGCCGAGCCCTCAAACCATACGTTACCCACCCAGAAATACGCCGTTGAGTTCGCCGGGATGTCTGCCGGCGCGCTGATCCACTTTTTAAGCAAAATGCCGACGCCGCCGTCGATGCCAGATTCGTTCTGGTTTATGGGTATAGTGAGCGTAACCCAGCCGTTGGAAGCCGCGTCGGGTATATTCAGATAACCGAGAGTTTCAGGTTCCGGTGAGGTAGTCCCTAATCCGGCAACCTGAACGTCCAGGCCTAAACCCACGCCGTTTGTATTGGGATCACTGCTGCTCAGGCCGGGGTTAATCGAAGCAACATTGTTGAACTGGTCAATCCCAATAGTTGAATTCGCTTTGTCCCATAAGATATCGAAGTGAACGGCCTTGTATAGCGAGAGCTGGACGCCGGAAGGATTTCCGTTATACCAGAGGTTATCGTTTGGTCCGGGGGTGATATAACCTTCCATGTCGTTGCCGCTGGAGTCGTTCATGGTTACTGCGATATAGCATGAATCATCACCCGGGCCGGCCAGTGGGTCGGCAGTGGTTCCGTCCCAAAGCATTTGCAAGCTGCCGTACCAAACGCCGCAGCCACTGGGTGTCTGACCCTGGGTGTCTCCATTCGCGGTAAAGCCATTTACGTAAAAGTTAGTGGTTTGAGCGCTGGCGAGGGGTATGGCCGCCAGGAAAAGCGCAGCAGTGGCCAACGCGTGAAACTTTAGAGTTGGATTTCTTTTCATAATTTCTTTTGGGTTACAGTTCCGGGGTTATTTCATACGCAACGGAAAAATTCCGTTCTTCGCGCGGCAATCAAAAGCAAAACAGGACGATGTTGGCGACCAGTCATGGGAATTGGTCATTCGTTTAGGCTATGACACTGAAGATACACGATTGACTAAAACTGTCTTGTCACGAAAAGAAGGGACATGGGATTACTGGGCCGTGTTGACGTTCCACATTCCGTTTGGAACCTGGTAATTGACCATGGCTCCGATTTTTTGCGGCTGGGCGGTTTGCTGATAGGTGAGAGTTTCGACGTGGCCGTCGTGGAAGGCGTAGTTGAACCGGTTCCGCTGCAACTGGTATAACAAAAAGCCTTCACTCGAACCGGTGCTGGTCGAGACTTCGGAGGCATTTTGAACGGTCGGGTCTATTTGATAGAAAACCTCATAGGCGCCCAGGCCGGAGGCAATGGGCCCTTCAACGCAACAGGGCCAGATGTTGCCCTCGGCGTTCCAATTGTTGGCGTCTTCGGCGAGCAAGATGGTGCCGGCGGGATGGCGAACTACGGTTTCAGGAAAGCCGGGAGGGTTCCAGTTGGGATTGGCGGGCGCCGATTGGTCCTCCCAATAAATCCCGACACCCTGAATTTGGCTAACAGGGGGTAATCCGTTTCTGGTATCCCGTTGAAACAGGTTATCAGGTCCCCACTCTGCGCCGCCTTTCTCAGCGGTTGAGATCATTTCGTAATCCTTGATAGTCGTACTCAAGGCGCCATTGGCTGTGGTCATCCAGCTATCTTTCGGAAAGCCTGGGAGGGTATCGAATGGACAGGCCATCAGTTTAAGTCCCATGGCCAAGTCAAATGTGGCCGCGTCGTCCGCGTTGGCGGCATATTCCCCGGTAGTCATGGTGAGAGCCGGATTAGCGGGGTTGCCCCCGCCCACGTAGGGATAGCAGAGGGTGTCCCACGAGACTTGCCAGTCGCCGGAAGCCCAGCCTGCCGGCGGGAAACAATTGTTGTTGTCGCCGTCAAAGGTCAACACACCGCCCGCGCATTGTCTAATGTTGTTCATGCACTGGGAGCGCATCGCGCGTACCTGGGCGCTGTGAAGGACCGGCAGGAGAACGGCGGCCAGGATGGCGATGATGGCGATGACGACGAGGAGTTCGATGAGCGTAAAGCCACGTTTCATTTGGAATTATTGGGTTGAGTTGTCCACCAGAACTATGAATCCACGGCCGTTTAAGGCGTATTTTTTTCCGGGAGGAGGATCGGGTATCTGGACATTGGCGGTGCTGGCGAATTCCTCAAAACTTCTGGGGTGCCGGTGGTTCGTTCGCATCCACCGCACCATCGCGCGGTTCAAAAACTGCACGGTTGTCAGGGAAGTTGAATTGGTCGTGGTGGTTGACTGTGGAATTGGCAATTCCGCCGGCGCGGGCGCGGGTGTTGAAGAAACCGTTACTGAATTGGCAGGCGGCGGCGCGGCTTGCGGGTTGGCGGCCGGCGGACTGCTTGATTTGCCGCAACCCGCGGCAATTGAGAGGGCGAACGCAAAGAATAACAGTGCCATTTTGCGCCATAGGCCGAGCCGGTCAAACTCGTCAAAACACGGTGTCATAGCACGGGTTGATATGCTCGAAACATAATGCGGTCTGGAGGGAATTCAAAGTAGCGAAAATTAGGGACATTGGGATTTACGATTTGCGATTTACGATTTACGAGGGGAATGCGTGGCGCGTATTGCGTGTTGCGTCACGCCGTCGCCCGGAAGCTATGGCGGGCAGGCAAGCACGGATGGACAATCCTCTGGCGCCGCTTGTACCGGGGCCACCAGTAAAATAATCGGCCGTTCAGTCGGACGAAGAGAATGTTGGCATGGCTGGATCGCGAAAGAGTTAGAGCGGACCCATGTCCGCTGCTACGGACGATGAATTGGTCGAACTTTGGCTTGCGCGGTGTTGGTTCCAAACACAAACTTCAGTTGTTCCCGTGAAAAGCCTGAAGCAAAACTTGTTTTTTTCTTTCGTCTTAATTTCGCTCACGTATCAAACGGTTTGCGTGGCGACGAATTTGCCGGGGTATTTTACGCGGACGTGGCGGACGGAGGACGGGTTGCCGAATGACGCGGTGAGCGACATAGTGCAGACGCGGGACGGTTATCTTTGGCTGGCGACTTATGACGGCCTGGCGCGCTTTGATGGCGTAACCTTCACGCGCTTTGACAGCAGCACGACGCCAGAGATGCATAGCACCCGCGTGACCAGTGTGTTTGAGGATGCGGCAGGGAATTTGTGGATTGGATATGAGACGGGGGAATTGACGCGTTTTCGGGACGGACATTTTTATACGACGGAATTTCGCGCTCCGTGGGAGCAAAAGAAAATCCAGAGCATCCGGGCTGATTCAGCGGGTGATATTTGGTTGCTAAATGATGCGGGGGTGCTGGCGGATTTGCACGGAAAGATTGTGGCCACACCCAATGCCAGCGGCGCCGCAGGCGCGACGGCGCTGGTCTCCAATTCGAAGGGAACCGTCTGGGCGAATTGGGGCGGCAACGCCTTTGTTTTGAAAGACGGGGCGATGAAGGAATTGCCGTCGCGGCCGGGTGATTACGTCAAGGGCATTTGCTCGGGGGCCGATGGCGGCCTTTGGATTATCGGGCAGAACCTTTTGTCGGAATGGAAAGATGGAAAGATGAATAATGAAGGGGCAAGTCCATTGGGCCAGGCGTCGGTTGTGGCGATGACGCAGATGAAGTCGGGATGCCTTGCGATTGGGACTCTCGAGCAAGGACTCTATTTGATTTTTCCGGGACGAAACGTGGTTCATTTTGATCGTGCGAGCGGGTTTCCTGACAATTGGGTGCGGTGCCTGTTCGAGGACCGGGAAGGCACGCTGTGGGTGGGAACGGGGAGCAGCGGATTGCTTGCGCTTCGGCCAAGTCGCGTTGCGACATTCCAACCTCCCGATGAGTGGCAGGGCGCGAGCGTTCTTTCCATTGACCAGTCCCATGACGGTTCGCTCTGGGTCGGGACCGAGGGGGCGGGTTTGTATCGTTTTTTCGATGATCAATGGACACATTTTGGGGCCGAGGCGGGCATTCTGAATTCGTTTGTCTGGTCCGTATCAGAGGACCCGCAAAAGCGACTATGGGTTGGCATGTGGGGAGGGGGATTGTGCATTAAGAACGGCGCGCGTTTCGAGCCGGTGACTGCGATCGGTCCGCCCACTGCGGTGACGGCGGTCCTGCATGGACGCGACGGCGTGACATGGATTGGAACGGTTACCGGCCTGCTGAAGTATCAAAACGGAGTCGCGACACACTTTGGCGAAAAGGAAGGATTGGTTTTGCCGGACGTGCGCGCCCTGGCCGAGGAGGCGGACGGAACGTTGTGGTTTGGCATGTTGGGCGGCGGACTGGGCCGCTTCAAAAATGGCGTAATCAAACAGTTCCGGCAGGCGGACGGCCTTTCCAGCGATTTTGTGCAATGCCTCCATTTGGATGAGGATGACACGTTGTGGATTGGGACTTATGGCGGAGGCCTGG
Source organism: Verrucomicrobiia bacterium (assembly GCA_035933915.1). Lineage (GTDB taxonomy): Bacteria > Verrucomicrobiota > Verrucomicrobiia > Limisphaerales > UBA11358 > UBA11358. The sequence goes on from DASYYL010000195.1 coordinate 12,953, forward strand.
ATCGCCTGACGCACGGACAATTTTCCTCCGTTGGGGCCAATCAGGGACTGCCAAATGATTATATCTGCGCGATTGAGCAGGACAATTCGGGCAATTTTTGGATCAGTTCTCACGCGGGAATTTTCAATATTAAAAATTCCGAATTGATCGGGTGCGTTGACCAAAAGGTGGCCTCGGTACATGCGTTGGTTTATGGCATTGGCGACGGTATGCCCACGGTGGAATGTTCCGGCGGTTTTCAGCCCGTATCGTTCCGGACAAGTGACGGGCGCTTGTGGTTTTCCACAAGCACGGGCGTGGTGGCGATCAACCCGGACGATATCAAGGTCAATCAACTGCCGCCGCCGGTCCATATCGAAAGAATGTTGATTGACGGTCAAGCCGAAGGCGGGATCGAAAGCTCGAACGGACCGCTGCAAATCGGGGCCGGGCGGCAGCGGTTTGAGTTTGATTACACGGGTATCAGCTTTGTTTCTCCAGAAAAAATGGGGTTCAAATATTGGCTGCACGGGTTGGACCGGGACTGGACGGACGCCGGGACGAAGCGGACGGTGATTTATAGTTATCTGCCTCCCGGGACGTATCGCTTTGAAGTCACGGCATGCAACAGCGATGGGGTTTGGAACCCGACCGGCGACAGCCTGACATTTACGCTTCATCCGTATTTCTGGCAGACGTGGTGGTTCCGGATAGGGAGCGTGCTCGTGGCGGCGGGATTTTTGACGAGCGCCGTATTTGGCTTTGCCCGCTTCCGGATGCGCCAAAAGCTGGAGCGCGTGGAACGGCAGCGGGCCGTCGAACGTGAGCGCGCGCGCATCGCCCGCGATATCCACGATAACGTGGGGGCGAACCTGACGCGCATATCGTTGCTGAGCCAATCGGCGCATGGCGAGTTGCACAACCCGGAAGCGGCGGCGTTGCAATTGGACCGGATTTACGAAACGACGCGCGAAATGACGCGGGCGATGGATGAGATTGTCTGGGCGGTTAACCCGGAGCACGACACGCTCGACAGTCTCGTGAATTACCTCGGGAAATTCGCGCGGGATTATCTGGGGCCGCTCGGGATTCGGTGCCGGTTGGATTTGCCGGTGCAAGTGCCGCAATGGCTCGTGACGGCGGAAGTGCGGCATCATTTATTCCTCGCATTTAAAGAGGCGTTGCACAACGTGGTTAAACATGCCGGCGCATCCGAAGTGAGTGTTTCGCTGACGACTTCGGCCCAGTCATTTACAATTGTGGCGCGCGATAACGGGTGCGGTTTTTCTCCGCAAATGGTTGCCGAAAAGCGGGCAGTGGAAACGGGCCGGTCCTCTGGAAATGGCCTGATTAACATGAAGCTGCGCCTCGAAAAGATCGGCGGACGGTGCGAAATTGAAAGCACTCCCGGACGCGGGACGGAAATTGAATTTGTGGTCGAGCTGGTGGAAGATCATTTCTCCATTTCAAAAACTTCGTAGCTGTGCGGCGGCAAATGAACTCGAAATGATACGCGGCTTTCATCGGCACGATCCCGATTCCACTGTGCCGGCATTGGTGCGCGGCCGTCAATGGCATCTCCGGAAACCAAATTTTTCAGATGCATAAAATTCCCGGCGACTGACACCGTCACGTCAGTTTTGGCATCCAAATATGATTCAATGATGAATGTGTCATTGTCATACGCGAACAGGCCGATTTGAGCCGGGCCGTCAAGTTGCACGGGAAAGTTGCGCATCAGATAATGTTTGATTGCGGTGGTGACGCTGGAGGGCAGGGCGTAAAGGTCGTTGAAATTGTCGGGGATGGCTAAAATGTAGAGCACGCCTTTTGAATAACGGTCCATCAGCAACAGCGGAAACGCATTGCCGCCGGCATTGGCGCGGACGAGGGACCAGGCGTCGTTGGTGATAAAAACAATTTGAGGGAGAAGAATGTCCGCGCTGGCCGCATTGTCCAAGGGCGAAGCGTTGCCAGCGCCGAAGCCGGTTGAGAATTGGCGGGCCAATACCGGTCGGCCGGTGCAATGCGCTTCGACGATGTCTTCGATTCCGTGGCCTTGCAACGCGCGCAGGAGGCCGGATGTGATGACGACGGATTTGCCTGCGCGCAGTTGATTTTTGATTCTTTGGACGATGTCCGGGTCGAACCTGGCGGATTCAGTAAGCAAAATCAGGTTCGCGTTGGTGGGGAAATCCGGATGGAGGTCGATGGGAATTCCGATGTTACCCAGATAGTTGTGCAGGAAATCCTCGCCGGTGGATTGATAAGGTTTATAAGCGGCGATGCCGATGGGGTTGCCCAGCTTGCCGAGGAATGGGTCGACTTGCTCCAGCGAATAACCCGCGACGCGGGCAAACGTCGGAAAGTCGAGGCCCGTGGGATTGTTGGCGTGAAACGAGTTCACCATTTGGTCGTAGTTGAAGCTGGTGTGCAGGTTTTCCCAGGCGGCTCGGTCGCCCGGTTCGGCAGGCTTTAACATGGCGGACCACTCAAAGAGCATGATTTGAGGCGCTTTAGCGAACAGGGTGTCCCAAAGTTGCTCCGCATAGCGGTCGATGTAGCGGATACTGTAGGTGTCAACCCAGCCGCCACCATTTCGGCCCGGCGCGACATTATCGAAATAACGCATGATTTCGTAGCTTTCGTACTGTTGCAGGTGCTGGTCCGTGACGACCGGGTCGCGGGTTTCCGTGCCGGTGTAGATGCCGTCGAACATTTTTGGTTCTTTGTCGAGATCATAGCCGTTGCCCTGGAAATGTTCGTACCAGTTGGGAAATTTAATGATGAGACGGACTTTAGGATTCACTTTGCGCGCGGGTCTAATAATCAGATTTTCAGCGGCGTCGTCCATGAGTTGGAGCCGAAATTGCGACCAACTCCTTTTGCCTTTAGCGGCGATGTCCGAATCGTTCTTTGTGGAAGTAAAAAAGAAATCATCCTGGATGATTTCGTCGAAATGACGCGCGGCCAATTCGGCTGCGCCTCTGATGAAGGCGCGGTCATGGAGGTCCGTATAACAAAATGAGTGAAATTGTCCGTCTATGCCGCCGTCGGACAAGGCCATGCCACCGGCGACGCGGACGCCGTGTTCGATGAAGAATTGTTTGACGCGTTCGAGGAGGGCGTCGCTGTTTGTCGCGTGGTCGCGCTGGGCTTCGATATAGACTTTGTCGACCTTGAGCTGGCGGCTGATGATGTTCCAATCGTTCTGGAGCTTTTGCGGGTCTTCGAAACTTCGCACGGCACCGGCGGGAATATAAATGGCGACGTTGAAGTTCCGATAATTATCCGCGCGCGCGTAGCGGGAGCCGGCGGCCGCGAGCAGCAGGATAAAAATGAAAGCCTGGTTCATCTGTTTTATTTCATCATGCTGCCTGGCGGAAAGCTTGTCGTCAATTTTCGCTACAACGCCATTGCTTGACAGGAGTTTTGGCGGTTGATATTTGGCAGCGGTGAATAATCCCGGTGAATTTGCCGTGTCCAAAAAAGCGATGGTCGAGCGGCCAACCAGCGCCATTCGAAAGCGGCGTCGCGCTTCGCTTGCCGCCGCGCTCCAAGACGCAAGCGCGTTGTGCACAGCTTGTTGGCAATTGGTGGCGAGCGTATTCGTGGTTGCGTTAGCGAGTTCAATTGCCGCTCAAGCTTCGACTGGAGTTCCTGAGCGAATGAAAGATGGAGTTCTGATTCCGATTGGCGGCGAATATTTAAAGCTCGAAGTGTGCGCGGACAATGTGATTCGGGTTGCGGCGTCGTCGGACCGGTCTTTTTTTGCGCGCAAGAGTATTGCGGCGGGCGGGCGGCATGATGAGAAGACCAGGTGGTCGTTGAAATCGGAAAATGGAAAGGCGGAATTGACGACGGATGCCTTGAGGGTGAGTGTGGATCTTCATTCGGGAGCGGTTTCATTTTATGATTCGAGCGGCCGACTGATCGCTGGCGAAACGAGTGATGGACGGACGATGTCCCCCGCGATTGTCCAGGGTGAAAGCACATTTCACGTTCGGCAGGAATGGACGGCAAACGATGGCGAAGCGCTGTTCGGACTTGGACAACAACAGTTAGGCTTGATGAACCTCAAGGGCTACGACCTGGATTTGTGGCAGCATAACGGGACAGTTGCCATTCCATTTCTTCTTTCCAGCCGCGGTTATGGGATATTTTGGGACAATACGTCGTACACTCGCTTTGGCGATCTCCGCGAAGCGGAGCCGATTCCAGCGTCTCAATTATTGGACCGCAACGGGCGCCCCGGCGGTTTGACCGGTTCGTATTATTCGGGAGAAAATTTTGAGCGACTTGCAGGCATCCGCACGGATCCGGTTATCAACATTGCGATTTCCAACGGCGTGGTCAACGCAAACCAGTTGATTTATCCCGGGCTGCCGGCGAAGGGCGACGTGAGCATTCGATGGGAGGGTTACGTTCTGCCGAATGAGACTGGCGATTACACGCTGGAAACTTTTTCGAACAACGGCATCAAGGTGTGGGTTGACGATGCATTGGTCATTTCGCACTGGCGGCAAGGCTGGATACCCTGGTGGAACGTGGCCAGGATGCATTTTGTGGCCGGACGCCGTTACCACCTAAAGTTGGAATGGACGAAGGAGCAGGGCATGGAAACCTTGGAATTGCTTTGGAAAACTCCGTCGCACGATTTGAACACGTCTCTGTGGTCTGAAGTGGGGCAGGGGATAGATTATTACTTTATGTACGGCCCGGCGCTGGACAAGGTGGTTGCGAGTTATCGGCAAATTACCGGACCCGCGCCAATGATGCCCGAATGGACATTTGGATTTTGGCAAAGCCGGCAGCGCTATAAGACGCAGCAGGAAAGCCTGGACGTGATGAAGCGCTATCGCGCGCTGGGCATCCCGATAGATAATATTGTGCAGGATTGGTTTTATTGGAAGCTGGACCAATGGGGCTCGCATGAGTTTGACCCGGCGCGGTTTCCTGATCCGGACGGC
>DASYYL010000098.1:0-25336 GCA_035933915.1 Verrucomicrobiia bacterium
ATGGCTTAGCCGCAGTCGCCGCGACTGCGGGAATCTTGAGGCGGATTGCCCAACTGCTTTGGCGTGATGGTGTTCGCGGGGCCGCAGTCGCCGCGACTGCGGGAATCTTGAGGCGGGTAAACAGCGAACGCAGTTACAAAAACCTTGGCGCAGCCGCAGTCGCCGCGACAGCGGGCGATTATATGACTACTTCTGGAATTACAGGGCCAGGCTAATAGATTAAAGCACGGCTCTCCTCTATTGTTCAAACATCCGGCTCTGTCAAAGCCGGAAAACAAAAGTAAAAGAAAAACTATGAAAATGAACAAAGGCGGAAAAGGCCAAGGCAATGGTGGCGGTTGGCCCAGCACGACGGGCAATCCGTCGGGCAAAGGCCGCTCCAACGGCTAAGATAGTCACTTGCAAGGCTGGCGGGCGAACAACCCGCCAGCCCCTTTATCGCTTTGGTCCTGCGAGACAATCTTCAGATAATGAAAAAAGCGTTGGTAGTAGTTCTTAATCTTGTGACGATCATTTTTGAATTCAGCGGCAATTTCCACGAAGTGTTTTTCAAGCCAAAGAGTGACCATCCATGAGAAAAGCCAAAGGTCTTTCCCAGCCTCGGCTTGGCTTGTGTTCAGTTTGCTGTTGGCGAAAACTACACGTCCAGCGCGTCTGACACTTTCCATTGATGGCTGCTTTCTCCCGTGTAACCAATAATGCACCTCGATTGCTTTGGCGTTTATCACGTTCAAATCGCTTTTTACAACCAGCATTTTTGCCCATTTTCGGGGAACGGATTTGCCTGCTTTCGTTATCGCTCCCGAAACTTGCATGGCGTGTTCAAGCCATGTTTTGCGAAAAGTCAAGGGTAACGGCGTTTTTATTATGGCGGCAATATGATCTTGAATCGGCAACCAGAACTGTGAGTGCGGTGATTTATTTGCACACGCTTGCAGAATCGCTAAAACCATCAACGGGCGGTCATACAACTGTTGCATCAAACCAATCATCTGAATTTTTTCCACCGTTGGTTCTTTTGATTTCAAAAATCGCAGACGATCCGAATCCGCATGGTGATAGGGGCTGCCCGGAGCAAGCAACGCGCGCATTTTCTCATTATAGAGGTCATCCTGCCCAACCAGTGCGCCACCATTCCTGGGCCACAAAGATTCTTCGCTAATTAAAAAATCAGCAAGCGGCTTAAAATCATTCAACCAAAGACTCAATCTGGGAGAGTTTCGGCAGATTTCCACGAATCGCTTCCATGTAATGTCTGCTTGGTAAACGCGCATTTCGGCAATTGTGCTTTTGGTGGACTTCTTCCAGTCCGTCAATTTTTGCACAGACTTTGGATTGGGGCGGTAGAGCGGTTTATTTTCAGGGATGGTCAACGACCAGTTTCTGCCTCGGCATTCTTTCCGCGTTGGAAAATAAGCCGGCCAGTGTTCATCAATAGCTCGGACAATCCGCGCATCAAGCGGACAACGGAATTGAATCGGGTAAAATAAATCCTGAAAAGATGAGTCAGCCTGCTCAAGAATTGCAATCAGACGCCTGGGATACATGGCATTTTTAATGGACCGAAGAAATTATAGGGGTTAGTCATTGGTCATTAGATGTTCCCAACCCTCACGCTCCGCGTTGTCCAAATCATCCCAAAATGTTGCACCAGTCGCCTCAGCATAAATTTCGCGAGAATCATCAATGTCGGGGTCTAGTTCATTCTCTGCGCACCATTTGCGAAACTCGATTTCCTCCCACCGATCTTCGTCGTCATCTTGATTGTGCGGTCTGTATGCTTCCAGTTGAGCCAACGACATTAGTGAAAATTTGGATTTTTTCATTTTGTTCTACTTTCTGTTGGGGTTTCGGCAGAGGGTAATTCAAGCGCGGGTTTCAGCATTTTTTCAATAGCGTCGCCAACCTCGTCAGGCACAACAAACCATGTTGGATAACCTCTGGAACAAGGATTTCCAATGCTCGGAATACCGTTAGCAGAACCGCCATTCCACCGCATTGCCATCACGGGCGATCCATCCCACTTCATTCGTGCTAGCGACCAACTGTTTTCGCCTCCATCGTATATGATTTCGAGGTCTTTGATTGAGCCTTTTGGAGAAAGGACTGTTTTGGGGTCAATGTAGCTCATATTTAATATCTAGTCTTTATGCCTATATGTCCATAAATGTATATCAAGCATTTAGCCATGTCAAACATTTGTGCTGCACTTGGAGTCAAGAGGACGGAGGGAATTGAAATTACAGTGCGTTCTCACATTTTGCGGTGAATCGGCGCATTATTCACCGCATAATGTGCGGTGAATAATTGTTGCAATCACCGCAGATTAAGCGGAGAATGGAGCCGTGAGCTATATTCACCAAAATCCAGACTGGCCGAGTTTGCGGTGGGATAACGCGAAGCTGTTGCCGTTGCTGGCGGATGTCCGGCATCGGCAAGGACGGTTGCTCGGACGGATGGAAGGTCTTGGCTTTCGGCTGCGAGCGGAGGCCAGTCTGACCACACTGACTTCCGATGTCATCAAGTCCAGCGCCATTGAGGGTTCGCTGCTTGATGCCGCTCAAGTGCGATCTTCTATTGCACGGCGGTTGGGCCTTGATTTTGGGGGCAACGTAAAGGCAAGTCGCGATGTGGAAGGCGTGGTTGAGATGATGCTGGACGCCACCCAAAAATACGCCGAACCGCTCACGGCGGAACGATTGTATGCCTGGCACGCTTCGTTGTTCCCAACGGGACGCAGCGGTATGCGGCGAATCACGGTCGGTGCGTGGCGTCCGGCGAACATTGGCGCGATGCAGGTGGTATCCGGTCCAATGGGACGTGAACGAGTCCATTTTGAAGCGCCAGCGGCGGATCGTCTTGAACATGAAGTGTCGGTCTTCCTTGATTGGTTTAAGGCGGCGAAAGAAGTTGATCCGGTGCTGATGGCGGGGATTGCCCATTTCTGGTTCGTGACCATTCACCCATTTGAAGATGGCAACGGACGCATCAGTCGGGCGATAGCGGACATGACGTTAGCGCGGGCGGAAGGCACGGCAGAACGCTTTTACAGTATGTCCGCGCAAATTGAGGCCGAGAAAAAAGATTATTATTTGAAATTGGAGCAAAGCCAAAAAGGTGGAGTGGATATTACAGCGTGGCTGGAATGGTTCCTAGGTTGCTTGGGACGTGCTGTTGCCGGAGCGGAAGCCGGCTTGGCGAGCGTTTTGCGAAAGGCCAAAGTCTGGGAGCAAATCAACAGCCAGTCACCAGTGAATGAACGGCAGCGCAAAGTCATCAACAGGCTCTTGGATGGGTTTGAAGGCAAGCTCTCAACTTCAAAGTATGCCAAGCTTGCCAAATGTTCCGGAGACACGGCTTTGAGGGACATCAAAATTCTGCTCGACCAGGGCATTCTCATCCAAGAAGAAGGCGGAGGCCGGAACACCGGCTACCGATTGGTTGAGCCGAAGGGACAATTCTGAAGCGTTCCGCGACGCACCGGTGTTGTTTCGTGCGCATGAATCGAATGTTCCATTGTATGTCGCCGGTCGGCGCGTCAAGGTCGTATTCCCCTGTCGCCCTTGAATCTCCACCTTGACCCGCCGCCCGGCTCCGGGATTTTGCTGGTTAGGATTTCGCGCACGAAGGATTTTTCACGGCTGAATGCAAATCATTGCGGGCGACTTGCTTTTTGATTCGGCTGTGTTAATGATTCTTTTGAGACAAGACGAAAGTCTGGATTCTCCATCTTGGCTAGGCCGGCGAAAGCCGGTGCGATAATGCCCCTTATCCCATCCTGGGTCAGGCAAATGCCTGTTTTGCGCTAGCGCGCCACCTCAACTACGAGGCCCCTATTGGCGAGAGTTGACGCCGATTCGCTGTCAGCTTGATGACCCCCACTTCCAATCTTGGCTTCGGCCTCGTTACTTGGACGTTGGTTTTTTTATCCCGTAATTCTGAAAACCTGTGCGGTTTCCGCACGTGCGAGACGTAAGTGGTGGTTAGGATAGTTCGATATGAAAGGTAAATTCGTAAGCCGAACCTGCGGTTCCGTCCGCAGTAGCCTACCGGCACCGGCGCGACTGGCAACGGTCGGGTCGGAAGCTGCCGGGACAACCTCTCTCCGTCATTCCGACGAGGCGACCACCGTGAGGCGGTCGCCGCGACTGCGAGCGTCAACGCGGTCGGAGAGACAAGGCTGGATGGCATGTCCAACCCAGGTGAACTGCTGGAGGCACCGTAAATCGCGACGAGCCAAAGGCGCTGACAGGCTCCACCCAAAATGGGAGGCAGTCAGGTGCTCCACCGTGCGGCTGGAGCACACGGACAGAAAAGACTGCCGGTGCATAGGCAGGGACTAAACCATCCATGTCATTACCACCAAACATCGCAAACCCGACATTCCGCCTTCCGGTGAAGGCAGGCGCGTCCGCAAGGAACGCTGACGGAGTGGCGGGCAGAGGATGCTGGAAAAAGCGAAGGCCGTTCTGTAATGGGACGGATAGGAGTTGCAACCTCACTCCGCCGTGCAAACGGGCCGACTTCCAGCGGGTCGTTGATGGCGAAAGAACTCGCAGAACCTTCACAGGAGGAAATCGCAAATGAACGCGGAGCAATCGGCGTGTGCATCCTCCGGCGAAATGAACGCATGGGAACAGACAGACTGGTCCCAATGTGAACGCCAAGTCCGAAGGCTGCAAGCGCGTATCGTCAAGGCCACACGGGAAGGCCGCTGGAACAAAGTGAAAACTTTGCAATGGCTGCTGACCCACTCATTCGCGGCAAAAGCCTTGGCCGTGAAACGAGTGACGGAAAATCAAGGCAAGGACACGCCCGGAGTGGATGGGAAGATATGGAGCACTCCGGCGGCCAAATCCAAAGCCATCAGATCGTTGCAGCGTCGGGGATACCAACCGCAGCCCTTGCGGCGGGTTTATATCCCGAAGGCCAATGGGAAACTGAGGCCGTTGGGCATTCCGACGATGAAAGACCGCGCCATGCAAGCCTTGCACTTGCAGGCACTGGCACCCGTCGCCGAAACCACAGCGGACAAAAACTCCTACGGCTTCCGACCAGAACGCTCCACTGCCGACGCCATTGAACAGTGCTTCAAAGCATTGGCCCAAGGCCAATCGGCATCGTGGGTGCTGGAAGGCGACATCAAAGGTTGCTTCGATAATATCAGCCACAACTGGATGCTCCGAAACATCCCCACAGATGGGACGGTGCTCAAGAAATGGCTGAACGCTGGCTATATTGAGAAACGAACTCTGTTCCCCACAGAGGCGGGCACGCCGCAAGGCGGCATCATCTCGCCCACATTGGCGAACATGGTTTTGGATGGATTGGAGACGCTCCTGAAGCAACGCTTCCCCGCGAAGCGAGTGGAAGGAACACTCATCCAGCCCAAAATCAATCTGATTCGATACGCGGATGACTTCATCATCACCGGCACGGCCAAGGACGTGCTGGAAAATGAAGTCCGCCCTTTCGTCGAGCAGTTTCTGAACGAACGGGGCTTGCAGCTCTCGCCAGAGAAAACCTGCATCACGCATATTGACCAAGGGTTCGACTTCCTCGGACAACATCTCCGAAAGTTTGGTGGCATCCTGCTCGTTAAACCGTCGAAAAAGAATACGCACGCATTCTTGGAGAAAGTCCGGGGTCTCATTGACAGGAATCAATCGGCCAGTCAGGAAACGCTGATTCACTCGCTCAACCCGGTCATCCGGGGCTGGACGAACTATCATCAGCATATCGTGGCGGCGAAGACATTCCAGCGGGTGGGCCATGTGATTTGGCAAAGGCTCTGGCTGTGGGCCAGACGCAGACACCCAGAAAAATCCGCCCGGTGGGTAAAGAAGCGTTACTTCCACCCCATCGGCGGGCGCGACTGGACGTTTGTGGCGGACACCGGAAAACGGACGCCGGAGGGAAAACCCATCTGGTTAAAGCTGGTGTATGCCAGCGACACCAAAATCCGGCGGCATCTGAAAATCCGGGCAGACGCCAATCCGTTTGACCCTTACTGGCAGGACTATTTTGCGGAACGTGCGTTCCGCAAGAAGTTCGGCATCCATCGTCATGAAGCCGGGATTAAACCGTCGTGAAAGCCGGCTCCGGTTACACGGAGCTTTGCAACGGCTTGAGCCGGATGAAGGGAAACCTTCACGTCCGGTTCTGAGGGGAGGAGGTGGCGGCAACGTCACCTCCTTACCCGACAATCGAAAAGCAGAATTGCGGTAAAACCATGAGCAAAATGTTGTTTCAAAATGAAACAAATCAAGACTGGCAGCATGAAACAATGCCTCGAAAAAAGTTGTGCAATGGATGGCACAACGGCGTGCTCGCAATTTGCGAACATCTTGCCACGAAGAATTGCCATGCCAGAAAGTCGAAATTCATTTTGTTCCAAAATGAAACCGGAGATGCGAAATCGAATGAGAAAATGGGAGCAAAACTTTGTTCGTAATACGAACAACGCGGGCGGCATTTGATGAAACAATGGCGAGGCAAACTGATTTTGTCCCGGATTCGGGACAACGGAGATGGAGCCGCATGGAAAAGTGGACCGGCGGGAGAATGAGAAATTTTAGGCGGAGCATTTTGTTCTCGACCGAGGACAAAACGCGACCACAAGCATGGAAAACTTGAGCTGTGAAACAGCGGAATTTCATAGGCCGATTGGTCAGCCGATGGCGTAGCAACCGACGCGGTTGGACGCAGGACACGTTCGCTGACAAGTTGCAGTTCGCGGGCTGGTATAACGCGACCCGCAGCACTGTTTCTAAAATCGAAGACGGCTCTTTGCGGATTGATCTGGTCCAGTTGTATTGCATCGCCACCGCACTCGGTATTCACCCCGGTGATTTACTTGCCGAAGTTGACTGGCGTGAGCAGGCCGAGAAGTTGATTTGTTTGCCCATTGAAAAATCACAAGGAGTTGAGACGTATGGAAACCATTCCAAAAATTGAAGCTGCACCAGCAAAGCCGGCAACTGAACGGCTGGCGTATTCCATCCAGGAAGCCGCCGACATGCTAGGCGTGAATTATTTCAGCGTTTATCGGCTGATTCAGCGCAATAAATTAAAAGCCTGTCGCGCTTTGCGTGGAAAATTGCTCGTGCCCCGAACAGAACTGTTGAAATTGTTGGCAACCGAATGAGGCGATTTATGAACTACTACCAAAGACCCACCGAACTGCATGAAAAGGCCAATGCTGACGCGATGGCCGTTTTTGCGGAACACATGAACCAATTCAAGGGTGTTTGCGATGTGCTCCGTGACATTGACAGCAACCTGTCAGCGATAGGAAACGGTGCGCTCAAAGCCGCGTTGCTTTCGCCCGGTCGTGTCATCCAAACCGACGACGGCACGGAATGGCGACATGATGTTGATTTGTCGAAAATCACGTCCGTTTGTCATCGGCGCACAGCAGCAGGTTTGGAATTCGCCGTTGTTGAATGTCTGCCGCTGAAATCCGGGGAAATGAAAAGCGTTTTGAACAGCGGCCACAACGTGCGGGAAGTGCTGCAAACGTTCATGCGCGACCAGCGGCAGGTTTTGAATCTCTGGAAAGACGATGTGAAAACGCAAGTGAGGGAACACCTGGACGAAAAATATCCGCATCAAGACATGGGTATCGTCGTCGAATCCTTTGAGATCAAAATGGCGCGCTCGATTTCCGAAACGCGGGCGGTGACTCAAATCCAGAGTCACGGGATGCGGGTTTGAACCTCCTCTATTCGCGCCAAAAAATGGAATCTGACTATCGGTCAGGTGCCTCTCGTTCTATACTGCTGTTCTATACTATCCTGACTTTTTGCAGCTTAAAATGGTCAACGACAATAAAAGCTAAAAGCGAATAAAACCATTGCAAACATTCAGCGAATTAACGATTGCAAACGATAGCTAAAAATGGCCAAAAAATGGGTTTTACAATTTCGAGTCAGGTGCCTTTAACCACTCAGCCACCCTTCCATGTGCTGGTTCGTTTAGTTTAAGCTGCCGGCGGAGCAGGGGGCAAGGAGCAATTGCGCGGTTGAACTCCGCAGTTCATGGAGGGTTCGGAGCTTAACCGAAATCCAGTCTATATATCTTGCTAAAATCATGTAATTGCCACATAGACACGAGGCGCTTCGTTTCCTAACCCTAAATCATCGAAAACCCCAATAAAAATGCCATTTTTCATCAGAAAAACCCTTCGTTTACTCGTTTCCTTCCCTATCTCTTAAGAAACTCATTTTGCAAGTTGTTCAATTTGAGCGACATATCAAAAACAGGCCATATGGTAAAATCGCGACAGCAATCCTGAGAGTTTCTTCTATAATCAGCCCCCGGCGGGGGTTCGGGCTATACCAAAAAAATGTGTAGTGTGGCGGAATGAAACCATAAAAGACGGAGATTTTAACCACGGATGGACACGGGTGGACACGGATAAAGTCCGACTAAAAAAGGCCAAAATTAATGTTTATCAAAAAAATATAAAACTCTTCCGCAAAGAATGGGTTCTGGATAAATTACCCTGCCATTAATACTCGAAAATGAACTTTTTAATAACCGGGGGCGCAGGCTTTATTGGTTCGCACGTCTGCGAACGATTGCTAAGCGAAGGCCACAGGGTATGGGCTCTCGATGCGATGACTGCTTCCTACGATCCGCAGCTCAAACGGCGCAACCTTCGTGAACTTCAGGCTCTTGCCAAACCTTTCGAATTCATCCAGGGCGATATCACGGATCGCGCCGCCCTGGACGAGATCTTTTCGTCCATCAAAATCGATCAGGTCATCCATCTGGCCGGGGAGGTAGGGGTCCGCCCCAGTCTCGCGCAACCCGCCCTTTACCAGCGCGTCAACGTGGAAGGCACGGTCAATGTCCTGGAAGCCGCGCGACTCAATGGCGCCAGGAAAATCATTTTCGCCTCATCGGCTGCCGTGTATGGTGTCAATTCCAAGTCCCCGTTTTCGGAGAGTGATCCGATATTTTCCGCGATTTCTCCGTATGCCGCCAGCAAGCTGGCCTGCGAATCCCTTGGCCATGTTTGGCACCATATCTACGGCATGGACGTGGCCATGTTGCGCTTCTTCACGGCCTACGGGCCGCGCCAGCGGCCGGAACTGGTCATTTACAAATTTGCCAAATTAATTCGCGCTGGAAAGCCGATACCCGTTTATGGGGACGGCTCGGTCGTGCGCGATTACACGTTTATCAGCGACACGGTTGACGGCATTATCGCATGCACAAAAAAAGAATTGGGATTTGAAATATTCAATTTCGGGGAATCAGAACCGATTTCGCTCAATCGTGTGGTCGAATCGCTGGAAAAGGCGTTGGGCCAAAAGGCCATTATTGACCGTCAGCCTATGCAGCCTGGCGACATGCCGAAGACGTTCGCGGACATTTCCAAGGCCCGCGAAAAACTCGGCTATAATCCTAAGGTACCGTTTGAACAAGGCATCAAATTGTTCACGGACTGGTTTTTGAAAGAAGAAAGGCAAATGACATGAAAGTATTGATACTTGGCGCGGACGGTTATCTGGGGTGGCCGCTGTTGTTCAGGCTGGCGGCCGAAGGACACGAGGTTGTGGGGGTTGACAATCTGGCGACGAGAAAATTGGTCGAGAGCGTCGGTTCCGATTCCGCCATACCGATTCTGGATGTCAAACAGCGGCTAAAGGCGGCCAAGGACATTCACGGGTTCAATATCGGCTTCCACGAGGGTGATATCACAAATTATAATTTCCTGAAAAACGTTCTGAAAGAGGAAAAGCCCGATTCAGTGGTCCATTTTGCGGAACAAAGGAGCGCGCCGTTTTCCATGATCAACGCCGAACACGCTTCCTACACGATGTCCAACAATATCATCGGGACGATAAACCTGATCTACGCCATCATGGAAGTGAACCCCCAAATCGCCATGGTCAAAATGGGAACCATGGGCGAATTCGGCACGCCCAACTTCGATATTCCGGAATCAGCATTTGTCGAGACCGAAATACGGGGTCGGAAAGACAGGATTACGACGCCGAAATTCGCCGGGTCGTGGTACCATTGGACCAAGGTGCATGACACCAATAACATCCTTTACGCGAACAAAGTCTGGGGGATCACTGCCACCGACATCATGCAGGGGCCGGTCTACGGCACCCGAACGCGGGAGATCACGGACGAGCGACTGCATACGCGGTTCGACTTTGACGAGGTTTGGGGGACGGTCGTCAACCGGTTCTGCGTACAGAGTGTGCTGGGTATGCCACTCACGGCTTATGGAAAGGGCCATCAAGTGAGGGGATACCTGTCGTTAGAGGACAGCGTCACGGCGTTGAGTTTGCTGGTCAACCATCCGCCGGAGCAGGGCCAATACCGGGTTGCAAACCAGTTCGTAGAGTTGCTCAGCATCAATCAGATCGGTGACATCATAAAATCATCGGCAAAACAGTTGGGACTGGAAGTCGAGATATCCCATGTCGAAAATCCCAGGGTCGAAGCGGATTCGCACTATTACAACCCGGAGAGGAAGGTCCTTCCGGCGCTGGGATTTCATCCCCGGCTTAAAATGGCGGACCTTGCAGGCCAATTGATCAGCGACCTTGTTCCCTACAAATCTCACATAGAGAAGTTCAGGAACAGAATCATGCCGCACACAAAGTGGCGGAGTGCGGACAACTCCAGACCAGAGGGAGGCGGCGCCAATGGGGTGAATTTTGAGGAAGTCCTGGCCGGCCAAAGGGCCGGGTCCATACACGCTCAAAGATTCTCGAAGGAATAGTTCAGCGCGCGGTGGTAGCTGTCTGTGTTGCCCACATTGAGCCACTTCTCTTTTTCCAGCAGCAGACCAAATACTTTGCCACCTGTCTTGATCACTTCCTGGATGCCGTCGGTTAATTCCAGTTCATGTGCGCCGCGCCGCGCTTGGCGAAGTCCGTCGAATATCCGGCTCGAGAAGACGTAGGCCGCGGATATCATTAAATTGGACTTGGGTTTTTCCGGTTTTTCTTCCACGCCCGTTACCGTGAATGCGGAATACCCCATAAAAGTTTCCCGGTCTGTCACTTCTGCGACGCCGTATCGCATTTTTGCGTTGTCAACTTTCCTCAGCAGAAGAATCGCGTCGGCCTCTTTGTCAACGAGCAGCTTCGTCGCTTCGACATAACCGCCCGTTAAAAAACCGTCGTCTGCATGGACTATCACCGCCGAGTCGTGTGCAAAATCAGCGCCGCGAAGCACAGCGTCGCCGAACCCCAGGGGCTTGTTCTGGAACACAAAAGTAACACCCCGGTCGAACAGGTAATCCATCAGTA
Source organism: Verrucomicrobiia bacterium (assembly GCA_035933915.1). GTDB lineage: Bacteria > Verrucomicrobiota > Verrucomicrobiia > Limisphaerales > UBA11358 > UBA11358. The sequence continues at coordinate 11,283 of DASYYL010000098.1, forward strand.
GCGACTTGTGTCTGCCCACCACAAAACAGAAATCTGAGACACCCGTGGCAGAAACCGACTCCATAATCAGGTCTGCGACGGGCACGACAATTCTGGCGCCATTCTCCGTTTTGAAAAGCGGCAGGAGACCCTTTGGCACGACGGAGGTAACACGTTTCATTCGGCTTCCCTCCCCGGCCGAAGTAATTATACATTTCGAAATTCGGTGCCTTGGCATCTGGGTGAGTAATTATCAATACAGTTCGACGAAAAGCAAAGGAAAAGACCGGCTGGACCTTAATTGGCCACGGGAGCGCAGCCTGGCCGGGCACCCTAAAGCGTGGGCGCGGAACTGGCTTGCAAATCTCCTCGGCAGTTTGAAAATTATTATACAAACTTGTCGATTGCAGTGTCTACACAATGGATACAATGAAAAATAGTGGATCTTCAAAAGGCGGAGATACAGTCGTTACGAAAAAATCGAGGGCCAATAGACAGTCTTCTCGACCAGCGACACCAGTTGCTGGAACAGGCTTGATCGCAAGTGGCGTTGCCAACGCTGTCGCTCCGGTGCCCGCGCCAGCGACTGTTGCGCCTCTTTTCCGCCAGATTGATTGGTTTGCCCTGGTTATTGCGTTCATCGGCGTTTGGATCGTCTATCTTTATACGCTCGCGCCGGAACAGACGTTGGAGGACTCGGGGGAGTTGTGTACTGGTTCGTTTTATGCCGGCATTCCGCACCCGCCTGGCTATCCGTTTTGGTCCATCTATTCGTGGTTTTGGACTGCCATTCTTCCGATCGGCAACGTCGCTTGGCGCGTGGAAGTAGGCGAGTCGTTCGCCGCGGCCATGGGCTGCGGCCTGCTTGCTTTGATGGTTTCCCGCGGCAGCAGCATGCTCATCGAAGGCATCGAGGAACTGAAGTCAATTTCCAGGCAATGGGAAACCGCCATTTGCTTCGTGTCGGGCACAGTCGCCGGGTTGCTGCTGGGATTGGGACAATTCATGTGGATTGAATCGGATGTCATCAACCGTATTTCGCTGTTTGGCGTGCCCTGGCTGCTGGCCATGCTCGTGCTCCTGATGCGCTGGAGCTATGCGCCGCATCAACGCCGGTATTTGTATGTAGCCATGCTGTTCTTTGGCTGGCTGGCGACCATTCACCAAAGCTTGATTATCTGTGTGGCGGGCATCGAAGTGCTGGTTGCGCTCGTGTCGCCCAGGCTGGGGCGGGATTTGCTCGTATGGAATTCCATCGGCTATCTGGCGATTCTGGCGCTCATGGCCGCGGGAACCATTCCCGCCATCAATGCCATGACGCCCACTGAAAAATGGATATTCCATTTTGTGGGGTTGGGTTCGATGGCGGGTTGGACCGGCATGTATCTGAAAACTTTCATTGGCCAGCAACGTTTGAAGCCAGACTGGCTCCAATGGTTCTGGCGCACGCTCCTGATTACCGCGGGAATTATCCTCTTGTTGTTTCTGGTCCTGGTCATTTTCCAGCCCGCGCCCAACAGTCCAAAGGAAAAAGAAGATGCCTTTTTGGCCTTTACGAACTTTGGGACGCAGGTCCTGGACGTGACGGCGAGTTTGTACGGTCTGGTGCTGGGTGTTTTCAGCGTGGTTTGCCTTTGGACGGGAATTGCCAGCCGCCAGTTTGGCCGTGAGCTGTGGACGGGTTTGCTGTTGGGGCTGGTTTGGGTCCTCGGCGTATCGGTCTATCTCTATGAACCCATCTCATGCATGACCGACCCGCCTATGCAATGGGGTTATCCGCGCACGGTGGAAGGCTTTTTCCACACGTTGAGCCGCGGCCAATACGGCAGCGACAATGGCCTCAACCTGTTGCAGAACCCGCGCCAATTTTTGTTCCAACTCTATTACCTGGCTGACGGCTTGTCCGAATCGTTTACGTGGGCGTATCTGTTCGTCGGGCTAATTCCGTTCGTGTTCATCAACAGAATGCGCAAGCGCGAACGCAATTGGATCATCGGCATTTCCGCCATCTATTTCTGGATCTCGGTCATGCTCGTCATTATGCTCAACGTGAGCGCCGACCGTTCGACCTCAGAACTAAATAAAGTTTTCTTCACCGCTTCGCACTCGCTGTTCGCCATGATGATCGGCTATGGCGTGACCATCCTGGCGGCTTATGTAGCCACGCATTATGAAAAAATCCGCGGCTGGTGCTTTGCCGGAGCGGGTTTTGCTCTACTGGCCGCCTTCTACTGCCTGATAAATGCCATCGACAGAGTCTATTTTGGGCCCACCGGCCAGCTCCGGGTTTGGGTGCCTTTTTCGAGTTGGAGTGGCTGGAGTTTTTTGGCGTACGGTCCGGGCGGTCAATATGGCATTTCCGAAATTCCGCACTGGATCGCGCAGGCGTTTGCCAAAGACCAGTTCGGCATGCCCATCTTTGGCAATCTTATCCTGGTGGCGCTGCCCATTATTTTCCTGCTCGCGCTGCTGATTTATCGCACCCGCGGCCCGGTGACAATCCTCCTCGCTCTCTTCGCGGTTACACCGCTCTGCTCGGGCCTGGCGCATTGGTATAAATGCGAACAACGCAACCATTGGTTCGGCTATTGGTATGGCCACGACATGTTCACTCCGCCGTTTCTAGACAATGGCAAATTGAGTTATGACAATGTCCGGCGCGCGGAATTGTTGAAGGACCCCAAAGAGGGACGGTTGATTTACCCTGAAATGGCTCGCGACGCCATTCTCTTTGGCGGCACCGACCCCGGACGTTTTAACCCGACTTATATGATTTTCTGCGAGAGTTTCATCCCGCATTATTGCCAGCCCAAGCAGGATCAGAAATTTGACCGTCGCGACGTTTATCTCATTACCCAAAACGCCCTTGCCGACGGAACCTATCTGGACTACCTGCGCGCGCAATACTTCCGCAGTCACGAAAAAGACCCGCCATTCTTCAGTGAGCTGTCCAAATACCTCTTTAGCATTGCCGTTCATTCATGGCGCATTGCATTCGGTTACAACATTGACAAGCATCGAAACTACACTCAAACCCAATTGACCCAGGCAGGATTGACTCCCGATGACGCCCAAAGAGAAGGCCAGGTGGAAAGCAGTCACGACGCTGCGGTCGCGTCGGCCGGCCTTTACGATCTCGTTAACGAGATACTATTTAACGTTTTGGACAGGCCCGCTCTGGCCTGGGGCAGGCACGTGGAAGCGTATCGTCGCGCCGAAGGCGTGTACCCGCCCAGGGAGATTTATATCCCGACGCCGGATGCGCAGCAAAACTGCTTTAATGAATATTACGCGGACGTGCAGCATCGCGCGCAAATCGGCCAGCTCCAGCCCGGCGAAGATGTCACGGTGGACCCGGTTAGCGGCCGGATGCAGGTTTCCGGCGAGGGATCCGTCATGATGATCAATGGACTGCTCTGCAAAGTGATTTTTGATAACAATCCCGCCAACGAATTTTATGTCCAGGAAAGCTTTCCGCTGCCGTGGATGTATCCGTATGAATCCCCGTTCGGCATCATCATGAAAATCAATCGCAATCCTTTGCCCGAACTGACCCAGGACGATTTCGACCGTGATCATAAGTTCTGGTGCGACTATTCCCGGCGTCTTTGCGGCAATTGGGTTACCTACGACACAACGATCCAGGAAATCACGAACTTTGTGCAGCGCACCTATATTCAAAACAATTTCAAGGACTTCACCGGCGACCGCCGGTTTGTGCGCGACGAAGACGCACAGAAGCATTTTTCAGGGCTGCGCAGTTCCATCGCGGGCATGTACGCCTGGCGTTGCAATCCCGCTTGTCCATCCGAATATCGCGAACAGACCCCGGCTCTCGAGAAGGCTCTGGAACGCGAAGCGGATTTTGCCTTTAAGCAGGCCTTTGCGTTCTGCCCTTACGCTCCGGAAGCCGTATTTCATTACGTCAATTTTTTGATGCAATTCAACCGCGTTGACGATGCCCTTGACGTTGCCAGGACTTGTCTCGAGCTGGACCCGTACAACACATCCGTCTCCGATTTGGTTCGGGGCCTGGAGAACGTCAAAAAACAGACCGGCGAACGCGCGCAGATCCAATCCATGGAAGAAAAAGCGCGCACAAACCCGACGGACTATCAAAATATCTTTCAGGTCGCCGGATATTATCTGCAAACGCAGCAGACCAATCGCGCGACGGAATTATTGGAGCAAATGATTTCCCGGCCCAATGTGCCGCCGGATGTTCTCCATGTCGTTGCCCAATTCTTTGCCCAGACCCGCCAGTTGTCCAATCTTGAAACCGTGCTCAAAAAACTAACCGCTGCGCGACCCGATATGCCTGAGGAATGGTACGACCTCGCCCGCATTGAAATCCTTTTGGGCAAGCCCGACGATGCCATCAAAGATTTGCAAACATCCATCGAATTAAGCGACAGCCGGCTCAAGACCAATCCTGCGGCCAACAATATCCGCAACGACGCCCGCACTGAGGGCGCCTTCAACCTTATTCGCGGCTCGCCCGAGTTTCAAAAGCTCGTGCCCCAATAATGGTGTAGCGCAGGTTTCCAAACCTGCTGTATCGCGGGTTTCCAAACCCGCCAATCACCCGGAGTTGAGCGAGGCCCGATATGGAAACCTGCGATGCAGTGCTGAGGTTCATGTAGAGCCTCCTTTCGACTTCTTCGCATGTATTGGGAGCATGAACCGGCGTACCCGCTCGTCGTATCTAACTGTCTAACGACAATTCTCCCCCCTCCCAGCCCGTCCTCCGTAGCACCGCCCGTCACATTGTTTTCGAAAGCACGCACCTCGCCCGATCCTAAGGATAAACGCGGAATAGCGATACTGCGGAGGGTGGACGGGAGAGGACAGGGGGAGAGTCTTTCGGACGCCAGTGCTCCGGTTCATGGATAGGGCGTCGGCTTTTGATCACCTTGTAAACATTTAAACCACTCATATTCAGCAATTTATCGCAGTCTGTAAACAGTCTGTAACCGGCTTGTAAACACTTAAGTCATTGGTTTTTAACGATGTAAAGTGTTGTAAACACTTTCCACACGCATATCACATCGACTACAACGTTCGGAGCAAATTTGTTTTCCGCCGAAACAAAAAACTCGTGTGCCGCCAATTCTTTGAGAATATTACCGAAAATTTATGAAGATCTCGTACTCGCCAGATCCTGCCGGCTATCAGCGACTCAATATGCAGGAACTTCGGACGGCGTTTTTGGTCGACACGCTGTTCGCTCCGGGAAAGTTGGAATTGGTCTATTCCGACGCCGACCGCGCCATCATCGGTTCGGCGGTTCCAGTGGATTCTGAAATTGCCCTGGCCGCCGATGCAGAACTTCGAGCGGCTTATTTTTGCGAGCGCCGCGAATTGGGAATTTTGAGTATCGGTGGCGATGGCACGCTTAAAGTTGATGGCGTGAATTATGCCATGGCCAACCTGGATTGCCTCTATGTCGGCCGCGGAAGCCGGGAAATTTCCTTTTCCAGCCGCAACGCCGGAACCCCGGCGGCATTTTACCTGATAAGTTATCCGGCGCATACGAGTTATCCGACCACGCACGCCTCCAAAAAGGATGCAACGCCGGTGGAACTGGGCACGCCCACCGATGCCAATCGCCGGACCATTTTCAAATATATCCATACCGGCGGTATCAAGAGCTGCCAGCTTGTCATGGGCTTTACCAAATTGCAGGAAGGATCCGTGTGGAACACCATGCCGCCGCATACGCATACGCGGCGCTCGGAAGTTTATCTCTATTTTGATCTGGGCCCAAAACGTGTCATGCATTTTATGGGCAAACCGCAGGAGACGCGGCATCTGGTCGTGGCGGACCGTCAAGCGATCATCTCACCAAGCTGGAGCATTCATTGCGGTTGCGGCACCGGCGCTTACACCTTCTGCTGGGCCATGGGCGGCGAAAACCAAACATTCGAAGACATGGACCCAGCGCCGGTCACCGATTTGCGCTAGCGCGGTTTCAATCTGTGTCAACACTTAACTCACTTGGCTCCAAATAGTTGCATTACTTTGTTAACCCTCTGTTACTGGTTTGTTAACCCTTAACTCCTTGATTTTGAACCATGTAACCGATGTTAACCCTTTTTACACCTCATAACCATCAACGTGTCGTTCTCGCACTCAATTAACCGATCCGTGCCTGCCTTAAACCCTTCATTTTGCTAACATGAAGTATTGGGGGCCCGCGCCAATGGGCAAAGTCACCTGCCATTGATTGTTGATAATTTGCTGTCCCGCGGACGAAACGGGAATCCACGGGCCGAGGAAGAGGTTTGAGGTCGAAAGAACGGTAAAATTCGCCGAGGCCAACGGCCACGATAATGTCAAATTCCCACCGGTTGCGGGGCTGGCGCTCACTTTCGGCCGGGCATTACTCAATAACTGGCCGGGGCCCAGCGCGTCGCTGGCGGCGATTTCAGATGGCGAGAGCGCACCATTATAAATGCGAAGTTCCTGAAGGCTCCAATCCAGGTACGTGTCCAAGGTATAAAGGGAACGCCCAATGTACGCGAATTGATTGCCGACTGTGCTCAACGGATCCGTTATGCCCGAAAATGTGACGGCAAGCGCGCCGTTGGTATAAACGAGAATCGTTCCGACCGGACAATCAAAGACACAGGTCAGGTGCAGGTTGGTGGCCGAACCCAAAGACGACAAATCGCCCCCTTGCTCCGCATTATAACCGGGGTCCGCGCCGCTAATCGCTGCGCGGGCGATGTTCGGGTTAAAGAATATATAGTCATACCCTGCGCCGCTGCCATCGGTATCCCCGAACGAAAACAAATAAACAAAGGGCGGGGAACCGCTGGATCCCGATATTTCCGGGATCCACATGTCGATGGTGGTTGCCGGGTAATTGCTGACGATCCCGCCCGGAAGGTTCAAGTATTGCTGGCTGGCCGATGAAAATGTGAGGACGCCGTTATTCAACGAGCCACCATTGGGGAGCGTTCCGTTCCATGCCGGACCACCTACCGAGTCTGTGACGTTCGTTCCCGAGACGCTGCTCATGCTATAACGATGTGTGAGCGTCGCCGAAATATAGACGACCTGCACCGCTTGCGAGGCCGCCAGGCCCAAGGCCGGATAGCTGGCAGTAATCGTGGCAGTGCCCAGGCCAACTCCCGTTACGTTCCCGTAAACATCCACGACAGCCACGTTGGTATTGGATGAAGACCAGATGATCGCATGGTTGGAATTGGCGGTCAGGTTGACCAGAACTCCGGACTGTTGCCCCAGAACAGTGGATGGTACCGTGACGCCGTTGGTGATTGGCGACTGAACTTGAAGCTGCAAGTTTGTGTAATTATTAATTCCCGATGGCGTCAACCGAAGGATCGAAAGCGAATTGGCCGGCAGGGTGATCGTAAAATTCGTCCCTGCGCCCGAAATGGAATTCGTAACGGGCGAAACATAAGTGGGCGCGGCGAATGAATTTTCGTCAGTTGCATTCGGCGAAGTCAACTGTATGAGTGTCCCGACGGGAGCGATGGAACTAACTCCGTTAAGGCTAAATTTCGTCGTCATAGCCGTGCCGTACGGGTTGACGGCTTTGACAACAACCTGGCCGGAAGCCTGCGCGTAGGTCGAGGACACGAGAAGTCCGCTCGAGGCGCTGGGCAAGGTGACGTCCTGCACAAGATTCGTGGCCGCCTGTTGAGAGTTTGTGCCAAGGTAACACTTCGCCTCGGCGCCGTTTACCGCAATCTTGATGTAATACCAAACGCCCGTTTGAATATTTTGAGAGACCTGGGCGTAAGTTGTTTTATTTCCGTTAATCATTTGCTCGATACCGTCCAAAGTGTCGGACCAGCCTCCGATGTTCCACCAGGTCCAGTCGTAATCATCCAGGACATTGAACATGATGAGGAAACCTTCCGCGCCGCCGGTTTTCATGGCCTGCAAGCTGACCGTGTAGTTTGCCCAATTCGTGCTCGTGCCGATTGTATAGGTCGAATAGCAATTCACAATTTGGGCAGTCTGCTCATATGTCCCGTTATTGGTAATCCATGTTCCATTAAATACGTTCCAGCCGTTTGTGCCCTGATGCACAAAATCGCTTTGATACAGCGTTACGCCGTTGCTGGTAACGACAATGTTTGTGTATTCGACCGACGTATTCCACGAGCCCAGGCCGATGGTCCCGTGCGGCGTCGTCGAAGCGGTATTCGTCGTAACTGTAACAGTCGTAGGCAAAACGGTATTCCCACGGTTCTGCGAAAACATCTTCTGAACATAATATGACGGTGTTCCGAAAACCTGCGAACTGTTGTAATAAATCAAGTCCGGCTGCCATTGCAGGCCGTTGACGTTTCCAAATAACGGCGCGTAGGAAGCCATTAGCACGACGTCTGAGTTCCGTTCCATTCCGCTCATAAAAGATGCCTCGCCGAGCGCGGCCGAGAGATTGCCATAGGCGCCGTAGCCGGAGGTGACCGCATACTCTCCCACAAATACCTTTGGTCCAGCCCGATTATAAGTGTCATACATGGTCGCGTATGAGATGAAAGTTCCCGGGCTTGAATAGTAATGCTGATCTTCGATTTCGACCGGTGTGGCCGTTGGGATCCCGCCCCAATTGGGCGCAATCAAATGCATGGACGGATAATTCGATTTGATGGCATCGTAAAACAGCGCGTAACGGTCGTCGTAATAAGATCCGCCATTTTCATTGCCGATTTCCATGTACTGTAAATTGTATGGTGCCGGATGACCATTGGCGGCGCGCAACGCACCCCAGGTTGTAGTAGTGGCCCCATTGGCGTATTGAATCAAATCCAGCGCGTCCTGCACCCAGGGCCCCATCTGATTCAGCGGTACAGTATTATTGGTGCTGCCGTTGTACCCGAGCGCGAGCCCGGCGTTGATCGCGTACAGGGGCGTCATCCCCATGTCCTGGCATTCCTGGAACATTTCATCGACGCCGTAACCGTCCGTGGACCAATAGCCCCATGCGTCGTTCATATGGCCGGGACGCTGCGAAATGGGGCCGATGGATTTCTTCCACCGGACGGCGTTTGTGACACTGTCGCTCTCAATATAGTTGCCGCCCGGGCAGCGCATGAAAGAAGGATGCAGTGCCGCGAGCATATTCGCTAAATCTGCTCGCAGACCATTGGTGTGGTTGTTAAAAGTTGCGGCGGGAAAAAGCGAAACAACATCGAGCCAAACCGTAGCCGGCCGCGAAATGCTCAGGACCAATTGCGCATTGGTATCGGTCGTATTTGGAATCAGCGAGCCGTAAAACTGTTGCCAGCTTTGCGTCAGCCCGCCGAAGGATGCCGTGGCATAGACGGTGGTTCCGGCGGCGTTTTCAAGTTGCGCCACCAACGGCCCGGTATAGCCCGGCGCGGCCTTGGCATAAAAATTCAAATTATAGGTCGCTCCCGCTGTGATGTTCATTCCCCAGAATCCTTCATTGGCCGCGCCGACACTGCCGGTGCCTGAATTCATTGTGAGATTGAGTGAATTGGGAATGTTAGTGTTTAGTGGCTGTGTCGGATCCACAGTCATGGCCCCGATCGCCGTTCCCTGTGTCACCAGCATCCAATAGGTTGGACTCGAAGCCGGGTAGAAGGCGCGGTTGCGTACCATCTCCGCGTAAAGGCCGCCCTCACCGGCAAAATTAATTTCCTCGAAAAATATGCCAAAAAGATTCGAACTCACGACTGCGCCCGGTTGGTTGACCTGGATAGAAACATTCGCGGCAGATTGGCCGCGAACGGTGGCCGCGCCACTGGCGAGGAGCGCTACAAAGAATCCCAATGCGACGGTGGTCGGGACGGCGCGCTGCGCCGTCACCGCCTGTATACCGGGCGGAATGTATGCGGTCCAACGTCCGACAACGGTCTTTGCGCGGCGCGCTGTCCCTACCTCTATTTTTTGTTTCTCTTTCATTTCGGTGTTTGGATTATTTCAGTTGCCACCATAAACCTGGATCATGTTACCATCATAAGTGACAACTGAGTCTGGGGTAGCTGTCTGGTCAATACCCGTTCCGTGGTTGGGGCCAACCCATACAATGTGAAATGTTCTCGCCGTTAACATTCCAGGATAACTGCCTTGCCGCGCGCCAATGGTCAGCGTTTTGGCGGTCTCATTCCAGGTGATGGGCATTGTTGCATACGTTCCCGATTCATAATCGTAGTTGTCACCTTCGTCGTCGTAGAGGGTGAAACTGCCGTTGGCGCCGCGATAGACCCGTAGCTCAATCGGGTCGTGGTCCTGCATCGCATATTGAATTGACGGACCGTACGGAAGGATCGAACCGGCGCGAATCTGGATGGGCATTATATCCAGGGTCGCGTTCGCGCTGATAGTTTGGCCACCGGTATTTGTCTGCCCGGTCCAAAAATCGTACCAGGTGGTTCCGGAAGGCAGATAGACACTACGATTTGTCGCGCCTGCAGCGGTCACGGGACAGGCCATGAGGGCCGGCCCAAACATATATTGGTTCGGAATATCGAAGACATTGGTATCGGATTGAAAATCCATCACCAACGGCCGCATCATCGTATAACCCTGGCTCGTGACCATCCACGCGGTGGAATAGATATAGGGAATCAAATGATAGCGCAGCTCGTCGAAATTAATCAGGTTGGTTTCGGTAGAGGAGGGGAACAGGTAGATTGCTTTGTTGTTGTTGCCGTGGATACGAAGTACGGGGCAGAAAACGCTAAATTGAAACCAACGGGTGAAAAGTTCGTCATAGGCGGGATCACCCGGGGCGTTGTCATTGAAGCCGCCCGTGTCCGTATTCCAATAAGGGATACCGCTAATTGAAAAATTCAGCCCGACAGCGATCTGTTTGGCCAGGGTTGAAAAATCGCCATTGATGTCACCGGACCACGTAGCTGCCGCGTTACGCTGCTGTCCGGCCCAGGCTGAACGGGTGAGAATGAACACCCGGTTCGTGTTATCCATTGCGCGCTGCCCCTGGTATACACTGGTTGTGTGCATCAAAGGATACGCGTTAAATACCTGCGCGCCTGGACCGGCGGCCGTTGAGTAAGCGGCATACTCTCCCCAATTACCGCTCAATTCGGGTTCGCTGGCATCCAGCCACCAGCCATCAATGCCAAGGTTAAACAGGTTAGTCGCGATCTCGTTCCAATATACCCGGCGTGCCGCGCTATTGAACGGGTCATACCATTGTCCAAAGCCGGCCGGATAAACATTCGGCAGAATATTGGTGTAAAGCCCGTTAACCGCAGTTAGCAGGTTGGCATTGGCAATTCCAGGGTCGAATCTGGCCCAGACCGAAATGATTAAATGAGCATTTTCCCCATGCAACGTCTGCATCATCTGCGCGACATCCGGATAACGGTTCGTATCAAACAAATGTGAGCCCCACGGGTTGGGAGTCCAATATTGCCAATCTTGAATCACGCAATCCAAAGGGATGTTATCGGCCCGATACGAAGCGGCCACACTCAGGACCTCCGCTTGGTTCGTGTAATGATTGCGACATTGCCAAAGCCCCCACGCCCATTTTCCGAACATGGGCGGGTTTCCAGTTAGCGACCGATAATCTGCAATAACGTTATCCAGCGCGGGTCCATACATGAAATAGTAATCAACAGCGCCGGCCGCGTCCGAACTCCACGTGAGATTCGTGCTGCTGCTTTGGGCGATGTTGACGTCGCTGACCGCGGGATTGTCCCAGAAAATTCCGTAGCCGCGGCTCGAAACGAGCACCGGCAGCCCGCACTCAGACGGATTTTGATTCTGCAAATGCACGGTCGCGCCGCGATAGTTCATCAGACCGGTGGTGTCTTCGCCCAAACCAAAAATCGCTTCGTTGGGCGAAATCAAAAATTGCTGCTGGCTTTGCAGTGTATTGACGCCGCCATCACTCGTCGGAACTCCAATCGTCACCGGGACCAGGGATCGCCCGCCCTGGGGCAATTCCGTGAGAATGACCGAACCATTAGTGTCAAAGAAACCGACCGAGCCCGTCGCGCGGTTGACTTCAACTTGTAACAATGAAGTATTGAGAGTTATCGAAGTGCTTGATTGGGTCACCGACCATCCCGAATTGGTTACGGAGGTGATGACCGCGAAACTATTGGTCGGCAAGCTGTTTGTGAGACAGTAGGTGGCGCGAACTATCTGCGGAGAAAAAACCTCGAGCCGAAGAACACCCGTGCTCATTTGAAAAACGAGGCCATTGGCGTTGGTTTGCCAGGACAGAACCGGCATAGGCCGCGGCCCGGTCAAATATTGCAGCCTGTAAAAGTTAGCGTCGTTGGAGATCAAATCTGTCGCAAAGTTGGTTCCATCCAGAAGAGAAACCTTTAGTCCCGAATAACTCCACGGCCCGTTCAAATTCGTGCTGGTTTGCAGGAGATAACCGGCATAATTGGTGGACCAGGAGAGTCGAAATTGATTTCCCGATAATTGATTGGAAATCAGCGTCGGATGCGCCTGTGGCGTCAACTGCACCATGAAGACCCGGTCGCCCACCAATTGATTCAACGTATCATCCGGCGAGCCGGTGGTGCTTCCGTTGTAGGCGATTCCTCCGGACAAAACATTTGTGCTGGTGCCCAGCCACTCAAAGAAGCAGTTATTGTTGGTGACGCTGGTCAGGTCAAAACCGTACGTCGTGTTCGCCGCCAGCGCGACCGGCATGGCGAGGGTAAAATGCAGCCATCGGCCGTCGCCGTTTAGCGTTCCCAGAGCCGATGTCGGCCATCCTTCAGTTCCTGTGGTTCCATACGTTTCCGAATGCAGGACAAAACCCGGCGTTCCTGCCTGGGAGGGAAGGATAATGCGCAACGTCAGGGCGCCGCCCGAAGCCATTTGATTAAAAGTGCCATTGCTGTTCGGGGTATTCGGATCAATCGTATTGTCGGTGTAGCCCGCGTGCCGGACCCAAACATCCGTCAGCAAATAACCGCCGGGACTGGAGCCGGTGGTGAACGTTTGTCCCTGGGTTGGGCGATCGTTTGCCACATATGTGTAAGAATCATTTGCCGAACCGTTGGTCGCGGGCGCGTTGCCGGCCGCGTAAACATTGTACATATCCATGTTGGCGCCGGAAAAATTATAGATATCGCAGACCCCCGGAATCGGCCACGACGAACTCAATGACAATGTCGTTCCGAAGACCGAAAACGCGCCAAAAAGCGCGCCGAAAATTACCAGATACGCCAATCGCGGAATCGTTCTATTCACAAGACTAGGGATAGACCAGTTCAAAAAAGACGTTTTGACCATAGTCGAATGGAATCCAAACCTGATTGGTTGTAATCGAATTGGGAACCGGAACCCAATTCGGGCTCGACACGCCATTGGTATTCATCAACAGCCGCCAGCCGATATGATCTCCCGGCCAGCTCACTTGAAAACCATACTGCGCGCCGCTATAAATCGTTTGAACCCCCATCGCGACCGGCGCCGTTGAGGCCGGATATGCCGTAACCTGCACGGAATCGGCCGATTCGTCGCCGAGAATGTTCAGGGACGTCACAACATAGTGATAAGCCGTGCCATTTTGCAAAGTGGCATCCATGTAATTTGTCCCCGCAACGTTGGTGGCAATTCGTGTATAGTCGCCACCGGAACTCGTGCTGCGGTAAACATTGTAAAACGAGCCATTGCCGCTCCAGGTCAACGCGGCGGTTTGACTGGTGTAGACAATTGTGACGGCGGGTGGCAGGGGCGTGACAATGGTCACCGGCTGATACGGTTTGATTAGACGCCACTGCGTTGCAGCGCTCGGGGCCGGGTCATTGATCATACCAAACGAAATGGCGGGAGCGGTTCCAGTCGCTTTGATGCTTTGCGAAGCCGAAACGTTGTCGATATAGTAATAGCCCTTGCTGTCCGGGCCATTCATCCACCATTGGCAGGACGAATTGGTCGTCCCAAAGGCCGCCAGGGTCGGAACGCCGCCGCTATTGCACAGCCGTCGCCCATCCTTCAATGAAATTATAAAATACTGGTTGGCCGCGGGCGCCGGCAGCAACGCCCATTGCGCCGAAGCGTCCCGCACGTAGATATCTTCCGGGACCGGCGCGAAGGACGCATTTGTCGAGGTCAACCGAAAGCTGGTGCCC
>DASYYL010000109.1:0-4834 GCA_035933915.1 Verrucomicrobiia bacterium
GTAACCGATAGCTATCCACGACTTTTTCTTTTCCTACGTCCAATCTGGGACCTGAGGGCATCGGCGGAGGATCTGCGGTGTGAGTTAACAGGCCTTCAATTTGTTGATGCAACCTTCCCATCATGGCGCGTGAGCGGCCTATGGTTGGGAACAATACACGAAGCCATGTCATGGGGTACCCGCTGATTGCCCGCTTTGAATAATCCCAGCCTGCATGGATGGCCCAAAGACTTTTTATCGTTTCGTTCAAAGGGACCAGTGCGGCGCGGAAATCGGAAACATTGGCCTCGTCCATGTCATACGCGGAAATGACGATATAGGTAGTGCGCGCCTCCGGGACTTTCTTTTGAATCTGCTGAAATTCATAAGGGGATCCACCCGCCACGCCCCAGGCTAAAATTTCCGTGTGTGTTTGTGCGGCAATCGCATTCCAGTCAATATCGTAATCCGAAAGAGAAGATCCCGCCCGGAAAGCGGGAGGTTTGCCGTTGGGTTCGCCAAAAACAAGGGGTTCGATCACTCGGGTGTGAATCCTGGTCCAATCCGTCAATAGATGGCTGCCGGCCGCGGCAATGACAACCGCTATTACCAGAATAGATACGAGTTGAAAACTTCGACTCATTGAATAACCGTCATGCGGTCACGCGAACGCAAACGCCTTGGATTCGCTCCTGATGTTCAACTCAGCTGGATCAACTCGCCGGTCGAAACCCGTCCGATCGCCGGACACAATCGCTTCAGCGGCTTCAATCCCGGCCAGCGTGGCGATGTCCGTCTCGGTTCGATTCACGTAATACAAATTTTCAAAACGATTAAATTCCGATAGAAGTTGAATTCTTTCTTTGCTCATCCAATTGTCCCTGTTTTGCGAAGCATCCGCTCCCGGAAGTCTCAACACCAAATGGTCGAAGCACCTGGCCCGATCGGCCAGCTTCATTTGTGATAAATAATCCAGGGTGAGGTCCAGAATCTCGTCGTCTTTCATTTGCAACAAGGGGTCCTCGCCAAAGCAATAAAGCTCACAGCACAGGCTGGTCTTGCCGTGGGGCACCATATCGCCATTGAAGGCCGCGTAATTCGTGATTCGACCGATCCTCGTCTTTGGACAGGTCACTTGCAGCCACGCCTGAGGAAAATGGGGCTCTTCGTTGAGGAACAAATACACGAGCACCACTGTTCTCCGCTGGTCCAATGCTTTTGGCCGATTGCCGCTGGCATTGGAATATTGCGGCAGGAGCAATTTCGCAAGAATTTCCAACGGGATGCTCGAGACCAGTTTCGCTGGTTTATAGGCGATTTGTTCAGAACCAATTTCCGTCGTGACGGTTTCGACGCCATTTGGCGTCGATTCAGCGCTCAGGACGCGCGCCTGAAATTCAATGCGTCCACCGGCATCCCGGATCCCTTGCGCCAGTGCATCGCAAATTTGGCCTGTGCCCTTCGCGGGATGACGCCAAATGCCTTTGTATGTGTTTACCTCTTGTTTTGAAAAGGTTCTTTCCACCAGGGCCTTTAGCGTCGTCAGAAAACTTCCATCCGAACCATTGTTGTTTTCGTGCGGCACCGGCAGTTCCGCCCATAACTTTCCTGTCAATTTTTCCTGGAACCCCTGGGAGAAGATACGGGTCAGTTTGCGTCCCCGTTTTACGTAAAAATACTCCTCCAGATTCTGTGGGTTTCCACCGCGAATTCGGGCGGTTAAAAAGTCCAGGCAACAGCTCCCAAACATGACCAACGGCATACCGCGGCGGAAGCCCTGAAAAGCCGGGGACAGATCAATGATATGCCCATTGTACAGGATGCCGCCGCGATGTGGATAATCCCGGTAATCGCTGCCGAGAAGCTGGCTCCAAAACTCGTCTACCTTAGCCAGCCGATTATACAGTTCTTTGCGCCCAACATCTACGACGAAATCGCCGCGCGGGATTGAGCGCATCAATCCGCCAGGCACCTTATCTCTTTCCAGGACAACGGGTTTCAAGCCCGCTTTCGCAAGTACATAACCGGCGGCCAGGCCTGAGGGCCCCGCACCCAAAATTAAAGTGTGAACCTGCTCGGTTCTCATGCTCGATGGATACGGCGCCAGAATCAGCGGGCCTGAACCACTGAACAAATCAATTCTTTTTGTTTCTCGCTCAATGGAATGCCGTCGGTATTGGCGTGCTCCCTGACAACAGCAGTTTCTTTCTCGGGAAATGCACGGATTTGGTTCACCACATATTCAATCATTTCCTCTGTCATTTCCGGAAATATCGGCAGCGAGAGGATTCGCGTTTGGTTCCCGTAAGCTATCGGGAAGTCCTCCGGACGATGTCTTAAATACGAGTACGCGGGATAAAAGGGCAAAGCTTTGGGATAATTCAGCACTGTGGTTATGCCCGCATCCGCCAAATGCTTCTTAAGCCCGTCCCGTTTTTCCGTGCGGATGACATATAGGTGATAAACGTGTTCGCGGTCCGCCGCGACTGTGGGTGTAACCAGGTTGCCGATGCCTTTTAGTAATTCGTCGTAGTGGCTGGCAACTCGCTGACGCGCCCGAGTCCAGGCGGCCAAATAGGGCAACTTGGTGTTCAAAATAGCTCCTTGCAAACCGTCCATGCGACTATTTATGCCTTCCATGACATGTTCTCCTTTGCCGCCATGTCTCGCAAAAGTCGCCATCCAGTCCGCCAGATGATCATCATTTGTCACTGCGCATCCCGCATCACCGTACGCACCGAGATTTTTGCCCGGATAAAATGAAAACGTTGCTGCGTTGCCAAAAGTGCCCACGAGGCGGCCCTTGAACCGCGCGAGATGAGCCTGCGCGCAATCTTCAATCACCCACAACTTGTGTTTCCGCGCGATGGCCATAATGGCGTCCATGTCCGCCGGCTGTCCGTAGAGATGGACTGGAATAACTCCGACTGTTTGTGACGTGATTTTTTCCTCAATTAAGGCGGGATTAATGGTGAAGGTCTCATCTTCGGTGTCGCAAAAGACGACCTTGCCTCCTGCCTGCGTAATCGTCTCCGACGTCGAAATCCATGAGTGTGCCGTCGTGATGACTTCGTCGCCGGGTTTTAAGCCAAGTCCGCGCATTGCGATATAGAGCGCATCGGTCCCATTGGCACAGGAGACGCAGTGTTTGATACCAAGGGTCTTTGCCCATGACTGTTCGAAGCTCTCTACCTGCGGTCCGCGAATGTAGCTCGACTCGGCGATGACATCGGCAATCGCCGCGTCAATTTCCGGTTTGAGGTTCAGATATTGAGCGTGTAGATCAACAAAAGGTATTTTCACTGATTTGAACTGTGTGATTCGTGTTTCGGATTTAAATTTAGCGGAAGACCACTTGGAACGTGCAGGACGCACCGGAGCGCAGCCATTGTGCCTCCATTTCTCATTTGAGGGAGCGAAATTTCAAATTCCCCCAGTAAACCACGATTTCCGCTTCATTTCTCTTTTGGCAAAAAATGTGCATGAGGTTCATGGAAAAGGACAATCTTCGTCAGGCGGCCTGCGTAGCCGTCGGCGTGCTCATGCGCGTGGTTCCGGGCGCAGAATGGCGCGGACGGGTCGGGCGGGTTTTGGGAACGGCAGGCGGCGGAGCAGGCGTGCGGGATTCCCGGCATAAATGCCGGGTTCTACGATATTTTTTGTGACCACCGAACCGGCCCCGATAACTACATGGTCGCAAATTGTCACCGGCAGGATCGTCGAATTGGTGCCGATGCTCACGTGATTGCCGATTTTGGTTGCCGCCCAGAGCGTGCGGTCCCGGTTTGCCGGGCCGCCGCTCCGAAAAAGGTCGTTGATGAACATCACGCCGTGGGAGATGACACAGTCGTCGCCGATGACGACAAGATCACAGACAAATGCGTGCGACTGGATTTTGCAGCGTTTTCCGATGACGGCGCCGCGCTGGATTTCGACAAATGGGCCCACAAACGTATAATCTCCAATAACGCACCCGTAGAGGTTCGCTGGTTCGATAACGGTGACATTTTCCCCAAATGTTACGTCCGCGACGCGGGCTTTCCGGATTTTTGGTTTGTTCATAAATGATTATTCTTCGCGCCGTTCATGGCGGCCCGTTCCAGAATGGCAACGACTTCCCGCGCGTGGTGCAAGCCAGTCAAGGGCGTCGTTTTGTTTTTTATGGAATCAATGAAATGTTCCGCTTCCAGGCGCAGCGGCTCAGCGAATTTTACCTGCGGAAGCAGAATATCGCCGCTACGATAGTTAAATTCCGGCGGCCGAGGGTGGTCGAAATCCATGTTTTCGCCCAGGACTGCGCGCCGGTCAATGCCCTTGTCATAAATGGCGATCTTGTCTTCGGCCACGTCGTCGTACACGACCATCTTTTTTGAGCCAACAACGATCATTTTACGCACTTTTTGAGGGTCGAGCCAACTCACGTGAATATTGGCCATAATTTTCCCGGGATAGGTGAGGCTCAGGAAAACTACGTCATCAATTCCCTCCTGCATGTAAGCCATTCCCTGACGCGAGATTGAGAGCGGTTCCGGATTTCCGAGCCAATATTGGATGATGCTAATGTCATGCGGCGCGAAATTCCACAGAGCGTCAATGTCCGAACGAATCCGTCCCAGGTTCAGCCGCTGGCTGTAAATGTATCGGACCTCTCCAAGTTCACCGTCGTCAATCAGCCTTTTCACATACCGAACCGCACAGTTGTAAATGAACGTGTGCCCCGCCATCACGGTAAGTTTATTCTCGGCGGCTACACGCGCCAATTCATCCACTTCGGTGGCGGTCGTAGCCAGCGGTTTTTCCACGAAAACATGCTTACCCGCCTGAAGCGCCGCCAGCCCGAGTTGAAAATGGCTTG
>DASYYL010000110.1:0-4409 GCA_035933915.1 Verrucomicrobiia bacterium
GTCCTCGATATGACTGATTCCCAATAATCCACGTATCCATCAATCCAGGCCTTTAGACCCACCGGCGCACGCGGTTTTTATAGGAGCGATAGGATTCGCCAAACCTGTTTTCCAGGAATTGTTCCTCGCGCAGGACGATTCTCCAATGCACCATCGCCAGCGCCGGAATCAACGCCGCCAGCGGCCACCACGAACCCAGGGACAGTGTCATTCCCAGGTAAATGACCGTCATCGCCACATAAAGCGGGTTGCGGGAAAAGCGAAATGGGCCGTTCGTCACGAGCGCGGTTACCGGCCGGTTGGGCCGCACGTTGGTTCCAGCGCGATGGAACGCATAGACGCCCCAAAATCCCAGGGCGGTGCCGATAAATCCCAACATCCCGCCTGTTATATGGGATGATTCACAGGCATAGGAATGCAGCGGTATAAGCCATTCCAAAACAAGTCCGACGCCGAACCATCCAAAATAAACCATGGGCGGGTACGCAATGACGTCGGGACAATCTTTTGAGCGTTCTGATATCATGTTCTAATTTAACTCAACCCAGCATAAATGCTAACGAGGCCGCCGACAAGAACTTCGTCGTTCCGGGAAACTCCGCACGCTGCATCAGCCATTTTGGCAATTGGACACTTGGACACCCCAGGCTCAATGGCCGATTGACACCTTGGGCATTTAATCATATTATTTATCTGATGATCTTATACCGCACTCCGGAAAAGATATTTTCCGCCGCTGACCGCAGCGAGAAGGTTACGATCCGCCGGGGCAAGTCCGAATACATTCTTTCCAAAAAGACCAAAGCTCATGCGCTTTATGGCTGCCTGCGCGGCTCGATAAAAAAGGATTCGGGCCGTCCCAAAATCCGGTGGAAAGCCGTGGGGTTGCCCGAATAGTGCTGAAAGACACCGTGGGATGGCGCCCATATTCGATTGTCCTCTCCATAGACCAACCAAATCTGGTTGAGCCAGGGTCAAGGATTGCCCTACCAGAGACCGTCCCCCGAAAGCTTTCGGGGTCGACCCCTGGCTTATATCCTGTGCCCATGCAGGGCACTTAGTTAGCGCCTATGGCGATGTTATTTCAAATCTGTGTTTCATTTGTGTATATCTGTGGCTATATAAATTGGCTCGTGATCTTGGGCGCAAATCGCGACAATTCTTCTCGTAAATCGTAAATCGTAAATTCCCGCCATGTTCGACCTCCTGAAAACCGACACGGCCACCAGTGCCCGCTTGGGCAAACTCCGCATGACGCACGGCGTAGTAGATACGCCCGTGTTCATGCCAGTCGGTACGCAGGCGAGCGTCAAGGCCATTGACCCGCGTGAGTTGGAGGAGATGGGCACGCAAATCATTCTCGGTAACACTTATCATCTCAATCTGAAACCAGGCCTGGAAATCATCCGTGCCGCCGGCGGGTTGCATCGATTCATGAACTGGGAAAAGCCCATCCTCACCGATAGCGGAGGCTTTCAGGTGTTCAGCCTCGCCAAAATCCGGAAGATCAAGCCGCACGGCGTTGAGTTTCGCTCGCACATTGACGGCTCGCTTTTATTTCTCGGCCCGAAAGAAGCCATGGAAATCCAGCGCACGCTAGGCTCGGACATCGCCATGGTTTTCGACGAATGCCCGCCGCACGACGCCCCCGCGCGCGACCAACGCCACGCCGTCGAACGCACCGTCCGCTGGGCGCGCGAATGCCGCGATCAACCTCGCGCGGATGGACAAAACGTCTTCGGCATCGTCCAGGGCGGCTCGAATCCTGCACTGCGCGAAGAATGCGCCAAAGCCCTCGTCGAAATGGATTTCGACGGCTACGCCGTCGGCGGCGTGAGCGTGGGCGAACCCGAAGCCGAGATGTTAAAGGCAATCGA
Source organism: Verrucomicrobiia bacterium (assembly GCA_035933915.1). Taxonomy (GTDB): domain Bacteria; phylum Verrucomicrobiota; class Verrucomicrobiia; order Limisphaerales; family UBA11358; genus UBA11358. The sequence goes on from DASYYL010000110.1 coordinate 1,878, forward strand.
ACTGACCGTGCCTCATTTGCCCGCGCAAAAAGCGCGGTATGCGATGGGACTGGGCACGCCGGCGCAGATGCTCGAACTCATCGCTCGCGGCGTGGATATGTTTGATTGCGTGCTGCCCACGCGCGTCGCCCGCAACGGCACCGCCTTTACGCGCCACGGCGCGTTCGGTCTCAAAGGAGGCAGCTACAAGGCGGATTTCCGGCCCATTGACGATGGGTGCGATTGTTTCGCCTGTAAACGTTTTACCCGTGCCTATTTGCGGCACTTGCTTAACGTGAACGAAATTCTGGGCCTGCGCATGGTCAGCGTCCACAACTCGCATTTGTTCCTAAAAATCATGGCCGAAGCCCGCGCGCATTTGGCCGCCGGAACGTTTGCGGACTTCTACCGCGACTTCATCGCGAATTATGTGCCATCGAAAAAAGTTCTCGATGCCCGCAAGGCCGCGGAAGCCGAACCCGAACGATGAAATCATGGTAGGGCGTCGCTGCCGTGACGCCCAAATTGTCGGCGAAGCCGCAAACTGAAAGCCCTGGAAGGGCGACAGGTAATAGCCCCGGGTTTCAACCCGGGGTAAACCGTCCAGAAATCCAGCCGCTGACTGTGAAACCGAGCGATAGCGCGAAGCTGATATGCGGCATTCTTTCACCGCACATATCACGACTAACGCCGCTCCCGCACATTTTGTGTATATAGGTTTGGAAACGCGGAAACTAGGCGCAAATGGGCGATCATTGTGAGTGAAAAGGCTCGTTTTTATTGGAGAATTCAATGCTTTTTGGATGGAAGGAGGCTTGGAAACGGGATGACCGAGAGAGGCATCAATTTTGTTTCTGGCGCGCCTTCGAGCGGACGGCTAGCCTCTCTTGACCTATGGCAGATACCATCCAAGTCGTGTTCTGGGCGCTCGGGCAGAAATGCCCGTTACGCCAGGGCACCGGTTGGGAGGAACCCGAAACAGCCCTTAAGACCCTGTCCTATTGCCGCACCTACTCGAGCCTGTGCAAACGCCAGGACGGGTTTGGCGTGTATGATGATATTTGCGTCACATCCGTCACATCGGGTCCGCCTGGGGAAACATGGCCGCACTACGGCTATCCCAGCAGCGGATTTGTCCTCTCGTCTCAATTCTCGTCAATGGGTGGGTTGCCTTTGCTTCGCAGGCTCTGCGGTGATTGTCCGGCCAATGGCGATGCTGGAGGCATTGCCGGCTGTATTGGTTCATTTCATCAAGAGCTCTATTCAACGGAACTGCAAGAGCAACTGGATCAGTTGATTGGCCGGCTCGGGCTTGCCTCAAAGCTCGACGCCTGTTTTCCGCAAACCCGCCTGCATTGGTTTCGGTTCTGGATTCAATCCCCGATTCCAATCGATGGTGTCGGGCTGCTGCATCAACTGCTTGGAGCCGTGTATGAGCAAGACGAAGAGGACTTCCGATCGGGTAGAAAGTCCGGTTTCAGAGGCTGGCACACGGATTTAAATACATTCGTCAAGGCGTTGGAGCGTTCCCTCAGCACTGGCATCCCCATGTACGTGAACTTGGCTCCTCCGGGCCACGCGGACTTTGGCTGGTATACCATTTTCTCACACTGTCCTCGATGTAAAGCGGAAGCGCCTCTAAAACGTTGGCAACGGAAATACGAGGACGAGGAAATCGAATGCACGGTTTGCGGCGCCAAATATTCGCCGGCAAAAACCCATTCGTCCGAGCGTGACAATCATCAGGATATGCGTTACCTGCGCGATATGCTCGGGCAGGTGGAGTTCGAAAAATTTGCGGCTCGTTGTCTCGTGGCGCAGGGGGCGTCGGAGACCGAGGCTGCGCAAATTGTTCAGAGACACGAAGAGTGGGAACGCACTCGCAGGGAAAGGTGGACGAAAGAGATCGAACCATCGGTCCGACATGAGCGTTTTGTCGAGCAGGTGATCTATCAGGGGTTGAAGAACCTGACCCCGGGAGATGCTAGGGATTCGGTGCGGTTGTTATCCGCGGAAGATGCCGAGGAGGTCTTTCGCCGATGCAAGCATCACGGAGGAAAGGTGCTCTCTATCTGGCACGTGTCCGAATCTGGAGAGCTAATGGAGTATTTGAGAGTATCCTGGCTGACGTCTGCGCGGAAGGCGCTTCAAAAGTTTATGGAAAAAGGGTGCAATGAGAGGTTCTACGTCATTGTGAGAATTCCGAAGGAAGTCGTCGAAGGATGGAAGCAGCAACAATCTTAATAAATACTCATGCAAAATGAAAACGAAATCTCAGAATGAATCCAGCAGTTTTCATTCAGCTACGTTTCGGCTTTTGAATTTCGAGCCTGAGATTTCGAGACCCGCGCAACAAGCAGTAATGAACTCGGAAACTCGCCTGGGAGTGCAGTTTCCGCGGTCAATTCGAGACTGGTATTACCAAGACGGTGCGATTCAAATTCTCGCCGAACACAGCAATGCGGACCCACCCGAAGCGGTTGAAAGCCTGGAGATTTTTGAGTGGCAGTCTCGTCGCCTTCTGCCGATCCGTTACGAGAATCAAGGAGTCTG
>DASYYL010000146.1:0-4521 GCA_035933915.1 Verrucomicrobiia bacterium
GAGCCTGCTCTTCGCCGGCCTGGCTTACCACGACCAGCCATACCTCGAGCTTTGGGAACGGCTCGGCGATCCGAAGAACCAGGAAGTCCGGCGCAACCTGGCCATCCGCCAGCCGGTTTTGTGGCTGAACGATCCCGGTCCTTAAAAATAATTAGCAAACAAAACGGCCGTATCTATCGGGTGTGGCACACGGCCAAATGGGCAACAATTAAAAACGGCCTGCTTGACAAATTCGCCCGAGGGCCTTCGGGGTCTCACCGGTAAATGTGAATCATCTCGCTACAAGTCCGGCTCGGATTTATGGTTGTTATATAAAGCATGTCAGGCATCCGTACGATCATCCGATTCATCGCAGCGATAACTCTTTTGCGGGCAAATCTTGCTCCGGCAGCGGGCTCGCCGACACTGACTGGCCCGGATGCTCCTCTGCGGATCACCATCGGCCAAACGATCCAGCCGGGGGAAGAAAATCAAATGGCCGAGGCCGAAGGGACGGTAACTTTCGTCGGCAAACAGGGGCGTGCCGTGTATCTGGAGATTGGCTCGGAAGCGGGGTATATGCCTGTAACCGTAAAGGGCGGAGCCGACTATTTGCCTGATCTACTTTTGAGGAGTCGCATTCGCGCGCGCGGTATTTGCACCCCTATTAGAAGCGTGGGCGGGAAAATCATTGGCAGTTTGCATGTGGTTAACATAAACGACATCGCCGTCCTGCAACTGCCGGAGGAAACATGGCAACACTATCCGCTTTGCACGACCAAGGCGGCGACGCAAACGAATAACCTGGAACAGATCGTCTATTTACGCGGCCGGGTTCAATCGGTGCAGCCGGGGCGTTCATTTTTGCTGGCGGATGAGTCCGGCCAATTGACGGTTAATTCAAGACAGGCACGCCTGGAAATAGCCGGGACGGCTACCGAAGTGTTGGGCGTGTGGCAACAGCGCGGTTCGAACAAGATCTTTCAGTGTGTGTTTTTTCGACCAGTCGCCGGGGCGACGAATCAGGCATCGTTGCCGGCGTTGACAACCACCGAACAGATCCGATGGTTGAGGCCCGACGAAGCCGGTCGGCATTATCCGGTCAAGGTGCGCGGCGTGATCACGTTTCTGAGACCGGGAGGTGGCAATATTCAGGACGAAACTGGCGGCATTTTTCTGTGGGAACTGTGGAACGCCACGACGAATTCCGACCTCAAGTCGGGCGACTTTTGTGAATTGGAAGGCGTGACTGCACCGGGCGATTTTTCGCCTATCCTCCTCTGCCGCAAACTGACGATTCTGAATGCGGGCCAATTTCCCGAACCCCTGCGGCCCAGTTGGACTGAGTTGATCGGCGGCGGGTTGGATGCCCAATGGGTGGAGGTTGAGGGGGTCGCGTTATCAGAGACGAAACACGACTTGGAATTGGGCATGAAAGGCGGACGCATTTCATGCTGGGTACCAGGTCCGGGGAATTATTTGGGCGCCATCGTACGGGTGCGCGGGGTGGTCCGGGCTTTTAATGACAAACATCGCCACATCAACGGCGTGCAGATCAATGTGCCTTACCAAAAATTTATTGAAGTGGAAGCGCCCGCTTCAAAGGATCCTTTCTCGGCTCCAACCGTGCTTCCCAAAGACTTGTTCAGTTACAACCCCAACGTCTTCGCATTTCGGCGCGTGAAAGTCGTCGGCCAGGTTGTTCACGTGCGGGATGGTGTTTGTTATGTCATGGACGGCACGAATGGCATGAGATTAATTCCGGAGGCGGGAGCAAAAACGGGCGTGGGGGATACGGTGGAGGCGGTTGGCTTCCCTGACATACAGTATCCCTATGACAGTCCTCTCCTGACATTGCTGGAGGCCATCATTCGCGACACGGGACACCAGCCGCTGCCAGCGCCCCAAAAAATTACGCTGGATAATTTGCTGAGTCGGGACCACGATTCAACGCTCGTACAGACGGAAGCAAGCTTGCTCAACACAAGCATGTACGGCGCGGAACAGGTTCTTGAATTGCAGACCGGGACGCGGGTCTATTTTGCGCGGCTGGAGCTGGTTTCGGGACATATTCCGCGGTTGCCAGCAGGCAGTCGTCTGGAGGTGACCGGGGTCTATGTATTCAATAGTGATGAGTCCAACGGAAGACAGGACGTCGGTCCCTTCGACTTGCTTCTCAATTCTCCCGCGGACATCCGGGTGCTGGCATTGCCGTCGTGGTGGACGGCGCAGCATGCCATTATGGTCGTTTCCTCGATGGCCCTGGTGATTTTACTCGCTGTCGCCTGGATTGGTTTGTTGCATCAACAGGTCGGCAGGCGCACGGTGGAGCTGTCCGCGGCCAACCAATCGCTCAAAGGTGAAATCGCCGAGCGCAAACGGATGGAAAACGAACTGGTTCGAACGCGCCTCCAACACATGGTCGAACAGGAGCGGACACGCATTGCGCGCGATTTACACGACGACCTTGGAAGCCGCGTCACGCGGATCGTGTTGCTGCTGGATGAACTCCTTCTGCAAAACCGTGTGCCTCCCTCGGATGCTCCCGAACATCCGAGTGAAATTTCCGCGGCGGCGAAGGAAATCATTCAGGCTTTGGATGAGACGGTCTGGGCCGTCAATCCGCGCAACGACACCCTGCCGCATCTGTTCAACTACCTCAGCCAATTTGCCATTGAGTTTCTAAAAGCGGCCAACGCGCGGTGCCGGCTGGATTTCCCGGACCATCCGGCAGCGAGGACGATTTCTGCTGAGACGCGGCACAACCTGTTTTTGGCGGTGAAGGAAGCCCTCAACAACGCCGTGCGTCACGCCCAAGCGGCCGAGGTGCGGTTGCGCGCCACCGTCAATGAAGAATCGCTGATCCTCACGGTGGAGGACGATGGCCGGGGCTTCGCCGGCGCGTCCGACGACCCCACCGCAGACGGGCTGCGAAACATGCGCCAGCGGATGGAAGAAATCAGCGGCCAATTCAACATCGAGAGCGCGCTGGGAAAAGGCACAAAGGTAACCTTGACCTGTCTCTGGTCTTCGCGCGAGTGAATTTCAATCCGCCATTTAATTTTTCTGGAATGCCGCTTTGAATTGAATGAAGCTTGTGAACCCCGTGGATGCCATGCCGATTACCGTCTCCATTGTGGAAGATGATCCGAAGACCCGGCAAAGTCTGTTGCGGTTGTTGAGCCGCGCGCCGCACGTGCGCTGCGTCGGCAATTACGGCACGGGTGAAGAAGCGTTGCGCGGCATTCCCGTCGAAAAGCCAAACGTGGCGCTGGTGGACATCAATCTGCCCCGGATGAGCGGCATCGAATGCGTGGCCAAACTGAAATTGAAGCTGCCCGATCTGCGCGTTCTGATTCTCACCACCTATGAGGACAGCGAACGGATTTTTGATTCGCTGCGGGCCGGTGCGAGCGGCTATCTGCTGAAGAAAGCCGGCTACGCCGGACTGGTCCAGGCCATTGACGAGGTTCACGCGGGCGGCGCTCCGATGTCCGCCCAGGTGGCGCGCCAGGTGGTGGAACATTTCCATCGAATTGAAAAACCGGTGTCGGACATGGAGAAGCTGACGGCGCGCGAGCAGGAAATTCTGACCCTGTTGGTGAAGGGTTACCTTTACAAGGAAATCAGCGACCGGCTCAACATCTCCATGAGCACGGTAAGCATGCACTTGCAGCACATCTACGAAAAGCTGCACGTCCAGTCGCGGGCGGAGGCGACAGCAAAATTCTTTGGTCAGATCTGAATTCGGCGTTTGGGACAGAGGGACAGAGGTCAAAACGCCGGCAGTGCCCGCGGCGAAACCAAGTGAGACAGGATCCACGCCGCACCTATGAAAACTCACAATAGATAACGGGAGGCAAAGTGTTATTAATCATTCCAATAACCTATGCTTTATTGTCAGGCACAAGTCATTGCCACTGCATCCGTCTGCTCGGTCTCAACGTGCGGAAAACAACCAAAACAACACAAACCACATGAAAAAGACAAACACGAATCGAATAACCAAAACTGTTATGGTGGCTGGTCTCCTCGCGGGACTATTGCTGGCCGACGCATACGTCGCGCGCGCTGACGAAATTGACGTTGAGAACAACGGCTCTCACAAAGAATACGCCGTTCAAACGTTCACCGTTTCTGGCGTGGCCTCATATACGCTTAATGGCGGCGACAATAGCGGCAACAGCACCGAATATATGGAACGGTTATACTCCGGTTGTAGCCGTGTCGAGCATGACACTCAGCAAAGCTACGGCAGTGGCGCCCACACGTTCGACGGCATACTGCATGTGAATTCACCGATAGACACCTGCATCGTCTTTCAATTCTTCGGTTCCTCGGGGCCTTATAGTTTTCTCAGGGTTTACCAGAGTTATGGATGGAATGGAGTGCAATATACCGATGGTTGCATCAGCAAAGGAAGTTCACCGGTCATTGCTCCGCACGTTTATGGCGTAGGGGTCCACGTCACCGCCGTTCAGGATTTCAACCAGGGTCTGATGACCTATTATATCAACGGTTCACAAGTGAGTCAGTCGAGCC
>DASYYL010000186.1:0-4613 GCA_035933915.1 Verrucomicrobiia bacterium
CTGGCTGGCCGTGGTCACGGTCCAAAGGTCAGGTTGTCAGACACGACTCCCATTGCCATGGCGCTGGTGATGGTGCCGGCCATAGGTTCGGCTAAGCCGGACACAGACTCCGTCATCGCGGAGGTGGCCAGACTGTCCGACATTAAAGCAACCAAAAGGCAACCAACATATTTTTAAACCCCATATTTTCGCTTAAAACAGCACATGGCGTATCTGCTGGAGCCATTCCTGGCCGTCTCAGGTAGTACGGTCACGGCCCAGGTCGGTGCCAAGGTGGACGCGCCCAGAGCGCTAGCCAATGAGTCCGGCTGTTCTAGATCACCCGACATGCCAGCCGGGACCATCGTTCAGCCCGGCAACCGCCGGACCGTCTTTAATTGGAAATATTTCCGCCCTGGCACCGGTGTCTATAGCGCCAAACGTGGTACTTTTTTCCAGACACATGCCCGCCCAGCCAACGCTGTGCAGTCGAAGCGGGAATGAGCCAGCCATGGCCACCGTGCAGCACAGGCGAGAGCTGTCCAGGCGAATTGACCGGGTCACAAGCTAATTTGTCCTTCCGAGCAGCGAATCGAGAGCCACTGTGCTTTAGAGATGTTTGATTCCCCGCAGCAAGAAATCACCAGCCCGCAACAAATCACTATTACCGGCGCCATAAGACTGCTTACATTCCCGGTTGCAATTCGACCGGCGCCGATAAAACGGCGGCCCACGCATTTGGTCTATCAGACAACGGAAGACCTATGCCGTGCCGCACCGTACTTTAATTTCGAATGCTCCGTGTCTGGCGAATGATGATGTTCTGTGCTACGGCAGCAATTATAATATTAGTAAATGTATTTGATTCTTCACTAAAAGGCCTGTGGCGCGGTTAAACTTGCTGCGCAATTCCGAAGTTTAACCGCGCCACATCGCACACTGTCAAGCTTATTCTACCGGTATCCAAAAAGGGCTAAAACAAGATCGGTGCGATGACCGGCGTTTCAGTTTATACCCCATAAAAGAAGTTGCCCAATTTCAGTAAAAATGGCACTTTCACCGCACGATGAAAACGGTCCAAAAACTGAAAGAGCACGATATCGAAAGGCAATCGGAGCATTTATTGCGCGAATTGCTTGGTCATGTGCCATTTCTGAAGCTGGTTTCATTCAAAGGTGAAACGAACATTTCGCCCTCTTCCGCAGTTCATGCCGACGGCCTCGCAAAGGTAAAGACGGACAAACGGAGTTGGACGCTGTTACTTGAGATAAAACGAGTTGGCCAACCGCGCGAAGTACGGTCGGCGATATTGCATTTAGAGAATTGCTTGAAGCAGTTGTCTGGGAAATCACCGCGCTACGGCATCCTGTTTGCACCGTTCATTTCAGAGGAATCGGCCAAACTTTGCTCGGATGCGGGAATCGGCTATGCAGACCTCGCCGGGAACGCGAGGCTGGCATTTGACCGGATCTTCATCGAGACACGTTCGGCGGAGAACCCGTTCCGAGAAAGACGGGAAACCCGGTCACTCTTTGCAAAACGGGCGACGCGGGTACTGCGCGTGTTGCTTCAAGGTCCACTACGTCCGTGGCGGGTCACGGAACTGGCTGAATCGGCTCGAGTGAGCCTAGGTTGGGTGAGTGCTGTCCGGCAGCAATTGCTGGCGCACGAGTGGGCAGCCGAAGAACCGGGTGGCCTCCGGGTGACAAAACCGGGCGCGGTACTGGATGCCTGGGTGAAGGCGGATGACTGGAAAAAGCGAACGTCCACCCACGAATATTCCGTTCTGCACCCCGACCCATTGGAATTAGCGGAGAAGCTAAAAGACGCCTTGCAAGATGAACCGCCGGTGTTCACGCAATGGTTCGCGGGGTGGCTGCGGCATGCTTACGCGACACCCGTGGTGGTAACGGCTTATGTAAGGAGGTTTCCTGACGAAGCGCTTATCAAGGACAAGTTGCTGGGTCGGCGTGTGTCGACTGGAGGGGGCGGGTTACGGCTGATATTGCCGAAGGACGAAGGAGTGTTGCATCCAATCCAAAATTTGCGCGGCTTTCAACTTGTGTCTGATGTGCAGATTTATCTTGATTTGCAAGGGGCCGGCTTGCGAGGAGAAGAACAGGCGGAAGAAATAAGGCGATGGCCGGATTTCGCGGGAGGCTGGACGTGAGCAAATTTGGAACGTTTACCGATTATCCAAAACACAGCCTGGTATCGGCTGAAAAAGCGTTGCTGACCGCATGGCGCTCGTTAGAACGCTACCACGAAGACCTTGTGCTTGTCGGTGGATTGGCAATTCATTACCTGACAAAGCGTAACGTGGCCGGACTGCCAGGGGCAGTGACGATGGACGTCGATTTCGCGATTTCCCTGGCGGCGTCCGGTGGACAATACGGCACGATCAAATCCGACCTTGAAGGATTGGGATTCAAATCCCAGGCCGACCGGTTGGTCCGGAAGCATGGAGACCTCAATCTCTATCTCGACTTTCTAACGGAAGACCCGCCTTCGATGACCGGCGCTCGTATTGTGGATGACGTTGTCGCGAGCGTTATTCCGGGAGTTAATCGCGCCCTCGCCTGCCGCCGAGTCGTGAACGTAAAAGGCCCCGACCTCTATGGGGTTGAACAAGATTGCAGGGTGGCTGTGGCTGATATTGGCCCTATGCTGGTTCTAAAGCTGAACGCATTTGGCGGTCCAACCGGACGTCGGCTGCCGAAGGACGCGTACGACGTCTTGCTGGCAGTGACGGGACTCATCGATGGACCAGAGGCTGCAGTTGCGGCATTCCGCGCCGAAGAGAACGCTGGCAATACAGGATATCAATTTGCGGTGAAAGCCCTGCAAAAGGACTTCTCTGAACCAAGTCAAGACGGCCCAATTCGTGCAGCGGAATTTTATCCTGACAACCGCGATCGTATTCGGGAAGATGTGGCAACTGTCGGGAGAATCCTTCTCGGGATCTGAGCCATATTCCACGGCTAATTCGAAAAGCAACCAGAAAAGCAACCAGGCCGCATCGCCAGCAGATTAGAGTCTGCGCCGTTTTCTTGAAGCCTTCCCGCGCTCATTTTGGTTGCTTTATGGTTGCTTTATGCGCGCCGTTTTGAACCGGCGGCAAAAAGCAGCTACAGGCAGCGACCCGCAATTCGAACGCGGGGCACAACATCAAAACACATTGCAAATATTGGATAAAATGCGGTTTTACCCGCTAGAAGGAAGATGGTGGTAGGTGATGGATTCGAACCATCGAAGGCGTAAGCCAGCAGATTTACAGTCTGCCCCCGTTGGCCACTTGGGTAACCTACCAACGCCGTGAGCCGCCCAATAAGCCATGCCCGAAGATAAAAAGCAATTCGTAAATTTCGCAATTTCATAGAGGGGAAGCGCACGCGCCGTTCGCCAGTGGCGCTGCCACCGTGCTGCGGTTGACGCCTCGTCAACCGATCGGGCGCGCCTCCGCGCCTGTTTCGAGGCCCCGTCTCTGATTCCACTCAGGTTGCAAAAGTCTGAGTTGCGTTTTTTCATTCCCACTCCCTCCGGTTTAGGGCAGTATTCTATTCCGAGTATGGGAAAGCGACGCGAAGCGCGCGAACGCGCGGTGCAATTTTTGTTTCAGCACGACCTGAATCCTCCCGAGGATTTGGAAGGCGCGTTGAACGAATTTTGGGACAACCAGCGCGCCGCCGCCATCGCCGACGAGCGGGGCGGCGCCCATTGGGGGCAGCCGGCGGACCTGCCCCCGCCAACGGCGGAAGAATCCGAGACCCGCTTGTTCGCCGATCCGCTCATTCGCGGCGTCCTCCAACACCGCGACGCCGTAGACGAGAGAATTAAGTGCCACGCCAAAAACTGGGAATTCCATCGCATCGCCGCCGTCGACCGCAACGTCATGCGCCTGGCTATTTACGAAATGCTTTATCGCGACGATATTCCCCCCGTCGTCAGCATCAACGAAGCCGTGGACATCGCGAAAAAATTCTCAACGCAGGACAGTGGAAAGTTTGTTAACGGAATTTTGGACAGGATCCGCGGCGAAGTCCTGCGGCCTGCCAAGAATGTATCATGAAATTTGCCGACCTCCATCTGCACACGAGTTTTTCCGACGGGACCTGGACGCCGGAGGAACTGGTCCTGCAAGGGCAGAAAAACGGCCTGTCCTGCCTCGCGGTGACCGACCATGACACCGTCGAAGGTTGCGCGCGCGCGGCCGCCGCATGCGCCGCCGTCAATATGGAATTCGTGCCCGGCGCCGAGCTCACTGCCGAGCACGACGACACGGAGTTGCACGTCCTGGGCTATTTCCTGGACACTCACAATGAAAAATTGCTGGCGGAGATTGCTAAATTTCAAATCGTCCGCCAAAGGCGCATCCATGAAATGGTCGCGCGCGTCAATGAATTGGGCGTGCCGTTAAAGGCTGAATCAGTCTTTGCGCTGGCCAATTGCAAATCACCCGGGCGCCCACATGTGGCGCGCGCCATGGCCAAAGAAGGCTACGTAAAAAATCTCGACGAGGCATTCGAACGCTTTCTAAAGAAAGGCCGGCCCGCCTGGGTCCCTAAATCCAAGATTTCCGCGCTGGAGGCAATCGAACTGGTCCATCAGGCCGGGGGTCTGGCGGTCATGGCCCA
>DASYYL010000198.1:0-33269 GCA_035933915.1 Verrucomicrobiia bacterium
TTTTGTCCCGTGGAAAAATTATCAAACCCTACGACTGTTTTGCCTTCGCTTAAAAGGCGGTCAACCAGATTGCTGCCGATGAAACCCGCGGCGCCAGTAATAAAAATATTATCCATGCAAAGAGGCAAAAGTCTAGTAGGCAAAGGGGCGAACCGCTAGCGTTTTAAATGGGTGCGCTCAAGATTCCGGAAACGCTATGCCTCTTGCTTTTCGGCGGCTCGATACTGAAGCCATGTTTTGTTAATAGGCTGATAAAAGGTGCATTCCAGGCAAGTTGTCGGGCGCTTTCCTTCATAAAATCCTTTAACAATGTTCCATGTTTCATCGCTTTGAGACAATTCCATGAGGGTCTTTTCGCGCACATTGCCGACGACCAAATCATCATTATCGCTGGTCGTCAACCGGCAGCCACATAAACGCACCTTACCATCATGGCGAACGGCAAAATTGAAGAGATTTTTGCACGGCACATTCAACATCGGCGGCAATTTCCGCAGACGCATGCAACCGGTCATATCCTTGGCCTTGATCGTCCCGCCCCAGTTATCAAAATCGACGGTAAAATTGACCCTAACGCGTTCCGACAAATAAGGCTGGATGGACTTTTTGAAGTCGGGAGAACGGATAATGGCGCTGGGTTTTTCATGATTGCGGAAACGGACGACAATACGGGCGGGTTCGTTTTTGGAGCGATTGTATTCCATGAGGTTGCGAACGCCTGACATAGCTTCATCGTAATGATTCACTCCATAAATCCGTTCATACACGTCTTTGTTGGCGCCCTGCGTGCTGATGTAGACTGCCGCAATTCCCAAATCAATTAACTTTTTGTAGGTTTCGTTGCGATTAATTAAAATGGCATTTGTCGTCAGGTATACGTCCTTTAATCCAGCGCGATTAACGGCGTAGTCCACCTTATCCAAAATGCCGGGGTCAACGAGCGGGTCACCGACGACAGGCGTGAGGTCGAGGCTTTGACCGCCCAATGCCGCCCATTCGTCCACCGCTTTTTTAAAAACTTCCAGAGACATGACGCCGGTTTGGAGAGTTTTGTTTACCACGACCCTCGGGTACGCGCAAAAGGTGCATTTGGCGTTGCAAATATTGGTTACCCCGGCCACCAGATAGGCGGACGGTGTCAGGCGCCGGTGCTCAAAAAGCTTCTCGGGCGTTATATGGTGCTTTGCATAATGCTTGTACTGTCGCCCGCGAAGAAAATTCTGAACGTAAAACGCACTCCAATAAACAAAATCAGCTACGATACCATTCGTATGAACGAAATGGTAGATATGCCAACCAAGTTTTCGCGTAAGATTCTTCATTGTACTGCCGGTGTTCTAGTATACTACCGCCATAGCGGAGGACAGTCAAACATTGACTAGAATGGCAGGGGCACGTTCAATGCTGGTTTGAATTTCTCCCAGCTTTCAGTCAGAATGGGCCGGTGCCGTCGGATTCTCAAGACCTGCCGCGCGTCAGCTATATCATGCCAACGCTGAATGCCGGAGCGATCCTGGATAATTGCCTCGCGTCTATCGCGCGGCAAACCTATCCGCGGGAGCACTATGAAATTATTCTGGCGGACGCGCATTCCACGGACACGACGCGCGAGATCGCGAAAAAATACGGGGCGATAGTCCTGGATGACGACGGCAGGAATATGGAGGAAGGCAAACGGCTTGCGCTGGCCCGGGCCACTGGCGAGTTCATCGTGTTTGTGGATGCGGACAACGAGATTACGCATCCGGACTACATCGAACTGGCCGTCAAGGCACTTCAACGAAGTCCGCAGGCTCTTGGGGTGGAAAGCTATTATCTCCCCTCGCCAAAAATGAGTTCGTTTTGCGCCTACCTCTCCCACCTGCTGCATATCAGCGACCCCATATGCTGGTTGATGAGCGCCAACCCGCAGTTGGTGGAGCGTTCGGGCGACGTGGAGCGCTGGAAGCTGCCAGACGGAACTTACTCTTATCCGCTCGGCGCAAACGGGTTTGTCTTTCGCCGCGCTGATTTGCAATCAGTCAAGGCAAACGAGCACTTTCAGGACACGCACGCCGCGCTGCACCTGATGCGGGCGGGCAAACGCGAATGGCTGCGCATCCGGGGGCGCGGGGTTCACCACTATTACGTCCAGACTCTTTGGGGATTTGTTAAGAAACGGCGTCGCGCTACCGTTCATTTCCTGCAAGTGCAGGAAGAAGCAAAGACCAATTGGATGAGAGAACATCCACCAATCCCGCTCTGGGCGGCAACGCTTTACTGCATGACCCTGGTCGGACCGCTCTACCATGTTCTGCGCGGAATTGTCGGCGATATTCGCTGGCTTTGGCACGTGCCGGCGTGTCCTGGAAGTGTTTTAGGGAATGCGTGGGGCGTGTGGACGTATAAGACCAATAGGCATGATAAAAAACTCGTGGCCCGCCTGAAGCCCGAACAAAAGCTCAAGAACGACAAGAATGGCCGCGCAAATTGAAACATTTGGAACGGCCAACGGCAGCCCCCTTATCAGCATCATCGTGCTGAACTGCAACGGCGCTAATTGGCTGCCGAAATGTTTCGAAACCATCCTGAGCCAAACCATCATCGCTCAAATCGAAACGATTATGGTGGATAACAGCTCGTCGGACGATTCCGTGGCCATTGCACGAGAGTGGTTCGCGAAATTTCCCATGGCGACGATTGTTCGCAATCCGGACAACCTCGGTTTTTGCGAGGGAAACAATTCTGGAGCGCGCGTCGCCACGGGCCGCTGGCTGTTTTTTTTAAATAATGACACCTGGATGGAACCGGACTGCATGGAAAGACTGGTTTCTGGAACAGAGAAACTCGATGCCGCCGCTTCAACGCCGCTGGTTTTGAATTATCCGGACAATTCCTACCAGGATTTTGGCTTTTATGGTTTCGACTTTTTCGGATTGCCCAGCCCTTCCGCCGTGGCTGACTGCACCCGCAAAATTTTTATAGCAGGCGGTTGCTCCTATTTTATTCGAAGTGATGTTTTCAACCTGGTCGGCATGTTTGACTCTGAATTTTTCATTTATTCGGATGATTCGGATTTGTCATGGCGGGTATGGATCGCCGGATACAAGGTAGCAGGAATCTTTGAAGCGCGATTGCATCATCGCGGTGCGGCGGGTGTCAATCCCTCCGGCGGAGTAGCTACAGTTGAATTTCGCACGAACGACCGGAAACGGTTTTTGACAAATCGGAACAGCATTTTGACGCTGCTGAAAAACGGGCAGCACATACTGCTCTTTCCGATTGTTCCGTTGGTGGCCTGGCTGTTTTTGGAGTCTCTGGCGGGCGCGTTGCTGTTGCGCCGCTGGTCTTTTGTGAAGGCCACTTTTTGGAACGCTTTGGGGGATTGCTGGCGTTTGCGTCGGCACGTATCGGAGGCGCGAAAAAGAGCTGTAAATTTTCGCAGACATTCCGATTTTTGGATGCTGCGATTCTTAAAGCTCCGGCTCAATCGTTGGGACGAAGTAAAACGGGCCATTAAGCTTGGCCTGCCTCGCGTCGATGCCAAATAACAAAGAATGACATCAACTCCTCCATTCCCGTACGATTTAGCCGTCTGTTATCGGATTTATCCTGGCGTTTCGGGCAGTCCGATTTTTGGCTTCAAGGACAAGTTGCCGCTGCTGCACCTCAATCTTCAGACTTTCAAAGCCGGGCTTGGCGCCTTGAAAATCAAACTGTGGGTGTTGCTGGATAAATGTCCGGCATCCTACGAGGACCTGTTGAAAGAGACTTTCGCCGGAACAGATATGGAAATCATCCCGCTTGGTGGCGAGGGCAATAGAGCCACGTTCCACAGGCAGGCAGATGTTCTAAGCACACAGACCGATTCGGACCTGGTCTACTTTGCTGAAGATGATTATCTCTATCTTCCGCGCTCACTTGAGCGGATGGTCCAATTCATGCGAGCGCATCCTGAAACGGATTTTGCCACGGTTTACGACCATCCAGATAACCATAAGAAATTCATACACCGTTTCCAAACGCGCGAACTTGTGAACGATGGCCATCGTTGGCGCATGATTGTATCAACTTGCCTCACGTTTATGGCGCGAAAAGAAGCATTGATGAATTCGGTCGCGGTGTTCAAGACATTCAATAAGAACCCCGATCTGGCCATCTGGATGGCGCTGACAAAATTGAGGGTCCGAAATCCCTGGTCATGGGTTCGAAGCGCGGGCGATGGCTTATTTTTTTCAGCGTCTCATGCCCTTGCGTGGCGTTATGCGTGGCGGCAAATCATTTTCGGAAAACGCCGAACGTTATGGGCTCCAATCCCAACACTTGGCACGCACATGGACATCAATGGCCTGGCGCCGGGTGCAAATTGGCAAGGAATGTTTGCTGCGCTCGCGGCTCAGGTCAGGGAGCGATTGAATAATTAGGCAAAGTAGCAGCTCGACTCAGCCGCCGATTTTTCCCTGAAAAAGCTCAGGTTTTTGATACTGAAGCCTCGCCGATTTTATGCTCCTCCAGGAAATCGCGAGAAAAAGCCATTGTTTCATGTGATATTTTTGCTTTGTTCGCATGATGGTCCAGGCAGCCCTGGCCAACCGCGCGCCAAACTGAGCCATGCTCGTGGCCCCGATGACGGCGAGCAACGCTTCCTCATTCGCGGTTTTCGAGGCTAGCGCATTCTTTGAAAACTCAGACATGTTGGCGTTGGCAAGTAATCTGCGATGGGCCGCCAACTGCCCGGATTTATCCTTGAAATAATCCATTATAAACCCGGGGTCGTTCAAACGCTTAACGTAGTAACGCAGATTTCGTGGTTCAGCACCAATCAAGCTGGCACCATGCTGGCGGTATAAAACGAGACATTCGTTTATGTAACCGACTGGAGAATTCAGGGCGCAGACCAGGCCAACCCAGGAATCAAACGTCCAGCCCACAGGAAAGGGCAAAATTCGGGGAACAATTTTGCGTCGAAAAAAAGTGACGTGGCCTGCCACCAGGTTGCGCTGGAGCAAAGTCTCAATGGAAACGAGTCCGCTCCGGCGCCAGTTGCCCTGTTTTTCCTGCAGCGAACCCAGCTTAACTGAAAGGTCACTGCTGGCGATCATACTGTTGGAAAAGACCAAATCTATCGCTGGATTTGCAATCAGGTACCCTGCCAGTTTTTCTATTTTATCGGGCACCCAAAAATCATCGGCGTCGGAAATGGCTATGAATTCGCCCTTGCTCAGCTCAAATCCCCTATGGAAAGTCAGGCAGATTCCGCGATGGCGATCGTTTGCGCCCAAATTCGTTTCGTTTTGAACCCAGCGTACGCGAGGGTCCTTCCTTTCGTACTCTTTTACAATTTCAAGCGTGCGATCGGTTGAATGGTCGTCACAAACGACCAGTTCCAGATTCTTATACGTTTGGCGCAAAATGCTGTCAATTTGCTCGCCGATGACTTTTTCGGCGTTGAACGAATTCAGTACGACGCTGACCAACGGCTGCTCTGGGTTTGGGTTCTGATTCATCTGCAATAGCACTTCAACTGATCATTGGCCTGATGTCCATGCACGCAACCTTCAATAATCGAACATTGTTCTGTTCACGCCAGCAACGCCGCCCACGACGGCGGCAGATTTCTGCGGATTTCAATTCCCTCAAAGGGTTTGCCCTGGCGGGCGCCCGCCTTTTTGGCCCAGTCCGCCATTCTCGCGACGCCATCGTCGAGCGAAGTGTTTTTAATGAGGTCACCGAAGTGTTTCCGCACTTTTTCGTGGGCGGAATAGGCATGCACAACTTCGTTCCGGGCATCCAAGTGCCTCACTTGCGGCGCCGCGCCCATCTCCCTGGCGACAACATTGGCCAATTCGTTCACGGAATACGCCTTGTCCGCTCCAACGTTAAACAATTCATTATAACTTCGAGGACGGCCGATGCTTGCCGCGATCACGGGCGCAACGTCGTCAATATAACTGAATGCTCGCGTTTGCGTGCCGTCGCCAAATATCGACATCGGCTGACCCTGCATGATCTGATTCATAAAAATGCCAATCACATTCCGGTAGCGGTCGCCGATGTTTTGAAATTCCCCGTAAACGTTGTGCGGACGGAAAATGACATAATTCAATCCGAACATTTCGTGAGCTTCCTTTAAATCGAGTTCGACAGCGTACTTGGCAATGCCATATGGGTCTTCGGGTTGGGGCACCGCCTCTTCTGTCATTGGCAATTGGTTTTTTCCATAAACGGCGATTGAGGAGGTAAATACGAAACACTTTACATTATGATTGACGGAAGCATTGATGAGGTTAACGCTGCCCAGAAGATTGTTCGTGTAATTAAAACGCTTGATAAAATGGCTTAGGCCTTCCGCCGCGTACGCGGCCAAATGAAAAACGTAATCAAAACGGTGTTCCGCAAATAATTTATTGATCAGCGCGACATCTGTTATCGAACCCTCGATAAATTCCACTCCGGCAGGCACATAATCCCGAAAGCCGCCGCTCAGGTCGTCGAGCCCGACGACTCGTTCATTCGCCTTGAGCAAATGCCGGCAAACGTGCGAGCCAATAAAACCGGCCGCGCCGGTTACTAAAATTTGTGAATCCATGTAAAAATCCTAATAATCAGGAGGGCCCTTTACCAGATTTTTATCGTCATCTGGTTCCACTTCCCAGGGCGCCACAAAAGAATGCAGCTATCTGCGTCTGAATCCGTTCTTGACTATTGATTTCGCCAACGGAAAATATCGATTCGCTAAAATCGCAGACGTAAAGAATCAAATGAAAATTCTCATCACAGGCGGCGCCGGATACTTAGGATCGATTATCACGCCCACACTTCTCGAACAGGGTCACGAGGTAACGGTGCTCGACAATTTCTATTTCAACCAAAATTCATTGGCCGACTGTTGCCGCTTCGAAACATTTGAAATCGTCCGCGGAGATTGTCGGAACGAACCACTTCTCAAATCACTGGTTGTCAGAGCGGATTTTATCATCCCGCTGGCGGCGCTGGTGGGAGTGCCACTCTGCAATACTGACGCCATCGGCACGCAGACCATCAACCAGGATGCAGTGGAAATGCTCTGCCGCCTGGCTGGCAAAGGTCAATGGATTATGATGCCAGTGACGAATTCGGGCTATGGGATAGGCGAAAAGGGGAAATTTTGCACCGAGGATACCCCTCTCAAACCTATCTCTACTTACGGCGTTACCAAGGTCAAGGCCGAGGAAGCAGTATTGGCGCGCGAGAATAGCATCAGCTTCCGGCTGGCGACTGTATTTGGGATGGCTCCTCGGATGCGAATAGACCTCCTGGTCAATGATTTCGTTTATCGCGCGGTACACGATCGAGCCGTGCTCGTCTTTGAAGGGCATTTCAAACGGAATTATATTCACATCCGCGATGTCGCGCGCGCGTTTTTGCATGGCATGGCCAACTTCGAAAAGATGCGCGGCAAATGCTATAACGTCGGCCTGGATGACGCGAATTTGTCGAAGCTCGAACTGTGCGCGGTCATTCAAAAACACCTGCCAAAATTCGTATTCGTCGAAGCGCCGATTGGCGAAGATCCCGACAAGCGCGACTACATCGTCAGCAATGCACGAATACTCGCAACCGGCTTCAAGCCTGAGTGGAGCCTGGACCGCGGAATCAAGGAGCTCATCAAAGGCTTCACGATTTTAAGAAACACGATTTATTCGAATGTTTAGTTTCTGTTCCAGACTCATGAATCCCGCTTGCGTGCCGCGAGGCAGCGACGTCAATTCGGAGGGTAAATTTTGAAGCAGATTGGTCCGGAAGACGTAACGGCCGTGGTGTTGGCGGGCGGTTTTGGGACTCGCATCAAGCATTTGCTGGGCGATTTGCCAAAACCGATGGTGCCGGTTTGCGGAAAGCCGTTTATCGATTGGGTGGTGCGATATTTGGCCGAGCAAAACGTCCGGCGGGTTATCTTATCGACGGGTTATATGGCTCAAACAATCCATGATCATTTTCAATCCCAGGCGGTCAATGACGTTCAAGTCACGTGCGTGCCTGAATCAACTCCTTTGGGTACGGCAGGCGGCTTTTTGCACGCGATTCATGGCGCGTGTCATCTGGCATCCGCATGGCTGGTGCTAAATGGTGATTCGCTATCCCTTGTTTCATTGAAGGATCTCTTCCGGTCATTGAATAAGTTCGAATGCGCCATTTCGGGCGTGTCTGTTTCAGACGCGTCCCGGTTCGGGAAAATTTTGGTTAATGCGAAGGGCGAATTGAAAGCTTTTATGGAAAAGGAGCCAGGCAGTGGCGTCATCAACGCTGGGGTCTATTTATTTCGCGCGCCGCTGGTTGAACAATTCCCGCGACAGACTCCATTGAGTTTCGAGACGGACGTGTTCCCTACGCTGCTTTCTTGCGGTGTCCGGATAAAAGTTTGCGTGACAGAAGCTCCTTTTTTGGATATAGGAACACCCGATTCCCTGCCGCAGGCGGAAGACTTTGTGCAGCGGCACAGAGAGTTTTTTGAAGCATGATTATCAGCCGAACACCTTTTAGAGTTTCTTTTTTTGGTGGTGGCACTGACTATCCTGGATGGTACCGGCAGCACGGCGGCGCCGTCCTGGCGGCGACGATTAACAAGTACTGTTATCTGACCTGTCGGTTTTTGCCTCCATTTTTGGAACACCGCATCCGAGTCGTTTACTCGAAGATCGAACTGTGCCACAAAATCGATGAAATCGCCCACCCTTCTGTGCGAGAAACCTTGCGGTATTTGAAGATGAATCGCGGGATTGAGATACATCACGCTGGCGATCTGCCGGGCCGAAGCGGCATGGGTTCGAGTTCATCGTTTACAGTCGGCTTGCTGCACGCTCTTCATGCATTAAAAGGGGAAATCGTGGGTAAGAAAAGGCTTGCCGGGGAAAGCATACAGTTGGAACAGGAAATCCTGAAGGAGACCGTGGGATCACAGGACCAGGTTTGCGCTGCATATGGTGGCGTCAACAAGATCACTTTTCTGCCAAACGGCGATTTTTCAGTCCAGCCCATGACCCTACCGCAAGGACGCCTCGAGGAATTGAATGCCCACCTGATGTTATTTTACACAGGAATCAAGCGAACGGCTTCGGAGGTCGCTTCCAGCTATGCCGTGGACATGGATGAACGCGCGGCGCTCTTGAACCAAATGCGCCATTGTGTTGATCGGAGTTATGAAATTTTGAGCGCGAAGGGCTGCCTTACGGGGTTTGGCGAATTATTGCACGAGGCGTGGCTGGCCAAGCGCGCGTTAAGCGACCGAGTTTCCAATCCCCGCGTGGACACCCTTTACAATGAGGCGCGATCGGCTGGAGCCCTGGGAGGAAAACTTCTTGGCGCGGGCGGTGGCGGATTTGTCCTTTTCTTCGTTCCGCCATCAAAACGGGCAAAAGTCCGCAAACAACTGAGTCGCCTAATCCAAGTGCCGTTCAAGTTTGAATTTTCCGGCAGCCAAATAATTTTCTACGACACTGAGGAGGACTTTTCACGATACGACAAGGTCCGGATGCATCAACAAATCGATTCGTTCAGTGAACTGAACCCCGAAACAGCGGCGGCGACCTTGTAGGCCATTTGAACTGACACTGCGAGCACTCTACGATGAAAAATTATTGGGAAGGTAAAAAGGTTCTTGTGACCGGAGCAACCGGATTTGTCGGGTCCAATTTTATTCCGCTTCTTCGCGAGGCTGGCTGCGAATTGGCCACGCCTTCGCATCGTGATTATAACTTACTGGAACAGGACCGGGTCCGGAAGATGCTGGAGCACTTTAAACCTGAAATCGTTTTTCATTTTGCAGGGCTCATAGGAGGAATCGGCGCGAACAAAGCCCAGCCCGCTGATTTTCTATATGAGAACTTGCTGATGGGCACGGCTATGCTACACGAAAGCTTTCGCGCGGGCGTTAAAAAATATATTACCCTGATGGGCGGCTGCAGCTATCCCGCCCATGCTCCGAGTCCCATCAAGGAAACAGAATTGTTTAACGGGATGCCCCAGGCCGAGAGCGCGCCCTATTCGCTCGCGAAAGCCATGAGCGCCATACAGGGGGCGGCTTATCGCCGGCAATACAATTTCAACTCAGTTGTCCTGGTGCCCGGCAACCTTTACGGTCCAGGAGATAATTTCGATTTGAATAATTCTCACGTTATTCCGGCGCTCATTCGAAAATATCTCGAAGCCAAAGCCGCCAACAAGCTGGAGGTTCCCGCCTGGGGCAGCGGCACGCCAACGCGGGATTTCGTCTATGTTGCTGATGCGTGCGAGGCGATTTTCATTGCCGCGGAAAAATATAATGAGAGTGACATTATCAATATTTCTTCAGGCCAAACGATCAGCATCAAAGAATTAACCGAAATGATCGCCGAACTGACCGGTTATCAGGGCAAAGTTGTTTGGGACACGTCGAAGCCGGATGGCCAGCTTTATAAAGGTTTCGACGTCACTCGTATGAGGAACATCCTTGGTTACGAATGCCAGACAAGGCTGCGCGATGGCATCCGCAAAACAATTGATTGGTACTTAAGCAAGCCGGCGGGTGTGCGCCTTTGACTATGAGACGTGTCATTCTGGTTGGCGCCAAAGGCTTTGTTGGCTCCGCCTTTGCGCGTCTCCTTCAGACGCGCCCGGACGTGGACCTTATTTCGGTAACGCGCGAAAATTTTGATTCACTCCCCGCCACGCATGGCGATGTCGTCATCGAGGCAGCCGCCAATTCAAAGAAATTTCTGGCGGAGGAAAATCCGGCCGGGGAATTTAACGTTTCCGTGACGCATTGCCTTCGATCGTTGTTGAAATTTACTGGAGACGTTCGTGTCCATATTTCGAGTGTTGACGTTTACAGCGATCTGACCTCTTTGGAAGCAACCCGAGAGAGTGCTACAATTAATTTGAAAGGGATTTCACACTACGGGTTTCACAAACGGCTGGCAGAACAACTAGTTCAGCATTATTCGGGCCGCTGGCTGATTTTGCGGCTGGCAGGAATGGTTGGGCCGGGTATTCGGAAAAATCCAGTCTTCGACATTCTCAACGGGCTGCCGCTTCGCATCCATCCCGAATCGCGCTATCAATACATGGCAACTGACGACGTGGCGCGAATTGCATGGGAATTGGTTGAGAAAAATTTAAGTTGCGACGTATATAACATTTGTGGGACCGGGCTGATTACGATCCGTGAAATTGGGCTATTCGCCGGTTTAAAACTAGACCTTTCAGAATTGTCGCCGGTCGCGGTACCCAGGATTGTTGAGGCAAATAACCAAAAGATCCAACGGTTATTTTCCGTCCCGAATACAACGGACACGATTCGAAAATTCATTTCCGGGCACGCGGGGAACGCTGATGAGCGCAGCGCTTTGTAGGAAGTCGGGGCGGTCTTTTAGGACAACGCGCCGCGATTTCCTCAAGAGAATGCTGTTATTTTTTTGAACATCAGCGAGTTCTTGACGCTCTATCGAATTGAATTAAACTGATTGTTTAGCCTTGAGCCGTCAAAATCGTCAGAATAACACTGCCTCGCCGTCGCCCTCGCCAAGGCGGCAGCAATCGGTTGTCTTTCCGTTGCTGTTGCTGGCGATTTTAGCCCTTCTTTTTGCGAAAAGCTTCCTTCCCGGTTACGTTCATTTTTCAAACGATGGACCGCTGGGAGAGCAAAATGCGGCAAGATCTCAAATGCCTGGTATACTAACTGGAATTTGGGATGACTTGAACGACCTTGGGAACGCCGGAGGGGCGGCAGCGCCAGATATCAGCGCGTTTGTCGGATGGCTCTTGGGGCCGGTGTGTGACGCTAAATTCCTCGCGCCCATCGCGCTCTTCATACTCGGCTTAGGTGCGTGGGCTTTTTTCCGTCAGCTCAGGTTGTCTCCGCGGGCAGCTGCCCTGGGCGGTTTGGCAGCCGCCCTTAATTCCTCGTATTTTGGCAATGCGTGTTGGGGGACTTTGCCCCAACAGATAGCAATCGGTATGGTGTTTCTGGCATTGGCGCTCGTTATGGCCAACTCGGATGAGACCCGGCCACTTATTCGCTGGTCGCGGCTTGCTCTGGCAGGTCTGGCTGTGGGCGTCAGTGTGATGGAAGGTGCCGACAACGGCGCCATATTCAGTCTATTCGTAGCCGCGTTTGTGTTTTTCAAATCGTTAATCGAGGACACCGCACCGGCGTTTAGAAAAGTCGGACGCGGCATTGGCCATGTGGCGGTCATCGCCATTTTCGCGGCGTTTATTGCCGCTCAAACAATTACGTCTCTGGTTGGAACTTTTATTGTTGGAACAGGCGAAATGAACCAAAGCAAAGGTGCTGAAAACAGCTTGGAGCATTGGGACTGGGCCACCCAATGGAGCCTACCCAAAAAGGAAACCATTGGCGTGTTTGTGCCGGGCGTTTTCGGTTATCGCATGGATACGCCCAAGGACATGATGGATTTTTTGCAGGACCATTACCTGGGAGGCGAGTATTGGGGCGGCATGGGACGGACGCCCGAAATCGATCGCTGGATGGACGACGGTAAAAAGGGTCCGCAGCCATCCGGTCCAGCTGATTGGATGCGTTTCGGCTATGGTGGTTATTACTGCGGCATTCTTGTGGCGCTGGTAGCGTTTTTCGCCATAGCCCAGTCCTTACGCCGCGGGAATTCGATGTTCTCGATTATCCAACGCCGTTTGATTTGGTTTTGGGTTGCAACCCTGCTCGTTGCCTTGTTGTTGTCCTGGGGAAGATTCGGGCCTTTTGGTGGATGGCCTTATAGCTGGCTCTATAAGTTGCCCGGTGCTTCAAGTATTCGGAATCCCGCAAAGTTCATGGCTATTTTTTATTTGGCCGTGATCATCATATTTGCCTACGGTATCGACGGCCTAAGCCGGCAATACTTGCTAGCGCCGAGCAGCAAGTTGAATTCGTTGTTCACTCATTTGAAGAACTGGTGGGCGGGTGTTCGAGGCTTTGATCGAAACTGGACATTGTATTCTCTGGCGACCCTGGCCACCAGTGTTTTGGCATGGGTCGTATATGCCGGGCAAAAGCCTGCATTAATTAATTATCTAAAAACGGTCGGCTTTCCAGACTCGGACGGTGCCGGCCAGATTGCCGCTTTTAGCATCGGCCAGGTAGGATGGTTCATCTTATTTTTTGCTGCGTCAGTGATTCTCGTCATCCTGGTTATTTCCGGAGTTTTTTCCGGCAAATGGGCACCGCTTGGCGGCGTATTGCTTGGCGTATTGCTGGTGGCGGATCTTGGCAGGTCTGATTTGCCGTGGATTATTCACTGGAATTATAAGCAGAAATACGCGAGCAATCCCGTAATTGACCTTCTCCGTGACAAGCCCTACGAGCACCGGGTGGCTGACCTTCAATCTGATTCACCATTTGAACAACTCTATCGCATTGAGTGGATGCAGCACCATTTTCCGTACTACAACGTTCAGTGCCTCGACATCATTCAATCTCCGCGGGTTGCCAGCGATCTGGCTGCATACGACATGGCCCTGGCTCCAACTGCGTCCAGTATATACCGAGTGGCGCGGCGGTGGGAATTAAGCAATACCAGCTACCTGTTGGGCCCAGCCGGCTATCTTGATTCCCTGAACCAGCAATTGGACCCGGTGCAACGCAGTTTTCGCATCGTCCAGCGATTTACCATCGTTCCCAAACCTGGAATCGAGAACCCCACAGAAATGGAGCAATTAACCGCCGTTTCAGACACTAATGGGGATTACGCTCTTTTTGATTTTGGTGGCGCCTTGCCGCGCGCCAAACTTTATACAAATTGGGAGGTGAACACAAACACGGACGCGACCCTACAAACTCTCGCGGCGCAGAATTTTGATCCTCATAAAACCGTATTGGTTTCAACGCCCCTGCCCAATTCGCCATCGAATGCTGCACTGGACTCAAACCCAGGGACCGTTGATTTCAAAAGCTATGCTCCCAAGGACATCGTACTAGCAGTCCAGGCCGCGGCTCCTTCGGTTTTGTTATTGAATGATAAATTCGATCCAAACTGGCATGTCCGGGTTGATGGCAAGCCGGCTGAACTCTTCCGTGCCAATTTCATCATGCGCGGGGTCTTTCTAACGCCGGGCAGGCACACGGTGGAGTTTGAGTTTAGCCTGCCCCACAAGCCGCTCTATATCACAGTCATAGCCATGTGCCTAGGAATCGTTTTGTGTGGCGTATTGTTTGTCTCGACGCGTCCGTGGCAAACTCCGGGAGCAGGAACAGCCGGGGATTACAAGGTCAAAACGAGACGTGAAAGCGCAGGCAAAGTTAACCGATCGCCCGAAGCACTGCGTTCGCGCAGCCAATAAAAACATCCGGTTGTTGGCGTTCAGGCAACCAGACAATTGAGGCAAATTGGGGAGTGTTCTTCAGCCTGCCCATTCCGGATGCTCCATAAAGGCATAGCAAAGCATATGGCAAATATTCATTTGCGCGTCTTCCACCCGCCCGTAGTGCGTATCGGCAATAACGATAACATGGTCTGCGATTTCCGCCATCCGGCCCCGTCGCGCGCCGACCAATGCCGCGGTGCGAAGACCGTTTTCGCGAGCCCAAGTTATTGCCTTCACACAATTGGGCGAATCGCCGCTAACACTCAAAGCAAGCGCGAAATCACCGGGGCTGGCGTAATTTTGAAGTTGTCCAACGAATACGTCTTCGTAGCTATAATCATTCGCCAGCGCTGTCATCCAACTGATGTTGTCGTTGAGTGCGAGAACATGGAAACGTCGGCCCACCTTGTCTGATGCGCCCTTGCCCAGGTCCGTGGCAAAATGGGAGGCGTTGGCGGCGCTGCCGCCATTGCCGAATACGAATATCTTTGCGCTTTTCCGCAGGGCCGTGCGGATTTCATTAATCAAATCACTCACAGCGGCGACGGGAATAGAATCATGCGCGGCCTTTTGAGCGCGAATATAATCGGAAATCCACTGATTCACCGCTCCATTGTAGCATCCGGGCTTCCCTTGTCAGGACAATTTTCCGCCCGCTTTCGGCTTTCGGCCCGTGCCCTCTTTGGGCATACTGAAGGGCTTATCGCGTATGAGTCATGATGCCATTGTCGTGGGCGGAGGCATAGTCGGCCTGGCTGCGGCATATCGTCTTTTGGAAGCCCGGCCAGGGTTAAAACTTCTGTTGCTTGAGAAAGAACCCAAACTGGCGATGCATCAAACCGGCCGAAACAGCGGCGTACTCCATGCGGGCCTTTATTACAAGCCCGGTTCGGCAAAAGCCAGGCTCAGCGTCAGCGGTCTTCAGCAAATGATCGCTTTTTGCCGTCAACATGGCATTGCCCATGATCAATGTGGGAAAATTGTCATTGCTTCGAATGAAAGCGAATTGCCCAGGTTGGAATCTCTATGGGAGCGCGGCAATGCCAATGGCCTATCGGGTTTGCGGAAGCTGACTCCGCAACAGATCAAAGAAATTGAACCTCATGCCGTCGGCGTTGCCGCAATCTACGTGCCGCAGGAGGGTATCGTGGATTATCCAGCAGTCTGTGATAAGTTGGCTGTTCTGATACGGGGGAATGGCGGCGAAATTATTCTCAATGCCCGCGTTAAGAAAATATCCTCCGAAGGAAACGACAAGACTGTTGAAACAAATGCGGGGCCCTTTTGCGCTCCTTTTGTCATTTCCTGCGGCGGCCTCTATTCGGATCGTCTCGTCAAAGCGTCAGGCCAAAAACCGTCCGCCAAAATTATCCCGTTTCGCGGAGAATATTTTCAGATTAAGAAGGAGAGACAATTTCTGGTCCGAAATCTGATTTACCCGGTACCTGACCCGAATTTTCCATTTTTGGGAGTTCATTTCACTCGCTTGATTCGCGGCGGAATCGAAGCCGGACCAAACGCTGTCCTGGCGTTTGCGCGGGAAGGGTATCGTTGGTCCGACGTTAATCCTCGCGATTTGGCGGAATCGCTCAGTTTCCCGGGCCTTTGGAAATTTCTTGCACGATACCCCAGCCTGTGGAGCTATGAAATCTTCCGTTCACTCTCCCGCGCGGAATTTACTCGCTCACTTCAAAAGCTCGTGCCCGAAATTTGCCGCGCCGATTTGGAACGCGGGGGTTCAGCCGTCAGGGCGCAGGCCATGTCGCCGGGAGGCAGCCTGATTGAAGATTTCCATTTTGAAGAGAGTCCCGGCATCCTCCACGTAATCAATGCCCCGTCACCGGCGGCAACGGCGTCTCTAGCCATTGGTCAGCGAATTGCCGAAAAAGTTTTGACGCAACTTCATACATCTGCCAGCCAAAAGACATGAAATTCATTGAAACACCAATCAAAGGCGCATTTGTCATTGAGCTTGAGAAACGCGGAGACGAACGAGGCTTCTTTGCACGCGCCTATTGCGAACGCGAATTCAACCAGCACGGGTTGAACCCGAAAATCGTCCAAATGAATAATTCATTGAGCGCCCAGCGGGGCACGCTTCGCGGAATCCATTATCAGCTGGCGCCAAAAGCCGAGGACAAGACGTTCCGCTGCACACACGGCGCCCTTTTTGACGCAGTGGTGGATTTGCGGCCCCAATCTCCTACTTTTCTGAAGCATATCACCGTCGATTTGACTGCTGAAAACCGAAAAATGATCCACGTCCCGCAGGGCTGCGCAAACAGTTTCATGACGCTCGAAGACGATACCGAGATCTTTTATTTTAGCAGTGAATTCTACTCTCCCGAAAACGAGCGCGGCATCCGTTATAATGACCCGCAGTTGGCGATTCCGTGGCCAATGGAGCCCGTTATCATTTCCGATAAAGACAAAAATCTCCCGTATTTCAAACCTGAGACCCATTTGAAATGAAAATCCTGTTAACCGGGGCTAGTTCGTTCACCGGATATTGGTTCGTCAAGACGCTGGCCGATGCCGGCCATGAGATTATTTGTCCTCTCCGCGGCTCAGTTGAGCGTTACGAAGGCGTTCGAAAAGCACGCGTTGAGAAACTGCGATCCCTTTGCCATCTCATTCCAGACACGCCTTTTGGCTCGGATCCATTTCGTAGATTCATCGAGGAAAGCGGCTCCTGGGATTTGCTCTGCCATCATGCAACCGAAACCGCTGATTATAAGAACCCGGATTTTGATGTTTTGGGAGCCGCGAAAAGCAACACATTGAATCTCCGCGCTATATTAGGGCGGCTCAAATCCGCAGGATTGAAGGCAGTCATCCTGACTGGAACTGTTTTTGAAAATGATGAAGGAGCAGGCGACGAGTCGCTGGCCGCGTTTTCCGGTTATGGCCTGTCAAAAGGCCTGACGTGGCAACTCTTCCGGTATTATTGCGGCGCACCGGAAATACCGTTAGGGAAATTTGTGATACCCAACCCATTTGGCCCATACGAAGAACCGCGGTTTACCGCGCATTTGATGAAACAATGGCAGGCCGGCAAGGCCGCTGAGGTCAGAACGCCGGAGTATTTGCGCGATAATATTCATGTGGACTTGCTTGCGGCCTGCTATGGACAATTTGTAACTGAAGTGGCAGGCGGCAAAAGCCGATGCGCGAAAATAAATCCCAGCGGTTACATCGAAAGCCAGGGCGAGTTTGCGCAACGTGTCGCGCGCGAAGTGCGGGCGCGCACGGGGTGGGCGTGTGAATTGAACCTGGCGCGCCAACAGGACTTTAGCGAACCCATGCGGCGAACCAATCTGAATCCGGCAACCAATAAAATTGTAAATTGGAACGAAAGCGCCGCGTGGGATGCTTTTGCAAAATTCTACGCGGCTTAGTGCTCGAACGGCAGCAAAACGCGTGAACCGTGCGCTTCAAAACCAATAGCGACCTCTGTAAGATGCGCAAGCGCGCGGCGGACGGCAGCCTGCTTTTGTGGCTTAACGATAAACAGCAGAAAGCCCCCTGCCCCGGCGCCACAGATTTTTCCACCCTCCGCGCCTGCTTTTAGGGCGCGCTCATAGTTTTCGTCAATCTGTCGTGAGGATATCGAGCCTGCCAACTCGCGCTTAAGCTGCCAGGAATCGTGCAGGATTTTCCCGAAGGATTTTGGCTCAAATTTTCCGCGCGCGGCCAATCCCTGCAGTTCGTGCGCATGGGCGCGGATTTTTTGCAAATAAGCGAGTTTGTCCAGAATATTTCGGCGCTGCTCAGCGAGTACGGAGCTGGCGTCGCGCTGAATGCCGGTCCAAAACATCAAAGCGTGCTTGAAAAGATCGGTCAAAAAGTGGTTGCTCACGCGAACCGGTTCGACTGTAACAGCCCCGCCTGGATTGAAACGAAAAAAATTCAAGCCTCCGAAGGCTGCGGCGTATTGATCCTGCTTGCCGATTGGCTCTTTGAGCACGTCAATTTCGATATGACAGGCTTCCTCGGCAATTTGGCCGGGCGTCACGCGCTCGCCACGATAGGCATGCAGCGCGTTGAGCAGGCCCACTGCAAAGCTGCTTGAACCCGCGAGTCCCGTTGAGGCCGGCAAATCACCGACGGTGCTGATATATATCGGGGGCTCCACTTTCAGCAATCGTAGGCATTCCCGCGCGATATTGTTGCGAATCTGGTCTACCGTCTCGACCTGCTCGGTCGCCGAGTAATTGACGCGAATGGGCTCATTAAATAACTCACTGTGCCGCTTAACCGTCACGAAGATATATTTATCAATGGCCGCGCTGAAGACGGCGCCGTAGTCGCGCTCGTAATAATCGGCAATGTCTGTTCCGCCCCCGGCGAAGCTGACCCGCAATGGCGTGCGCGTCACGACCAGGCGCGGCGTTTGGACCCCCGGCAGATTAGCCATTTTTTAGTCCCCAATCGTAAGGAATATCTTTCGTAAACGGATCAACGCGGATGATCTCATTTGGATCGTGGGGCTCGGTGGCACAGTTGGCCAAAATGACCATTTTATCGCCGTACGCCTTGTAGCCGTTAGCGATTCCCGGGGGCATTTGAACCAGAACATAGTTATCCTCACCAAAATAGACCTCTTGAAGTTCGCCTTTTGTCGGAGAGTCATTGCGCAAATCGTACATCACCAATTTCGCGCGGCCAGACATGACTGCGTTATTGATAGTCATGCTCTTGTGTATGTGCCACGCCTTGATTGTGCCCGGCCACGCGCAGGAAAAGTAAATCTCGCCGAACTTGATGAAATGCGGGTCCGTTGCCTTCATCATGTGCATGATTTTCCCCCGTTCATCCACGATTTGCCTGAGAGGTATAATTTTAACTCCGTGAATCATAGGCTTAATTGTTTTTCCAGCGAAGCGCGCCGTCCAATTTGCCACTATCCAATAAATAGTGCAGCCATTTCAGACGTGTAAATTTTTTGTCCTTATAGTCTTCGAACTTCAGTCCAACGCGTTTAAAAGCGTCATAAAGTTCGGCGGCGCCGCTTTTGGCGTTCCATTTAAATTTAAAATCAGGGAACGTTCTGGCGAATTTGCCAAAATCGGCTTTGTAGGTGCGCTGGTCAGCGCCTGGTTTGGGCACCATTTCCAACGTGGCGTTTGGGACGGTTGCCACCGCGATTTGCGCCAATTCAATGATTTGATGATTCAATTCATTCGCACCGGCATTAAATGCCTGGTTGTGAATCTTTTCAACCGGCGCTTCCAACATTGCCTGGAAATAACGCGCCACATCCTGGACGTGCATAACCGGCCGCCACGGTTTCCCGTCGCTGTGAACAATAACCCTGCCGGTAGTTGCAGCCGACCCCATCAAGTCGTTTAACACTGTGTCGAATCTCATCCGTGGCGAAACGCCATAGACAGTGCCATTCCGAACAAAGACCGGCGAAAAACTCTTGTCCGCCATTGCCGAAATCGTCTGCTCGGCCTTAACCTTCGACCGTGCATATTCCGTCTTGGGGTCCAGGGGCGAATCCTCATTTACAACCAGCGTGTTCGCCGCGCCATACATAATGCACGACGACGAAAATAAAAATCTTTTCACGCCCGCCGCTCGCGAAAGTTCAGCCAGTTTCACCGATGCGTGAAAATTAATGTCTTCGGTCCACGCATCATTTAAATTGCCTATGGGGTCGTTGCTCAACGCCGCCAGGTGAATGACCGCGTCAAATTTTTCCAAATCCTTCAGCGTCAGGTCGCGGATGTCCTTTTTGAGAGCCGGAATCTTCCGCGCGTCCGGCACTAGGGTACATTCGCTGAAAAAGCCAGTATCCAGCCCAACCACTTCGTATCCGGAAGAGGCCAGGTGAGGAGACATGACAGAGCCAAGATATCCGTCATGGCCGGTGATTAGAATGCGTTGCGGTTTGCTCACGTTTGAATCTGTTGTATTTTATTGCAATGGCGGGTGTGCTACTGCTCTTGCGCTGACGTGGCGGCAGCGCTGCCACGTTAAGTCCCAGCCGATTTGTTATGTTCCGATAATATTGACTGAACAGTCTTTAGCAAGGTCTTTTTGTCGGAAACCAGTGCCGACAGGCAACCCGCCGCTTCCGCCGCCTGCCCGTCGCGCTCGTCGTCGCCAACGAACAGCGTGCGGCTCAAGTCCAGGTTGAAATCGTGCTGCGCCTGGAACAGCATGCCCGGCTTTGGCTTGCGGCATTCGCAGCCCTCTTCCCAATCATGCGGGCAATAATAAATCGCGTCGATTCGCCCGCCGGCCTGTTCCGCTTCCTTGACCATGTGGCGATGAATATCGAATAGATCGACTTCAGACATCGCGCCCCGATTGATGCCCGCCTGGTTGGAAACCACAATGACCCGGTATCCAGCCTCTTTAAGAAGACGCAACGATTCCTTTGCGCCGGGCAGCCATTTGAATTCTCTCCAGTTCCGCACGTAATTTGCCCGCGGGGCCTTTTCGTTCAGTACTCCGTCGCGGTCCAGGATAATCGCCGGACGTCGGGCCAAAAACGCCTCTGTAATGGGCAGGCGAAAAGTATCCCCAACGCTGTAATAACGGTGATGCGTGACAAACGCCGCCAATTGCCGTTCCCGAATTAACGACGGAAACAAAGTTTCTTCCAACCCAACGTTTTCCTCCGGCAAGCGGGCGACCAATTCCTTTCGCATGATAGCATAGCTGATTTCCGTCCCCTGCAAATCCGGCGTCTTGCGCGTTTTGTCGTAAGCCGCTACAAACCCGGCGTCGTCCACCCGCAAAACACTTTTGGTATAATTGTCTTTGTTGCTGTAAACAGTCACCATCATCGGCGCGCCGGCCTCAAGAAATTGGCGCCACATCTTTTCCATGGGCATGGGCCAATAATTGTCGCAATACAAAAGAAAAAACAGGTCTTCGATTTTATTTTCCGCCAATTTCAGCCGGCGTCCGGTTTTATCTTCGACAGCGGTGATGGAATATTTTATTTCCAACCCCCATTTGCTGCCATTCCCGAAGTAATCGCGCACGACATCCGGCAGATAGCCCAGAAGCAATAATACGCGATTAAATCCGTGTTCCCGGAGCATCATTATTTGATGTTCAAGAAATGGTTTTCCGCAAACCTCAATCATTGGCTTGGGGCGCACGTCGGTTAGCGGCCGCATCCTTTCGCCCCGTCCACCAGCCAGGATGACCGCTTGTATTGGACGTTGAAGTTCCTGGGGGTTAACTATAGACATTTTTTGGGTGCCGCGGGCGACCGCCGATTTTGAAGATTAATATTTCGCGCAATTCGACCAAAAACGATCCTGCGAGCCAAATGGGAAGACCCGTGTAACGCCGCGCAGTTTCGCCGATTTGTTTCGCGTACGCCGCGTGGCCCATTTGGCGAAAACGCTTTGCTTTGATGGCTGAACGGGCCGCAAGCAGACCTTTGAGTTTTCCCATTCGCAGCCAGCCGGGCCGTTTGTCACGCAAAGCCTCCACCTCCTCAATTGCGCGCCACTCATCCACAATCAAACCCTCAATATTGGTCGAACGCTTATAGGTTTCAGTCGAACCGTGCCAGCGATACTGCCCCAGCGGCATATTGAGCGTCACAACTTTTTTACAGTGCAGGCCATACAACGCCCAAAATACTGCGTCCCCTACAATCAGCATATCCAGCGGAAACCGTTCCGGAATTGGCTGCCGGTTCGTCTTCATTAGCGTCGCGCAAAATGCCTGGTTTCCGATTTCCGCCTTGCGCGCAAGGAACGTGTCTTTGTCAAATACGTGGATTCGGCCATCCGGTCGCCCTGAAACACTCAACCATTTTCCATTTTCATCAATTCGTTCATCCAAACACCACGCCAGCCCCAATCCGTCACAATCTTCCAAAAGCTCTTCCATCGTCTCATAGAACTCCGGCTTAATTAAGTCATCGGCATGAAGGATGTGCAGGTAATCTGTTTCCGAGGCATAGTCCAAACAACGATTGAAGTTTCCGAATGAGTCCAGATCCGTCGAATTACGGGTATATTCAACCGGAATTCCGCGAAAATGTTTCACAATATCCGGAGTCGAGTCGGTTGAGCAATTATCAATGACAATCACCCGGTCGGGCCGCCGAGTCTGGCGTGCGACCGATTCCAGCGCCTGCTCTAAAAACTCCTGCGCATTACGAACCGGCATGGCCGTTGTGAGCGTTGATTTCATCTGCGTTAGGGTAAAGAAATGCGACGGAAACTCAAGGCAAGACAACTTCCGAGAAGACGATCAGAGTCCGGTTGGATGGTGCAAAAATTCCCAGGGCACCTTGAATTTTTTGGCAAGATGCGCCGCCAACGCCTTGATGCCGAACGTTTCCGTTGCATAGTGGCCTGCGTAAAAAACGTTAATCCCAAGCTCTTCGGCCAAAGCATACGTCCAATGCGGGCCTTCACCGGTGATAAAAGTGTCAACTCCCTCCTTCACTGCTGTTTTCAATTCGGCGCCGGCGCCACCCGTGACAACCCCAATGGATTGGCATAAGTCCGGTCCGCCGGGAATAAGCAGAGGCCCGGTGCCAATTACGCGCTCCAGCTTCGCCGCCAATTCGGCGCGCCCCAATGGCACTTGTGACTTAAAGCCGAGGGTTTGTCCGTGGTCGTGAAAGAACGGTTTCAGCCGCGTCAGGCCCAACGCCTTGCAGAGCTGAATATTGTTTCCGAATTTTACATGCGCGTCCAACGGCAGGTGAGAACTGTAAACGGCCAAATCATTTTCAACGACGTACCGAAACAGCTCATAGTTTTTGCCCGTCCACGGCTGGCGCACGCTCCAAAAGAGCCCGTGATGAACAACCATCAAATTCGCGCCAGCGACCACGGCCAGCTTTGCCGTGACCAGATTTCCGTCCACCGCCGCGGCGATCTTAGTAACCGCGCCCCGGTTTTCAACCTGGAGGCCATTGAATGCGCCCTCGTAATCACCGATTTCCCGCGTCCGGAGAATTGCGTCACAATAGGCTGCAATAGCAGCAAGGAGAACTTTCGGCATCTCGTGGCCTTACGGTGTGTTTTGACTCCGCCCCTTGAATATTTTTTTGAAAAATGCCGCAATCGCAGCAAGCCCAATAATGATTAATTTTTTGGCGCCAAGAATAAAAACCCAAATCAACTTGAATAAACCGAGTTTGGCGTCGACGCCGAGGGCCCCGCCGGCGACCAGCGTGGCAATTCCGTATTTTGCCACCTTGTCGACGTGCGGATCGAAATCCGCGTATCGATTGCCTTGATCAAAATCCACCATCTTCAAAATATCCGGAGTCTGGTTTTCAATTTCAGCCAGCTCACTCATTCCGGCCACGGCATCCAGGCCCAGGGTCCTATCAGGAACACTGAGTGTGGCCAGTCCGTCCTTAATCTGTATTTCTCCATGTTGGTATTGGAGACTTTTGACGATTTGTCCGATTTGCGCCTTGGTCGGGGCGTCGTTCTGGGCGCTCGCGTTCAACGCCACCGCCGCCATGCCGCCGAGCAGAATCGCCGCAAATCGGCGGAACATATTGTTTTTGCGCGTTGTCATTTTGGGTATGCTTTCTTCGAATGGACAATAAAAGACCTCGCGCACCTCTGTCAACTGGCATCCTATTAAGTTTCTCCTCGACGCCGACACAAAATTTTTTCATTCCATCTATTGCATTCTGCGGGCGAACTTTTATAGTGCGCTCGTTTGATTCACCGAAATGAGCAATTCGAATGACGAGGCGCAGCCGTGGGATATCGAGTCGGCCCGCGCGCTTTACAACATTCATCGCTGGGGCGCGAAGTATTTTGACATCAACGACGCCGGCCACGTTGTGGCCCGGCCGCTGCAGGACGCCGGCGTGCCGGTGGACCTTACCGACGTCATTGAAGAAGCCCGCGGGCGCGGCCTCAAGTTTCCGCTGCTCATTCGGTTTCAGGACATTTTGCGTCACCGTGTCGAGGCTATAAACAAGGCATTTCAAAATTCCATCGCCGAGTTCAATTACCAGGGCAAATACCGCGGAGTTTTCCCTATCAAGGTAAATCAGCTTCGCGAGGTCGTTGAAGAGATTCTTGACGCGGGCAAACCATTTGAATTTGGGCTCGAGGTCGGCAGCAAACCCGAACTGTTCGCCGGATTGGCCCTGCAAAATCAAATGGGCAGCCTCATTATTTGTAACGGCTACAAAGATCCCGAGTTTATCAAGATAGCCCTGCTCGGCGTCAAATTGGGCAAACGGGTCATTATGGTGGTCGAAAAATTGGAGGAACTGCGCCACATCATTTCCATATCCAAACAACACGGCGTTGAACCGCTGATTGGTATCCGCGCCCGGCTTTTGAGCAAAGGCGCCGGCAAATGGGCCGAGAGCGGCGGCGAAAACGCCAAGTTCGGCTTGAGCACTGCGGAAATCCTTGCGGCCGTCGAAATGTTGCGGGCCGAAAATCTCTCTCACTGCCTCAAACTCCTTCATTTTCACATCGGCTCGCAGGTTCCGGACATTCTAACCGTCAAAAAAGCCGTCCAGGAAGCCACGCGATTCTACGCGAAACTTCGGAAGATGAATTTTAATATCGAGTTCCTTGACGTTGGCGGCGGACTTGGCGTGGATTACGACGGCTCGCGCAGCGCGTTTGATTCCTCGACCAATTACACATTGCAGGAATACACCAACGACATCGTCTTTTACGTCGCCGACGTTTGTAATACCGAAAATGTTCCCCACCCCGACATTATTAGCGAAAGCGGTCGCGCCATCGTTGCGCATCACAGCGTGCTCATCGTTGAAGTCTTCGGCTCCATTGAAAAGACCCGTCCCGGAGAGTATTTGAAATACGGTGATAACGAACATGCCATCGTCCGCGAATTGCTCGACATCAAAAAGAACCTTTCGAAAATGAACAAGATTGAGGCCTACCATGACGCCCTCGAACGCCGCGAAGACGCGCAGCACATGTTCACCCTCGGGATGATGGATCTGCCCGACAAGGCCAAGATTGAGGACCTTTATTGGCAAATCAGCAGCGACGTCGTTGAAGGTTTCAAGGGTCAGCCCTATGTGTCCGAAGAAATTCGCAAGCTCAAAGACACGCTCGGTGATCAGTATCTGTGCAACTTCTCCGTCTTCCAGTCGCTTCTGGACCACTGGGCTCTGGGCCAGCTTTTCCCGATCATGCCCATTTCGCGCCTTAACGAACGGCCCTCCCGCGAAGGTACACTGGTGGACATCACGTGCGATTCAGACGGCGCAGTCAATAAGTTCATTGACTTTCGCGACGTTCGCGACACGTTGCCGCTTCACAAGCTTAATGCCAACGGCAACGGGAATCCCGAGCCGTATTATATCGGATTTTTCCTCATGGGCGCTTATCAGGACATCATGGGCGATTTGCACAACCTCTTTGGCCGCGTTAATGAAGTGCATGTCTTCCTCGAACCGGACGAGCCGTGCGGTTATTACATCGAGGAAATTATTGAAGGCAACACCATCATCCAGTCCCTAGCCGCCGTTCAATACGACGAAAACGAATTGAAACGGCAAATGAAGGCCCAAATGGACGATGCCATCAAGTCCGACCGGATGAAGCCATCCGAAGCCATGCGCCTGCTCGACGAATATGAGCGCGGACTGAAGGCGTACACGTATCTAAGCTTCTGAAGAGGGTGGCGGGCAGTGGTTTGTTCCAATGCCTGCCACGAATAATCGGCTTGCCAAAACCAAAAGAAAAAACGAAACTAAAAATGGTTGTGCGCGGTTAGCTCAGTGGTAGAGCACTACCTTGACACGGTAGGGGTCACAGGTTCAAACCCTGTATCGCGCACCATTCGTTTTTGGGAATTAGTTTTCCCATTCCACCTTCACATTCGCCACTGGGCACTCCGTCATCGCCCGAAGAAATTGCCAGCCATCTGTTTGGTTGGATTGCAATCGCAATGGACACCGTTCCGCCGCCATGGCCGTTGCCTCGGGAATATCGAGAACTTTGAGAACGTTCAGGTAATCCGGCCCGTCCATCTGGCTTGAGGGTATGTGTTCGAGGCGCAGGTCGCCAATTCCCGGCGCAAACAGCGACGCATAGAGGGCATTGACGCCCATGTTGCCGCTACCGGCCAGGATTAGCGGCGCGTGGCCGATGGATTTCACCAAATGAATGGCCGCAATGGCCCGGCAAATGTCCCAGACACGCATCCCGTCCAGCGTTTGCCCGACCAACATATATCGCCGGCGCAATTGCGTTTCATTAGGCGCGTCGCTCCGGGCTGCAGGCCCAATGCTGCGCGGGAAACAAATCGCGTACGCCGAATCTTCGCTCTTGATGTCTTGCAGCGTACCCCGGTCACTCAAAGGTTCTAACGCCTCGGCTACTGATCGGAAATTCCGATTTGCGCCTTTCAATTTACTTGCAAATGACTCATCCGCCACACGTAAAACCAGCCGGCGCGGCCTCGCTCCCGCCTTTCGCATCATGTAGATTGGCAAAGTAACATCTGGTTGGCTCTGAAATTCATAAACTTCGTACTGAATGCCATGCGCTTGTTTGGAAAAAAGTCGTCGAACCGACTGTGGGCCTTCGACTGCTGACTCTGGACTCTGAACTGTGGACTCTGGACTTGCTCCGGGCCATCCCGCAAAACACTTTTCTCTCAGTCCGCGCATCCATTTGGTTTTCATCTCCGCCCATTCAGCAGCCGTCGCCGGAATTTGCGGCAAAGGCGCTTCCGGTTCGAAACTGTATTCGATACGCGTATTGATTTGGTCAGCCGGAAGCATCGTGAAGACTTTCAGTTGCTCAGGCGAAAACATTTTCACCGCCGCCATTCCAATCATGGGGTCTTCATGTTTCAGCTGAATGTTAAACCAGCGGAATACAGGGACTTGAACGTCCTGCGTGTCCTTGTGCGGCCCGGGGGTAATAACCAGGCCAAAGTTTGTTGAGGCGCCGTACAAATCATAAATCTGCTTTACCACATCGTGCGTGTGCAGCACACCGTCGAGCGGGAAATATTGGTCGGCATCGGTATCCGCCAGTAACAGAGGTCTCGGTGCGCACAGTGCCGCGAGCAGCGGATAATCCCAGCGGTAGGTGTTCACAAAAAACATGCAATCACAGTGGTCATCCACCGTTCCCTCTACGCAGTAGCTCTTTAAGTCCCCGATGCCGGCGACAGGTGCAACGACTTTCACCCGGTCATCCACCGCCGCTAGAAACCAGCTATAGGCGCCGCCGCCCGAACGGCCCGTCACTCCCATACGATTCGTGTCCACTTCCCGCCGGCTGTCCAAATAATCCAGCGCGCGAATGGCATTCCACGTCTCCACCGCAGCGGGCGTATATCCCCGCGAATTCCACCACCACGCTCCTTCGTCATACGTGCCCCGATGATGCCCCAAAATCTCCCCATATTGCAGCGTATCCACCACCATGCAGACATAGCCGTTTCTGGCAAACCAGATTCCGTGATGCTGGTAGGCCACTTTGTTTCCGTAACTGACGCCGTTGCTGATGACCTCTGTATGGCCGCACAAATATAGTACCGCCGGTACCCGGTCCGTCAGCAGCGGCTTCGGCATATACAAATCCGCTGTCACATACAGATGCGGGAGCGATTGAAAGTATAGCTTCTCGACCGTGAAATCCTTTTCTTCAATTTTTCCGGTAATGACTGGATGCAACGCCGTGTGCGGCGGCATAGGGTCCAACCCCAGCATCTCCCGCGCTTCCCGCTGAAGCTCCGGACGCCGCGCCCGCCAATCCGCGAGCGAATGAATGTCCGCCAGGCAGGCGCTCGATATTTCCTTTGTTTGCTCGTTGAAATAATCAGCGGAGGTTCCCATGACGGGAACGCGTCCCGCGCTGCTCGAAAACGTTGCGCATACACACGCGGCAAACAAAAGTCTCGCAATGTTTGAGGAAGTCGTGAAAAGCCTGAATTTCAATCACCACTCGTTCTACGCGCCAGCGTTCCGATAAACAAGAAATTTTTCAATTTTGTAACTGTTCCGTTACCTTCCGCGTCATTATTCTTTTATCTGAAAATGAAACGCCAATTTTTCGTATTCTGTACCCTCGCCGCGCTCATCGCGAATGCAGCGCAAGCCCGGCTTTCACCGGACAACCTCTTCGACGCAACCACCGAAACCGTTGGCCACCAGTCGAACGGGATGGAAACACCCGTCAACCAGCTTGTCACGCCGACTGGCATTTTCGTTCCCCTGCCGGGCGTGAGGCCAAACGCCCTGGCATTAAGCCCGGACAGCAAACTTTTGGTGACCTCAGGTCTTCTGCCCGAACTGATCGCGATCGATCCAACCACAGGCAAAATAACCCAACACGTTCCGTTCCCGAAAGCAGGCAGGGACAAATCTGTCGAAGCCGTTTTATCAATTATCCTGGACGCGAGCGAAAAATCGAAATTAAGCCTTACCGGACTCGCCTTTTCGCCCGATGGCTCGCGGATTTATCTCTCGAATGTCAACGGTGACATCAAAGTCTTCTGG
Organism: Verrucomicrobiia bacterium; assembly: GCA_035933915.1. GTDB lineage: Bacteria > Verrucomicrobiota > Verrucomicrobiia > Limisphaerales > UBA11358 > UBA11358. The sequence goes on from DASYYL010000198.1 coordinate 28,781, forward strand.
GTCAACAAATCGCATAAAATTTCTCCTCTTTTCGCCATCCCATTGCCCAACGCGAATAAACCGGGCCGCGAGTTCGACATTCCCACCGGCATCGCCGTGTCGCCCGACGGCACAAAACTTTATGTGGCACTCAACATCGGAAATAAGGTCGTCGAACTGAGCGCCGATTCAGGAAAGGTGCTCCGCACCTGGCCGACAGGTAATGCCCCCTACGACGTTGTACTTTGCAGGAACAAACTTTACGTCAGCAACTGGGGCGGACGCATTCCGGACGCCGACAGTCTCATCGGGCCAATTGGACGCAATGGAACCGTTCGCGTGGACCAGCGCTCCGTCGCCAGCGAAGGCTCGGTTTCCGTCATTGATTTGACCGGGCAACAACCAGCGTCCCAAAACGAAATTCTGGCCGGCCGCCACGCCTGCGCGCTCGCGCTGTCGCCAAATCGCAAATTCCTCGCGGTGGCCAACGCCGGCGATGACACGGTCAATATCCTGGATACAAGAACCGATAAAATCGTCGAAACACTCTGCGCGCGCCAAAATCCTGGCGATTTGTTCGGTGCGCAGCCAAACGCCCTCGCGTTCGACAACCATGGCAAAAGATTATATGCCTGCAACGGGACGCAAAATGCCGTCGCGGTGTTCAATTTCAAGCCCGGCCAATCGCAATTGCTCGGCCTCATTCCTGTCGGCTGGTTCCCCTGCTCCATCGCGTTTGATTCACGGCACAAAATGCTCGATGTGGCGAATATGGAAGATATCACGCCGGAAAAGGAAGATGTCGTAATGCGCCACGCAAACGGCGCCATGGGATTCAACTCAAAACAATACTACGGTTCCCTTTCGCTCGCCCCGGTTCCATCGGAAAAACAATTCAACAAACTCACGGGTACCGCGCTGGCCGATTTACGCTATCCCCTGCTCGCCCGGGCAAAACTGCCACCACGGCCGGGCCAGAGTCCCCGGCCGGTCCCCGAACGCGTTGGCGAGCCGAGCGTCTTTAAACATGTCATCTATTTTATCAAAGAGAACCGGACCTACGATCAACTCCTGGGCGATATCAGCGAGGGCAACGGCGCTCCGGAACTGTGCATTTACGGCGAACGCGTCACCCCCAACTACCACAAACTAGTCAAAGATTTCACCCTGCTCGACAACACCTATTGCTCTGGCATCTTAAGCGCCACCGGACATCAATGGACCGATAGCGGCATTGCCAATGATTACATCGAACGCGAGTTCGCCGGCTGGCCGCGCAGTTATCCCGGCGGCGCCGATCCCGAAGCGCGCGACGCCATGGCATATTCCCCTGCGGGTTTCATCTGGACCGACGCGGGCGAGCACGGAAAAACCGTGGCCGATTTTGGCGAGTTCACGACTATTCATCATTGGAGAAAAAGTTCCGGCCAAAACGTCGCAGACTGGAAAACCCTGTATCAGGACTATGTGACCGGCTCAAACAACGTCGTTTATTCTGCCGAACCCGATATGGACTCGCTGCGGCCTTTCGTCGTGAGCAACTACGCCGGTTTTGATCTGGATGTCCCGGATGCCGTCCGCGCCGCCACGTTCATTGATCACCTTAAAGAATATGAGGCCGCCGGGAACATGCCGGACCTCCTCATTGTCTGGCTGCCGGACGACCACACCGCCGGCACAAAATTTGGATCGCCCACGCCCCGCGCGATGGAAGCGGACAACGACCTCGCCTTTGGCCGGATTGTGGATGCCGTCAGTCATTCAAAATTTTGGCCCACGACCTGCATCTTCGCGATCGAAGATGATCCCCAGGCCGGATGGGACCACGTCAGCGGCTATCGCACCACGGCCTATGTCGTCAGTCCCTATACCAAACGCCACGCAGTCGTGGATACGCAATATAACAACACCAGCCTTCTCCGGACCATCGAACTCATCCTGGGCCTTCCGCCTATGACGCAGATGGACGCCACCGCTACTCCGATGTTTGACTGCTTCATGTCTACGCCCGATTTGACGCCTTACGACTGCGCGACCAACAATATCCCCCTGGATGAAATGAATCCCCGGGCCAAAAATATTGATGATGCTGTGTTGCGCCACGATGCACTCGTTTCGGTAAAACTGCCGTTAAACAAGGAAGACCAATGTCCCGAAGATTTATTCAATCACATCCTCTGGCGCGCAGCAAAAGGCTCGAAAACACCGTACCCCGACCAATTTGTCAAAGCCGGAACGGACGATGATTAGACTGGAAGCGCCAAATTCCAACGACCACCATCCAGAGAAAAGCCAAACATCGACATCCCACCCTGGTGCTTGAACATTCACTGGAGCTTGGATTTTGGATTTTGGAGCTTGCGCTCGCCATCCATTCACCACTCCATTTAAACCGCTTTCCCGCTCCGCTGGTCATGATTGAATCGCACACAATCCTCATACCTCACCCCGTGCCCGCCAAAAATATCGAGCGCCGAACCAATCGTTAAATCCACCTTCCCCGCTCCCAATCTCGTGACTTCAGTCAGGTCTGAAATGGATTTCGCGCCGCCCGCGTAGGTAATGGGTATCGGCGTCCATTGGCCGAGCTTCGCAACTAGTTCGCCGTCAATGCCACTGCACAATCCCTCAACATCCACGGCATGGATCAAAAACTCCGCGCAATATCCGGATAATTTCTGCAGCGTTTCTTCGTTGACGATGAGTTCCGTAAATTTTTGCCAGCGATCGGTCACCACAAAATAATTCCCGCTGCGCTTGCGACAGCTCAAGTCAAGCACCAACTGGGTCTTGCCAACGATTTTGACCAGTTCCCCGAGCCGTTCCCAATCCGCCCTGCCCTCACGAAAAACCCAGCTCGTCACAATGACATGCGACGCCCCGGCCTCAAGCCACCCGCGCGCGTTCGAGGGATTAATACCGCCGCCAATCTGCATTCCACCGGGATACGCCGCCAGCGCGGAGCGCGCCTCATTTTCATTTCCCGGCCCCAACATAATGACGTGGCCTCCCTTCACTCCATCCCGTTTGTAAAGCTCGGCAAACCATGCCGCCGGCTGCGTGGCGACAAAATTCGTGCGCAAATCGGCCGGCGCGCCCAGCGTGCCGCCGACAATTTGCTTCACCTTGCCTTCATGCAAATCAATACAGGGACGAAACATCGTCCAATAGAATGAACTATCGCAAAGGGTTATTCCAGCCGGAGTTTGGCCGCCAGGAAATCATTCTCATCCTCGTCCTCATCGTCATCCTCAGTTTACGTTTTGCGCTGCCGACGGCTTCCCTTTATCTTCCATCTTCCATCGTCCCAGACTTACCCCGCCCTATGCGGCACAGGCGCCGTCAACTTCTGGTACGCCAAAATGCCCTTCACAATCGCCGCAGCCATTTGACGGCGGTAATCGGCGCTGTAAATCTTCCTTCCCTCCCACGGATTTGTCATGTAACCGCCTTCGATCAAAATTGCGGGCATGCTCGCATCGCGCAACACCGCAAAGCGCGCCCGCCGAACGCCCCGATCATTGGCGCGCAAATTTTGCACCAGAGATTTTTCCATTTCATAAGCCAGCAGAAGGCTCCGGTCCTCGCAACGGTTGGCAACCGTTGGGATTGTGCCGACAGCCGACCCGAATTCACCGTTTTCGCCGTGTGAATTGGACGATTCGGCGCCGACGGGCGTAATACAATACGTCTCCGGTCCCGAGACGGTATTCTTGTCCACTTGAGTTGCATTAAAATGAAGACTCACAAACAAATCCGCCCCATCGCGGTTCGCCAACGCCGGACGATCCGTCAATTCCACGAAAACATCCTTCGTCCTGGTCATTACCACATGGAACCCCGCAAGCGTGAGCTGCCGTTTCAATTCCAGTCCAAGCGCCAGCGTATAGGTCTTTTCGTTGTGCGTCAGAAATCCGACTACTCGATTTCCCGTATCTCTGCCTCCGTGGCCCGGGTCCAGGCAAATGGTCGTGATTCTCCGGCCGGTCGATTTTGGGGCATAGATCAGCGGGTGCAATGCTGTCTCAACGTCCAATTGCGAAACCAGTAATTCTCCATGGTCGGCGGCAACAGGGTACGAGAGACGCACGTTCACTCCTCCAATCTGCGCCTGGGCCGAATTCACATCGAAAACAAGGCGCAGATTACTTTTCGAGAGCACGTTTTCACGGGTGGTTTCCGAATAAATTCGAAACCCATTGGCTCGGGCAAAATCTCCCAGCGGAACATAATTTTGACCATCGAAGGTCGCGGCATTCAACAACGGCAAACCGGCGAATATTCCAAACACCCAAACCGTCGCTCCAACAGATAACCGCAAAAACTTAAACATCGCAAATTCTGACCGGATGCGCCGCAGAAATCAAACACGCAAATGTGTTGTCTCTGTCGTCTATGTCCTATGCACTGCAATCCGTCCTAATCACACAATCTCGCGAGGATTTTTTGTGCAGTCGCAAAATGTGATTTTCGTTACTTCTTGTTTTGGTTGCGGCTTTGCCGCGCTGTG
>DASYYL010000225.1:0-3794 GCA_035933915.1 Verrucomicrobiia bacterium
CGTCCGTGACGCTGTGCGGGAATGCCTCCGAACCCAACTGGAAGACGCGCCGGAAGACGAAATTCAACTGGCGCGGGCGTTGCTCAACCAGGCATACGACCGCTTTATTTCACGATTTGGCCCGCTTTCAGACCGCGTGAACGCCAATGCGTTTGAGAGCGACCCGGATTTGCCATTGCTGTTCTCACTCGAAAACTACGATTCAGAGAAGAAGAAGGCAACCAAGACCGGAATTTTCCGAGAGAGGACAATTCAGAAGCAAAAGCCCGTTAAATCCGTCAATTCGCCGAAGGAGGCATTGCTCGTCTCATTGAATGAAAAAGGACACGTGGATTTAGAACACATGGAAAGCCTAATCCATCGGCCAACAGAGGAATTTTTGCCGGAACTTAAAGGCGTGTTGTTCCTCAATCCGCAGACGCAGGCGTGGGAAACCGAAGACCACTACCTTTCCGGTGACGTTCGGGAAAAATTGAAGGTTGCTGAAGCGGCGGCTATTGCCGATCCACGATTTGCTGAAAACGTTGAGGCGCTCAAAACCGTCCAGCCAGGGGATTTGTCCGCGACGCAAATTGATGCGCGCCTGGGTGCTTGCTGGATTCCTGTGAAAGATTTTGAAGCATTCGCCCAGGAATTGCTCGGAGCGGAAGACATTAAGGTTTTCTTCACGCCGCAGCTTGGCACCTGGATCGTTCAGGGCGGTTACAACGCCAAGCAATGCGTTGCCAATACGACCGAATGGGGCACGAACCGCGCCACCGCCTTGGAATTGATTGAGGATGCGCTCAATGTCCGAACACCAACCATATATGACAAAATCAGGGACAGAGGCAAAGACCGTTCAATCGTGAACGCGGAAGAAACCGAGGCGGCGCGTGACAAGCAGCAGAAAATCAAAGACCGTTTCCGGGAATGGGTTTGGCAGAATGATAGGCGACGGCAACGGCTCGTAAACAAATACAACGAGGAATTTAACGCCATCCGCCTGCGAACGTTCAACGGCGACCATTTGACGCTACCGGGCGCAAGCGGAACCATTCAATTGCAACACCAGCAAAAGAACGGTATCTGGCGGATTTTGCAGTCACCCAATACATTGCTTGCCCACGTTGTCGGCGCAGGCAAGACCTATACAATGGTTGCTTCCGCAATGGAATTAAAACGCCTTGGACTGGCCCGCAAGCCGTTGCTCACGGTCCCCAATCACATGCTTGGACAATTTTCCTCGGAATTTTTGACTCTTTATCCAAGCGCCAACATTCTTGCCGCGACCAAAGACGACTTTGAGAAAAGCAAACGCCGAGAATTGATGAGCCGCATCGCCACCGGAAATTGGGACGCCATCATCGTCACCCATTCGGGATTTGAAAAAATCCCGTTGTCAGAAAAAACGACGAGGGAGTTTTTCGAGGTTCAATTGGAAGAATTGGAAACTGCAATTAAAGAGCAAAGGCATGAAGGCAACTCGCGCCGCATTGTGAAACAACTTGAATCCGCCAAAAAGAAGCTGGAAACAAGGATGAAAATTTTGGCGGCAGAGGAAAAGAAAGACAACACACTCACCTTTGAGGAACTTGGCATTGACCGGCTTTTTGTGGATGAGGCGCATTATTTCAAAAACCTATTTTACATTTCCAAAATGACCCGTATCGCCGGTTTGCCGCAAACCGCTTCTGAACGCGCCTTCGATATGTTTTTAAAGGTTCAATATATTCAGCAAATCAATGGCGGAGGCGGGGTGGTTTTTGCCACCGGCACGCCCATTGCCAACAGTGTCGCCGAGATGTTCACCATGCAGCGGTATTTGCAAATGGGCGCATTGCGGAAACAAAAGTTGCATCATTTCGATTCGTGGGCGGTGACTTTCGGCGAGCCGGTCACGGCAATGGAACTTTCCCCGGACGGTTCGGGCTATCGGCTCAACACCCGTTTCGCGCGGTTCATCAATGTGCCCGAACTCATGCAGGTTTTCTGCCAGGTTGCCGACGTTCAAACCGCCGAACAGTTGAAATTATCCGTGCCGGAAATTAAAAATGGCAAACCCACTGTAATCCGCGCTCCATCCACGCCGGAACTGAAAAAGGTTGTGGAGGAACTTGTCAAACGCGCCGAAGCGATTCGCAGCGGCCATGTTCCGCCTGAAGATGACAATATGCTCAAAATCACGACCGAAGGCCGCAAGGCAGCTCTGGATTTGCGCGTCTTAAATGCGCGAGCAAAGGAACATCCTGATAACAAAGTGAATCTCGCAGCAAACAAAATCTTTGAAATCTGGAAGGAAACTACCGCGCAACGAAGCACTCAACTCGTCTTCTGCGATTTATCCACGCCATCCAAAACGAACCGAGGCTTTTGTCTCTACCATGATCTGAAGGCCAAGCTGGTGAAACATGGCGTTCCCACCGATGAAATTGCATTTATCCAGGACTATGACAGTGACGTTCAAAAGCATGTTTTATTCAAGCAGGTCAAATCGGGGAAGGTTCGCGTTCTCATCGGCAGCACACAGAAGATGGGAGCGGGAACGAATGTTCAGGAGCGGCTCATTGCCGAACATCATTTAGACCCGCCCTGGCGGCCAGCCGATGTGGAGCAGCGCGACGGGCGCATTTTGCGGCAGGGCAACCAGAACGCCATTGTCCAAATCTGCCGCTATGTCACCGAAGGCAGCTTTGATGCCTATATGTGGCAAACCCTTGAAACCAAAGCCAAATTCATCCATCAGGTAATGACCGGCGATACAAATATCCGGCATATCGAGGACATTGATTCAAGGGCATTGACGTATGCCGAAGTGAAGGCCATCGCATCAGGCAATCCCCTTGTCATGGAAAAGGCCACCCTTGACGCCGAAATCACGAGGCTCACCCGGCTGCGTTCGCAGCATACCGAAACACAATACCGCATCCGCGACGAAATCCGACATCGCAAGGAGAACGTCACGCTTTACACTAAACGAATCGAAAATCTGAAATTGGACATGAAACAGCGCGTTGACACACACGGGGACAAATTTGAAATTGTAATTGAGAAAGCGACTGTCAAAGATCGCGCCATTGCCGGAGAATTATTAAACCGAATCGCGCGTCGCGTCGCTGGCGGCAAAGATGAATACCATGCTGGTTTATTTGCCGGTTTTGAAGTTGTTATCCGGCCAGCTTTTTTGCAGCAAGTCGAAATCATCCTAAAAGGGCATAATCAATATTCGGCGAGCATTTCTGATTCGCCAATAGGGACAATCCGCTCATTGGAATATGTGCCGCAAAATTTTGAGGAGCGACTTTCGTCCCATCAACGGGATTTGAAAGAATCCGAAAAGAATTGCCGGGAATTGGAAGCGAAAATCGGACAGGCATTTGAACACGAAGAAAAATTGCAATCGCTTTGCCAGCGGCAAAAGGAATTGGACGATGCTTTGGACATCACCAAAAATCAGGCGGCCAATTCACTCGCCGCCGAAGAAACAGAAGTGCAAACGATAAAGGAAATTGAAAGCGAATCTGTTCAGGAAACAGCCGGTAAAATTTCCCATTTGAAGAACATGGTAAAAGCACGGGTCACAATGGCGCATTAAAAGGGCAACACTGGCCATTTGTCTTTACGCCAAAACAATTGCTGTCTCAACTTGAGCCAATGCCGCCAAAGACTTGCGAGTTTTGTTCGCACCGCGCTCCGGCTCACCCCGACTCCCTTTCGCCGGAGACGCTTCCGCTCGCAAAACATCGCAAGACTTTGGCTGCGCAGGCGGGCGAGGCGAAACGGGCTTTCTTCCAGGTATTCAGAAACCCGTTTCC
>DASYYL010000209.1:0-43735 GCA_035933915.1 Verrucomicrobiia bacterium
GTGGGAACAAAGCCGGTGGGAACCTTCTTAAAGCTCCAGCCGGTCAATGCTACGAGGCCCGCGTAAATGATCAGGGCGACAGTTGCCTTACGAAGGACTGATTGTACACCGCGGCCATATTGTTCCCCGGACCACGCGAAAACGCGATTGAACGGACGAAAGAACCAGCCGAACGCGATATCCATCCCGCGCCACAGCCAATCCTTGGGCGAATGATGATCTTTGAGCAGGACGGCGCAGAGCGCGGGCGAGAGCGTGAGGGAATTGAACGCTGAAATTACTGTCGAAATCGCAATTGTAATGGCGAACTGTTTATAGAATTGGCCGCTCAGACCACTGATGAATGCCGTGGGAATAAATACAGCGCACAGCACCAGCGCCGTGGCGACGATCGGGCCGGTCACTTCGCTCATGGCCTTGCGCGCGGCATCAACGGACGAAAGTCCGAGTGCAATGTTTCGCTCGACGTTTTCGACGACGACGATGGCGTCGTCCACGACAATGCCGATGGCCAGAACCAATCCGAAGAGCGAGAGCGCATTGATGCTGAAACCAAACACGAGCATCATCACAAAGGTGCCGACCAACGACACCGGCACGGCGGCCAGCGGAATGACGGCCGCCCGCCAGGTTTGGAGGAAAATAATGACCACAATAACAACCAGAAGGATGGCCTCCGCCAAGGTATGGACGACCGCTTCGATGGAATGACGCACAAAGATGGTCGGGTCGTATACTACCGAATAATCAATGCCTTCGGGGAAGTTTTTCTTAAGTTCCTCCATCGTTTTGCGAACTGATTTCGAAAGTTCGAGCGCGTTTGCGCCGGGCGTTTGGAAGATGGGCAGCGCGACGGCGGTTTTGTTGTTAAGCAACGATTCGAGAGAGTAGTCGCCGGCTCCCAATTCAATGCGAGCGACATCCTTGAGCAACGTTTTTTCGCCGTTAGGACCGTTCTTAACCACGATGTTGCCGAATTCTTCTTCCGTAGTCAGGCGGCCTTTGACGTTGACGAGCAATTCGAAATTCACAGGCTGGCGGGTCGGCGGCTGGCCGATGACACCGCCGGCCACTTGAACATTTTGCTCGCGAATGGCGGCCACAACGTCGCTGGCGGTCAAGTTGCGCTCGGCTAGTTTGTCCGGGTTGAGCCAAAGGCGCATCGCATAATCTCCCGAACCAAAGACTTCGACATCGCCCGCGCCGGGTATGCGCGCGAGGACATCTCTGACTTGCAGTGTGGCGTAATTGCGCACATAGACTTCATCGTAACGATTGTTTGGCGAAAACAGGTGAACGACCATGGTCAAGTCAGGCGATTGTTTGGTGGTGGTGACGCCCAGTTCGCGCACTTCTTCCGGCAGCTTCGGCAGGACCTGCTGGACGCGATTTTGCACCTGCACCTGCGCCTTGTCCGGGTCGGTGCCCAGGTTGAACGTGACCGTGAGGGTCATGACTCCGTCAGCCGTTGCCTGAGAATACATGTAAAGCGAGCCTTCGACGCCGTTGATGGATTGTTCGAGCGGTGAAGCAACCGTTTCGGCAATGGTTTTGGGCGTCGCGCCGGGAAATGTCGCCCGCACGACAATGGTCGGCGGCACGACTTCGGGATACTCAGCAATCGGCAGCTTGAACATCGCCAGCAATCCCATCACGAATATGGCAATGGACAAAACGCCGGCAAAGATCGGGCGTTTGATGAAAAAATGGGAGAAGTTCATAATATTTTCGTAGGAGACGAGGTAACGAGTCCCTAATTTTCTATCAGCGCCGCGCCGTCTGAGCGTGCGACATGCCGACGGTTGCAGTTTCCCGGACGGCGGAAACTGCCATGCCCGGCCGGACGCGTTCCAATCCATTCACAACAATTTCATCGCCAGCATCCAGGCCGGTGCGAATAATGCGCTGGCCTTCAACGAGCGGCCCTAATTGCACCGGTTGATAGGCGACTGTGTTTGTGCGGGTGAGCACCAGCACATACTTTTGCGACAAGTCGGTGCCGATGGCGCGTTCATCCACGAGAAAGGCGGAATGCCGGTCGCTCATTGGAATGCGAATCCGCGCGAACAGCCCGGGCACGAGACTGCCGTCATCGTTCGAAAATACGGCGCGCACAAGGATGCTGCCCATGTCCGAATCGAGATGGTTGTCGAACGATTCAACCGAGCCGGTGTGCGGGAAATTGGTTTCGTCGGCCAATTGCATTTGCACGGGAATTTTGCCGCCGTCGTCACTGCCGAGTTCTTTGGCACGGACCAATTCGCTGAATTTGAGAAAGGAATCTTCGTCCATGTCCGCATAGACATACACCGGGTTTACCGAAACGATGGTCGTCAGGAGCGAGGCAGAATCAGCGGCGCCGCTGACGTAATTGCCTTCGGTGAGAATCGCGCGGCTGACGCGGCCGCTAATGGGCGCGCGCACCTGGGTGTATTCGAGGTCGAGGCGGGCGGAATCCAGCCTTGCTTTTGTCTCTTCATAGAGGGCCTTGCGCGCATCGGCTTCCTCCTGAGAGATGGCTTTGTTCGCGAGCAAATCCGCGGTGCGATCTTCTTCGCGCTTCGCCTGTTCATATTCGGCCTGGCGCTGATCAAGGACCGCCTGGTTCCATCGCGGATCAATCACAAAGAGCACGTCGCCTTTGTTGACCAGTTGGCCCGATTGGAAACAGACTTTCTGAATGTAGCCGGACACACGCGGACGCACGTCCACCGATTCCACCGGTTGCACGCGGCCGGTGAACTCGCTCCATTCAACAATTTCCTTTTCCTCAACCGGCGCTACCGTCACCTGCGGCGGCGGCATGGGCGGTTGAGCGGCGGCGCGGCCGCAACCCGTCAAGAGTCCGGCCGCGCCAGCCATCACGGATCCCCACAAAACGATTTCAATCAATTTATTTTTCATAGCTCTCTCCTTGCTTATGACGAACGACCACGCCTCTGTTGGACATCCATCTTTTTTGCGTAAAAGTTTCTTTGAATATTTTTCCGTTACACAGCCATGGCGTAATCACTGTGCAACGTTCCTCCGTGATCGTACCAGGACGAAATCGCGGCGATTTTTTCTTCGGCCAATGTCGGAAAAACGAGTTGAGGATATTCGGTTTCCCAGGCCAAAGACTCGGCTTCGTTCAATGCCGCCCGGAACAACCGTTGCGGTATTTCCGATTGACGGGCGAACCGGGCCGCAAGGCTCTGCCTGACCCGCTCGATGCCGACGATTAATTTCCGGCCTGAGGCCACCCATGCATCTGGGGCTATTTTCAGGATATTCTTATTTATTGCGTTCATTTTGCTCCTCTTTATAGTTGTCTGTTTAGTAAACAAATTTGTTAAAAAAATTTAAGCGGTCGCTGCTTCAGTCTCTTTGACGCCTAGAAGCGCAAAAATACCGCCCACGGTGTCGCGCAGAACTTCGACGTCGTTTTGAATCCGCACCTGTGTCAAGAGCCCTTCATAATATGCGAGAATCATCCGCGCCTTGGCAGCAGGATCCGGCGCATGGACCAGGCCCTGGGCATGGGCTTCACGAACAGCGGATTCCAGGTATCGCCTTTTACAATCCAGAATCTGCTGAATTTTCTTTTGCAACGGTCCTTCCAGTGTGGAGACTTCAGCGCCGAGACAAAACTGCGGACAACCGAGCGCCCGGCCATATTTTTCCTTCATATCCTGCTGGATTTTATAGGTAAAATCGCAATATTTACGAATCCGATCCAGCGGAGGAACCATAGGCGAAAAGATCCTGTCCAATTCCGCCTGCTTGGACTGCCAGCTTGCTTCGAAAGCTTCTACCGCCAATTCCGCTTTGGATTCAAAGAAATAGTAAAAGCTGCCTTTCTTGACCTGGGCCTTATCGCAGATCTGATCGATGGTGGTGCTGCCATAGGAACCGGTCCACAGGAGCTCCAGCACGGCATCCATCAATCTCGTTTTTGCATCACTGACACGGCCCATAAAATTTTTCTCTCAATACTGTTTCTCGGTTCCCAACTTTGGGGAACACAAACAATCTAATCAATTCGACTAAATAGTCAACTATTGTTTTCAAAATATTTTGCGCGAACACAACTGATTGATCGGCAATGACTTAAACTTAGGCGAAAGTTCGGAAGAGTAAAAAACGCAGAACGTCGAAAAACGAAGGCTGTAGATTAAATGACGCGCGGTGCGAGCCACACTTGCGGGAACAGCTACGGCGGGCAAGGCGGCACGAAGCGTGAGCAATGCCGAAGATTTACGCTTTCAGCGCGGTTGTGGCGTCTGATTGCGGCGTTTTGGATTTTGTAAAATCCATTTCGATTTCTTCGAGGGTTTTGCCTTTGGTTTCTTCCAGATATTTCCAGCAAAACAGGAAGCAGAGCACGCACATGGAGCCGTAGATGACAAACGAATATCCGTGCATATTATTCAGAAGGTACGGGAAGGTGAGAGAGACAATGAAGTCGGCGGCCCAGAGGGTAATGGTGGCGATGGCGACGGCGACGCTTCGGAGGCGGTTTGGAAAGATTTCAGCGATGAGCACCCAGACGACCGGCCCGAGCGAAAAGCCGAATGCAGCAAGGTATCCCATGATACAGATGAGCACGAAATATCCCTTTGCGTGGCCCGTGATGAAGATTGCGGCGAGCAGGGTCATGGCAATGCTCATGCCGACGGAGCCAATTAGCATCAACGGTTTTCTGCCCATCTTATCCACGAAGAACATGGAGATGACCGCGAACGTCAGGTTGACCATTCCCATGATAGAGGTCTGGAGTAAGGCCGAGTCTTTTGCGAAGCCTGCGGATTCGAATATTGAAGGGGCGTAATACATGACCACGTTGATGCCGGTGATTTGCTGGAAGATGGCCAACATCATCCCGATAATCAAAATCCTGAACATTCCCCGATGGAATAGCTCGCTCAATTTTCCGCGGGAGGCTTTGATCGTTTCCTGGATTTCCGCATATTCCCGATTGGCTTCGGCGACGCCGTTGATGCGGGTCAAAATTTTCATGGCGGCATCGTTTTGATTTTTTTCGGCGAGCCAGCGCGGGCTTTCGGGAACGAACAACAGGCAAACGAACAGGAGGAATGAGGGGATGGCCATGACGCCGATCATCCAGCGCCAGTTGTTGTCGCCGCCGAAGTTGCTCAGGGAATAATTGGAAAAGAATGAAAGGAATTGGCCGAGGAAAATTGCCAGCAGGTTGAGCGACACCAGTTTGCCGCGATGTTGGGGCGGCGAAATCTCGGCGATATAGATCGGCGCCAGCATCGAAGCCGCGCCCACGGCAATACCCGCCGCGACGCGATAGGCGATGAAGACGGTATAGTCATGAGCCAGGGCGCAGCCTAAAGAGGAAACCAGGAAAACAATCGCGGTGAGAATCAGGATATTTTTTCGTCCAAATTTACTGCTGAACGGGCCGGCGAAAACGCAGCCAATCATGCAGCCGACGAGGATGCAACTGACGGTCCAGCCCTGGCTGATGTCGTTGAGGTTAAAAACTTTGGGGTCCGAGATATATCCGATGACGCCGGAGATGACGGAGGTATCGAAGCCGAAAAGGAAGCCGCTGGCGGCGCCGACGAGGCAAGCGAGGATGAGGTAGAGGTTTGTTTTCATGATGGATCACAAAATGCGAATAAGGGCATTAAACAAGAGCGGAAACATCGAGCGCCGAGCGTCGAAGGGGAACAAGCGGGGACAAGCTGTCCCCACTCCGACTCAATGGTTCATGGACATTAATCATAGTCAATGCGCTGGCGTTTGCCGGTGCAGGCTGAATGTTCGGCGGCTTCGATGATTTGCAGGGCGTCGGCGGCGTCATCGAGGGTTGAGAGCGGTTTTTCGTTTCGGCGGATGACGCGGTTGATGAAATGATCAATTTCCCCGCGAAAACCATCTTCGTAACAAGGCAATCCCCAGGCGGGGCCGCCTTTATCGTCGAACTGCACTTCATTCCATGAATAGGTCAGGCCGCCGCGGTCGCCGAGGACCTTGTATATCACCGTCCACGGATCATTTGTGGGATCGTCCACGGCGAAGCTGCACCAGAGATGCGCGATGACGCCTTCGGGAAATTCGCAGGTGATGGACGCCTGGTCTTCAAATTTCAAAGACTTGTGCGCTGCGTTTGAAACGGTTGCCCAAACCCGCGCCGGTCTGCCCAGCAAATAGAGCAGCGAATAGGCGTGATGAATGCAGATGGCTCGAAGCACGCCGCTGCCGCATTGGGCCGCGATTTTGTCGGAATGGTAAATATTATAGAGGATCCACAGCGCAGCGATGCGGCCCAATTTTTTTTCCGAGATTAGCCGACGGGCGCGCTGGAGCGAGGGAACGTAAATGTAATTGTGCGCGGGCATGCAAACGCGGCCGTATTTTTTTGCGGCGGCCTTCAATTGCCGGATTTCGGCAACGGTCATAGCAACGGGTTTTTCAACCAGGGCATGCTTTTCCGCCCGCAGGACCTGCAAAGCGACAGGAACATGTTGCTGCGTCGGCGTCAAAACGTGGGCGGCCTGGACGCTTTCGTCGTGAAGCAGTTCATCCAAATGTTTATAAACGCGGCCGCCGAATTTTTTCGTTATCTTTTTTGCCTGCACGGAAACGGGGTCGTAAACTCCGGCGAGCCGGACGCCCGGTGTGGCAGCAAGGCCGCGTCCATGCATTTCAGCAACGATGCCGGCGCCGATGAAGGCTACTCCGATTTGTGCATCATCCGCCATAGTGCTGATGAATTTCGATATCTACGAGAGCATATTCGTCGAAAGACTCTCCCCCCCGGCCCTCTCCCGGTGGTAGCGCCACTTGCCAAGGGAGAGGGGGAATTGCCGTCTGATGGTTGGCGACGACGAACGATGTTGGTGATTCGTGGTCGCAATGCATTCTCAAGGAGAAAAAAGGTGATTTGTTACAGCGCTAGTTTATAGAAGCGGGCGGCGTTTTCGCCGAATACGGCGGCTTCGCCGTGTTTGTCCAGGCGCGGCTTGATGACGGCCTGAAGGGCGGCGGCGACCTGATCGTACGACCCGGCGAGGAGGCAAACCGGCCAGTCACTGCCAAACATCACGCGGTCGACGGTGAAGCAGTCCAGAACATGTTCGACATAGGGCCGCAAATCATCCGGCGTCCAGGTTTTATGGTCGGCTTCGGTGATCATGCCGGAGAGTTTGCAGTAAACGTTGGGATGCTTCGCGACACGGGCCATCAAATCGCGCCAGGGACCGAGCTTGCGATTTTTGATTTCCGGTTTGGAAACATGGTCGACGACGGCGCGCAGGCCGGGGACTGTTTCCAAAACGGTGAGGACGTGCGGCAGATGGCGGGTGTAGGTCAGAAATTCGAACGGCATGTCGCGATCGACGACCCATTTGAGAGCCTGGATGACGCGCGGGCGCAAAATCCAATCATCATCGGGCAGGTCCTGAAGCATGGGCCGAATGCCGAGGAATTTTGGTTTTTTGGCGTAGAGATCGAGTTGCTTCGGGAATTCTGGGCTGTCCATGTCCAGCCAGCCGATGACGCCGGCGATGAAATCGTATTGAGCGGCCAAATCGAGAAGAAAATCGGTTTCCGCTTTGGTTTGGGCAGCCTGGACGAGGATGGTTTTATCTATCTTGTTCTTTTTGAGATGCGGCTGCAGGTCCGGCGGAAGATAATCGCGGCAGAGGACTGGCACGGCTGGGCCCATCCAGTGGTAATCACCGCGGGAGGCCTTCCAGAAATGCTGGTGGCTGTCAATTTTCATTGGCGACTTTGTAGCGTTCGAGTTTTTCAAAATCCCAGGGGATGCCCAGTCCGGGTCCTTCACTGGGGCAGTAATAACCATCTTCGAGTTTCATGGGACTGCGGAGCACGGCGTCAAGCGACGGAATATATTCGACGAACAAACCATTTGGAATGGACGCAACCAGCGGCAGGTGCAATTCCATCACGAAGTGCGGGCTCACGTGCATGTTATAGCAGGCGGCCATATGGGCGATTTTCAGCCATTCGGTGATGCCCGCGCAACGGCAGGCGTCGGGCTGCACGATGGAGACACCGTCACACGCGATATAGTCTTTAAATTGATGCCGATTAAAGAGTGATTCGCCCAGGGCAATGGGCGTGGAGGTGTGGGCCTTGAGGGCTTTATGGCCGGAGATGTCCTCGGCAGGCAACGGTTCTTCAAACCAAAACAGGTTGAACTCTTCCCACATGCGGGCGCGGCGGATGGCCTCGGCCTGCGTAAAACATTCATTGGCATCCACCATGAGGGTGCGATGCGGGCCGAGGATTTTTCGGACGGCGGCGATACGCTCAAGGTCCTCGGCGGGGTCCTGCTTGCCGACTTTTATTTTGGTGCCGCGGAAGCCGGCCTTGACGATTTCACGGGTTTCTTCAACGAGTTGGTCGAGAGAATGATTGAGCCAGCCACCGTCTGTGTTATAGACGGGAACTTTGTCACGATAACCGCCGAGCAGGCGGTGCAGGGAAACGCCCGCGACTTTGGACTTGATGTCCCAGAGCGCGATATCCACGGCGGCCAGGCCGAGAACCGCGATACCGCCGCGCCCGACCCAATCCATTCGCCGCCACATTTCGTACCAGACCTGCTCATTGTTTAGCGGATTCATGCCGCTGATGAGCGAACGAATGCTGCTATTGACCACCGAGCAAATTTCGCGAGCGCCGTGGGGGATGATGCTGTAAGTAAAACCGTGGCCGGTGATTCCGTCGTCGGTTTCGAGCCGGACGAAGATGACGTCCATTTTGTTGAAATGGCGGATGGCATCCTTCATGTCACGATGGACGGGTACCTGGTAAAGGTCTGCGGAAACTTTAGTGATTTTCATGGAGGACTAGAGGTCATTGGACGGAGAAATAGCGATGGTTTGGATTGAAGTAAAGAATTCGATGGCGGCGCGGCCTTGCTCCCGGGAATGCGAGCTGGATTGTTTCATGCCTCCAAAGGGCGCATGCGGTTCGACGCCGGCGGTTTCGCCGTTAATTTTGATCATTCCCGCTTCGGCGGATTTGATAAATTTAAGGATGCGGCTGATGTCTTTGGTAAAGATGGCGGCGCTGAGGCCAAAGGGGACGTCATTGGCGATTTCGACAGCCTGTTCCAGATTGCGCGCGGAAATGATCCCCAAAACCGGGCCAAAAATTTCCCGCTGCCCGAGTTCCGAGCCGGGATCCACCTTGCCAAAAATTGTCGGTTCGATGAAATATCCGTTTTTGCCGTCGGGCTTTTTGCCGCCGGCCAGCAACCCGGTCCCGTTTTGGGCAAAACGGCTGATGGAAGCGAGGATGCTCTCATGTTGCGTTTGATTGACGACCGGGCCCAGATAGCAATCGTCCTCCTGCGGGTCGGAAAGTTTGATGCTCTTTGCCCTTTCCACAATCATATCCGTAAAGGCCGCAAGAACGCTTTCCTCGACGATGACGCGACTGGTGGCCGTGCATTTTTGGCCGCAGAAACGCATCGCCGCGCTCAGGGTGAGGTCAACGGCCTTGGGCAGATCGGCATCGGCGGCAACAATCGTCGGATTTTTCCCGCCCATCTCCAATTGAAATTTGATTCCGCGGTCGGCGGCGGCCAGGGCCACCTTTCGACCAACGTCATTTGAACCGGTGAAGCTGATGCCGTGGACCAGTTTGTGAGACGTGAGGCATTGGCCGACTTCCGATCCTTTGCCCATCACCAGGTTGATGACGCCCTTTGGAAATCCCGCTTTCTCCAATAATTGCATGAGCGCAAATCCTGTGATGGACGCCGGCTCAGCGGGTTTCCAAACGACGGTGTTTCCATAGATCAGAGCGGGCGCCATTTTCCAGAGCGGGATTGCCACGGGAAAATTCCAAGGAGTGATGACGCCGACGACGCCCAGGGGAATGCGATTGCTGTAGAGCAATGATTTGCCATCGGACGCGGGAAAGACTTCACCCACAGAGCGCATGCCTTCGCCGGCATAATATCGGAGGAGGACCACGCCGCGTTTGACTTCGCCGCGCGCTTCACCGATGGGTTTGCCCATCTCACGGGTCATCGTTCGAGCCAACTCTTCCTTGTGGTCGTCCAGAATATTCGCTGCACGGTGGAGAATCTCCGAGCGCGCCGGCCACGCCATCGCTTTCCATGCCGGGAAAGCGCGATGGGCCGCTTCAATGGCGGTAGTAGTGTCGTCCGCCCCGGACAAGGGATAGCTGCCAATGATTTCGGAAATGTTGGCCGGGTTTTCCCGCGTCGCCCGTTTTCCGGACGCGCTGCCGGCCCATTCTCCATTAATATATTGTTTGGCCTCGATAGACATAGCCTTAAGATTCTTTCACGACGGGGATACCCAAATCGGGAGGCCCGGGCTTTGAGGTAACGGCATCCGGATAATAGCGTTTGACCATTTGCATGCCGAGGGCGGCGCGATGCACACGTTCCTGGCACAGCGAAATGTTTGTGTTTTCCCATTGCTTGCCCGAAGGATAGACGTCCGGATGGTTTCTTAATCCAAATTTGATATAGACCGGCGATAAAATCCGGATGAGTTCGGGAATTTCGTAATGCCGAATAAACCCGCCGAAATTATCCGGAGCTTCCACGTACATATCCAACGGAATACTGGTTGCCTGGCGGATGGCCGCGAGCTTTGGCAGCGAAAGTCCTGTCGGCACATTATATGTATCCGCGCCCAAATCCTGCATCAGACGGATCGAGACGGGATTGGACGCCATGATTTGAACGGAGCATTTGATGACGAAATTCTGAGGTAACAGATTCTTTTCCTTCAACTTTTTGGTCAGCAAGACCAGTCCTTCGTCGCCTACCAATGCCCCACGGATGCCGAGAGCTGCGGCGCGTTTCAAATCTTCGACGGCGTAAACCAACTGGTCCATGCCTTCGTGACGGATGCCCGCCGCTTTGCCGGCGGTGGTCAACGGCATGGGGCTAATGTCCCAGGTCCCGCGCGGGCCGACAAACAGGCTCAACTCCATGCGTCGCGAGGCGCAAAGCCGGCCCATTTCGAGGATTTCATCGTCGGTCAAGAGCATGATTCCGCTGCCTTGAGAAATGCGATGAACGGTCAGGCCATAACGGTCAATTTCCTTGAACGTGGCGGCGAGAGCGGCGGGTCCTTCGACGCTGGGCAATTCAACGCGATATTGCGCCCCATCGGGAAATCTTTTTGGAGAAGAGGGCAGACTGTAAAGGTCACCCTCGGGATAACCAAGCGAAGCCAGGAAATTTCTTGTTTCTTTCACCGATTGGCCTTGAATGCCGGGCAGATTAAATCTTTTCCTTTATTTCTGGAAATAATAAATCGCTGCAAATTTTTGCCGAACTCAAAATATGACGGTTCATCGCGCCGGCGGCTTCGGCGGGCTGATGGTTTAGGAGCGCCTCAATCACGGCCAGATGTTCCGGCAACGCCAGATCGAACGGATAATGATGGTCGGCCACCGCGCGGCGAATGGACGTGAGCAGGGAGCGATAGCGAAAAATCTCCTCTTTGAGCCGCTGATTGCCGCAGAAGCTGGCGATGGAACTATGGAAGTTATCATCGCTGGCGACAACCAACGAGGTCCAGTCCGACGATTCCTTGGAAATAAGATCGGTGGCCTGCGATTTAAGCTCGGTCAAAGTGGCGCTGTCAATTCGGTCGCACGCCAACCGCGCGGCTTCCGCCTCAAGAATGGCCCGGACCTGAAAGATTTCAAGGAGTTGCGGCGGGCCGAAAGGGCGCACAATCGTTCCGCGATTATAATGGTTTTCTATAATGCCGCAGGCGGCCAGTTCCTGGAGAGCCTCGCGGAGAGGGGTCACGCTAACGTTCAGTTGCTCGGCCAATAATTTGTGGTTCGACCAAATCCCGGGCTTCATTTGGCCGCGAACAATGGCCAGAAGTAGGACTTCAAAGACCGACTCGCGGAGCGCGCGTTGGCGAACGGGACCGAGGGTGACCGTCTGCCCGGTAGATTCAACTGTGGCTGGCCGTGAAATACTAATTGGAGATGCCGCTGGCATATATGCCCTTAATTTTTGACGACTTGCTGTAATGTTTAGACATTCAAACGTGGAATTTAAACTCATTATCCGGTACAATAACCCGAATGTCAACAGCAATATTGTAAAATATATGATATTTTTTGTTTTTTATTATTGACAGTTTATAGCAACTCTGGCTTTTTGTTTATATGCCCCGTGTTAAAGAGTCCAAAAACTGTCGCTTTCTCAATTCGGACCTCTCAACGCCATAGTGCCCGGTATCAATTAGCTCAATCCCGACATTCCCGAACCACCATGAAAATCGAATCCCTTAAATTCTCTTGCGTCATCGCCGCTTCGGCAGTCCTGCTGGCAGTGCCGGCGGTGCGGGCGCAATCCTCATATTCTAACGCCGTGATGAGCCTGAATCCAGTGGCGTACTGGCCATTGCAGGAATCGGCCCCGGCGCCCACAGCCAATGTAGAAACCAACCTGGGCTCGCTGGGACCGATTGCGAACGCCTACTATGCCGATGTTTCAACGAATATTTTGACTGGATTCCCTGGCGCAACGGCGGATGGGGATGCTGCTGTAGAATGGGCGGGCAACAACCAGAGTTTCGTGATAGTGCCGACAACGGACAATCGGGTGTCTTTAACTGGCACAAAAAGGTTTACTGTCGAGGGTTGGAGGTATGCGACATCATACAATAGCTACGTAACTGTCGCCTGCCAATGCGGGCCCGTGAGCTCTGCCGGTAACAACGGATTCAATACGAGCGGTGGTTGGGCCCTTGAAGAGAGTTGGACGCCTTATCGTGGAACGGGGACTGGCAATAACCCTCTGCGCGGCTGGAGCTTTCATGTATTCAATGGGGCAGGCTATACCGGCAATCCGGCGGGTACCGTGGGTGGCGCCGAAGCCGGAGCGGGTTTCGCTTACAACTTGAATCAATGGTACTATATCGCGGGAGTTTTCGACGGCACGAACTGCAATGTTTATATCAACGGCCAGCTTGCAACCAGTTACCAGATTCCGATGGTTGGTTCATTTGTGCCCGACACATGGGACCCGATTGAGATGGGATGCGAGCGCGGCTTTGGCGCCAATCCGACGCACGGCGGACTTGACGAAGTGGCAATTTATACCAATGCGTTAACGGCTGCGCAAGTTTTGGCCCATTACAATGCTGCCAGCGTATCTTCGGGAACTGGTAGTTATACGAGTGTCGTGATGAATGATCATCCTGTCATGTATTGGCGAATGGATGCGCCGACTCCGGCAACTCCACCGACAAATGGTTATCCCGTTGCGATGAACTATGGGAGCCTTGCGGCAAATATCACAAATCTTAACACATTTGGCACAAATGCCGTTTATCAGCCAGGCACTCTTCCCGGGGTTGCCGGGCCATCCTACTCTGGATTCGGTCCATTTACCAATGCTTGCGCTTTCAACGGAATTGTGGGCGCGGTTGATGCCGGCTATAACAAGACGTTGGATCCGACCGGCACGACGAACAACTATTCGGTCGTCGCGTGGTTTTTGGGAGACCCGACGGACATTAATAACCGATGGAATACGATCTGCAGTCATAGCGACAGTTCCTGGAAGATTGTGGTGCGACAGGGCAATACTTATATATATAGAGGCGCAGGCGGCCTGCCGGCTCCGCCGACGACGGCTCCAGCGACTTACAATGTGAACGACGGGAAGTGGCACATGGTGGTGCTTGAATCCTGTTACACAAACCTTGTGAGCACGAATATGACCCTCGTGCTGGATGGTGGCGCTGTTTCGCTTTCGGCCGCGAATGTCCTGGCCACCCCCGGCAAGCCAACGATGGACGCATTCATTGGCAACGGACCCGATTACCTTGAGTCAACGAACGGGTTTGGCACCTTCAATACCGCCGAACAAACTTTTGCCGGACGGATTGCTCATGTCGCGTACTTTACCAACGCGCTGACGGCTGGCCAGATTTTGAACCTCTATACGAATGCGGGCGCAACGCCGCCTCCGCCAGTGATCATAGCGCAGCCGACGACCGGACGGACGGCAGGCGCCGGAGGCACCAACGGCGTTGGCCCCGGAAGTTATATCTTTTTCGGCGTGCAGGCCACCGGCGTCGGCACATTGGCCTATCAATGGTATTATAATTCCACATCCAATTACAACGGGGCAACCCTGCTGGTGGATGACGCTGTGAAACATACCAATGACGCGACTGCCAACATGACCGTCAGCAACCTGGTGAACGCCGATAGCGGTTACTATTATGTCGTGATTACCAACAACTACGGTTCGACGACGAGTATTCTTGCCAGTCTTTCGATTGCGGAGTCGCCGGTGATTACTGCGCAAGCGCCGTCCGGCGCGTTCAATGCTTTTGTGGGCCAGAGTCCCACGTTGTACGTGACGGCCGGCAGCGTCGTGAACTCGCCTTTGACCTACCAATGGTACACCAATGGCGTGGCCGACATCACATCGGGGACCGGGCCGCTTTACTCGCTGACCGATGTCCAATTAAGCATGAGCGCATTCACTTATCAGTGCGTGGTGGCCAACCAGTTTGGCTCGGCGACCGGCGCGCTAAATACACTGACGGTCAATCAGTTGCCATCCTTCCTGACCAACGGACTCTATTCCTCAAACATTCTGTCGCTCGGTCCAACGGCCTATTGGCCGATGCATGAAACTGAGGCCGGGGTCCAGGGAGACATTGAAACCAACTATGGCACATTGGGAATATTGGGCACTGGTTATTATGGCGATTGGGACGTTAATGGCAACGCCCCGGCTGATACCATTGTGTTCCATCAAATGACCGGCGCGCTTACCGGCGACAGCGACACCTGTATTGGAGTAAACAGGGGAACGGGCTCGTATTTGCTGATACCTCGTACTTCGCCACAAATGACGCTCACGCCGCCATTCTCGGTCGAGGTATGGGTTAATTCTTATGATCTCAACTCCGGGGTTATTCTGGGAGAAGGTGGGGGACCGAGCCTGGACAATATCCCCTATCCGAGCGGTTTTGATTTGATTTGGAATAACTCCGCAAATTGCTTCAGCTTTGTTACTTATACCAATGGCCTGGGAATTGAGACGAGGACGGTGAATAATTACAATCCGGGAACATGGTATGATGTGGTTGCGACCTATACCGGCACCAACGCGGTGTTTTATATCAACGGCAGCGTAGCCAACCTGGCGCAGGCTCCAGTTTCGCCAATGGTGGTTGATCATTCGTCGCCGTTGACCATTGGCGGCGGCAATTGGAATGGTAATATACAAGCTCAATACAGCGGGTCGATAGACGAAGTGGCCATTTATACCAACCTGCTGGATCCAACCCGCATCCAACAGCATTACAACGCGGCGGTGAATCCGGGGACTTACGGAGCCTATGCCACGAATGTGCTGGCGGACAAGCCGTTGGTTTATATGCGAATGGATTCAGCGCCGTACGTCGCGCCTTCGGCGGCCACATGGCCGGCTTTAACGAATTATGGATCCAGTGCGATCAGCGGCACTTATTCACCAGGCGTAAACCCGGGCAGTGTTTCCGGTCCGAGCGCGGTTTTTGGCAAGACGGCCCCCCTGAGCGGCCTGAGTGGATACGCCGATGCCGGCTTTAATCAGAGTCTTAATCCCGTCAATAGAACGTCGTTCAGCTATACTTTCTGGTTCAAGGGCAATCCGGCGGACACCCGGTTCCAGAACATTATCGGGCATTCGGACAACTCTTGGCGTTGCTCTCTAACGCCAAGCGGCCAGCTCCAGGTTCACACGGTCGCGGACGTCATTGACACAAATGCGGTCTACAACGACGGCAACTGGCATCAGGTGGTCGCCACCTATAACGGCGCCAATAGCAATGCCGTTCTCTACGTGGATGGGAACCTGGATATGAATGTGATTCTGGCCACGACGAACAATGGTTCGACTCTCGACGCCTTTTTAGGCGCGGCTCCGGATTATACAAACAATCCGATTGGGCCCGGACGCCAGTTAGACGGCGGTGTTTGCGAAGTTGCTTTCTTTAACGGGGTTGTTCTAAGTCCGGCCCAGGTCCAGCTTCTTTATGGCGATGCTGATCAATCGCCATATATCCGGCAACAGCCGATTTCGGCATCCGTCAATCAGAACTCGGCGTTTACCAATACCGTTGTGGCCGGCGGTGCGCCAACTCTGTCCTACGAATGGTACACTAATGGTGTGGCCCTCGGCGGAGCGACGAGCGCTTCTCTGGTCTTGAACCCGGTATCAACGAACAACGCCGGCAACTATTCCGTGGTGATTGCCAACGCCTACGGCTCGATAACCAGCGCCGTGGTGACCCTCACGGTTAATAGCGCGCCATTCTTCACCTCAGTGCTCCCGGTGACTTATACCAATTTGATGGTGCTGTACGGCGGTACAAACTCGGCCGGGACCATCTACGCAGGATCGAGTCCAAATTTCTCGGTTTCAGCGGCTGGCGCAACGCCTCTCTCCTACCAATGGACGACGAACGGTGTTGACGTTGGCGGAGCCACGAATACGACTTTTGGGCTAGTGGATTGCCAGCTAAGCAGTCCGACCAACTTTGCCTGCGTGGTGAGCAACCAGGTGGGTATGGCGACCAATACCTGGTTGGCATTCTATGCTCCCGCTCCCACGGCGCCGTATCCGCAAGCGGTGTTGGCCGGCCAACCGCTGACTTATTGGAGATTGAATGAACAGCCGGATAATGGCGCGGGCAATGACGGGGCCATTTGCGATGATTATAACGGCGGCAATAACGGTATTTACACCAATATGATCCTGGACCAGTTGCCCGGTTACGATTCGCTTACGGACCCGAGTGAACCGGCCCCGTTCTTTGGCGCCGTCCCGAACAACTGCGATGCGGGCCACATCATCAGTCCGGATTTCTCCGCGCCGGGAGGCTCCAACCAGGAATTCACCGTAGAAGCCTGGGTCCAACCGACAGTTCTCGCGGAGCCGGGCAATGGCGCCATCATTTCCAAGGGATATTTCAACCAGGAAGAATTCGATCTGGATTATAACGGTCATTTCCGGTTTGTGGTTCGGAACTCGGCCGGGACCATTTCCCAGGCCACTTCGACCTTTGTCACAACTGTAGGCAATATCAATAAGTGGATTCATTTGGTTGGGGTATGCGATGAGGCCAATGGCTTGGTGACAATATATACCAACGGAGCAGTGAGCGGCACAGCGGCCATAACTCCCTTCACTGGCATTACCAATTCGTCCCTGGCCCCGGTCGTCATTGGCGGCAGGCCAACTTCCTCGATCAGCGGAGTGAACAATCAGTTTATCGGATACATTAACGACGTGGCCGTCTTTAACTATGCGATGAATCAAAGTCAGGTCGCGAGTCAATACTCCGGCAGCGGTGTGGCTCCGTTCTTTGTCCAGGCCCCGTCGGCCCCGGGTGGAACGACTAACGTGACTGCGGGCACTAATTTAATCTTGTCGCCGGTGACTGTGGAAGGGGCGCCATTAATGACCAATTGGTGGATGATCGTCACCCCCGGCAACACCATCGTGACAAACCTCTTCACCGGGGTCACAAATGGAGCGTTTTTGAACGCCTCGATCGTGGTCAGCAACGTGTCTGCTTTGTGGAACGGAGACAGCGTGGAATTGGCCGTGAGCAATGCCTATGGCGGAACAACTTCGTTCACCAAGCTGAATGTAGCCAGCGCGCCGGTGATAACGGCCGATCTACCACCCGCGCTTACTCTGCTGGAAGGCCGGTATTACACGTATAACATCAGCGCCGTTGGCACGCAGCCCCTGGCCTATCAATGGTATAGTGGCCAACCGCCAACGCCAATGGCCGGCCAGACAAATACATCTTATACGTTCCTGGCCCAAACGCCTGGCACAAATTATTTCAGCGTAATCATCACCAATATCAATGGCGCGGCGACCAGCATGGTTTCGACCCTGACGATCGTTGCCAACTATCAGAACCTGGTCCTGGGCTCCGGCCCGATTGCCTTCTGGCCGCTGAATGAAAAGCCCGATGATGGCAACGGCGACGACGGAGTGATTGCCCATGATATTACTGGAAATACAAATAATGCGGTTTATACGAACTCAATTATTGGTGTGCCCGGCATACCCAACGATACCAACACGGCGGCTTTATTTGGCAGCTTTGCGAATACCAACAGCATGGCTATCGAATTGGTAGCCAATCCGGACATCGCAGCGCTGGCCAATGCCAATGGCGGTAACGGCGAGTTTGCCGTTGAGGCGTGGGTCAATGGCCCGGCCCAGAGTCTCAATGCCCGCATCGTTGACCAGGGCCATTTCTTTGCCGAAGAATGGGCTTTGGATTGCGGGACAACAGTTCCAGCCAGTGCCTTCCGGTTCAGCGTGCGAAACGCCGCCGCCGGAGAATACGATGCGCGAGGCACGATCACCCCGGACGGCAATTGGCATCACCTCGTGGGCGTGTGCGACGAGGCCAACGGCCTGGTGATGCTGTACGTCGATGGCGTGCTCAATGCCAGCAATAACTTCGGCGGCGTAATCCAACCCGGGGCGGGTATCGAGGACGATCCGCAGCCGATTACCATTGGCTGTGGCGACAGCAGCCAGACGGGCGTTGGCACCTACACACCCGAGTTCAGGGGCAAAATCAACAACGTGGCTCTTTATACGAATGTGTTGAGTCCGGCCCTGATATTGCAGCACTATCAGACCGAATTGGGCGGCACGGTTGCGGCCCTGGCGATAACCAATCAGTTACCGGTCCCTGGCGAGAACGTCTTTACGCTCTACGCGGGCGTCCGGCCGAGCTTTATGGTGGGAGTCTCCGGATTGCCGCCATACGCGTATCAATGGTATTCCAACGGCGTGGCGGTTGTCGGGGCGACCAATAGCGTGTATACGCCCAACAAGGTGCAAGTGGGTTCGATAACCAATTACTGCATCATTGCCAATTCGTTGGGCTCGGTGACGAGCATGGTTTGGACGGCGTCTGTGATTGCTGATCCCTCGACGCTCTTCGCGGCAACCGTCCTGAGCAATAATCCAGTAGCGTACTGGCGGCTGAATGAATCCGGCGGCAGCAGCATCGCCAACGATTACGCGGGCGGCGCCAACGGGTTCTATGGAACGAACACATCCGTGGGATTGCTCGGCGTACCCTATGGCAATCTTGCCGGCGAGACGAGCGTGGGGATGAATAATGGGGCGCCAAACGTCGCCGCAGGTTCTATCACTAACAGCGGCGTAATTCTGAACACCAATGCCGCGACGTTCGTGTGCTGGGTCTATCCGACCGTCAACCCGGAAAACAATCCGTCAGGCTTAATCTTCTGCCGCAGCGGTTCAACGGTGGCAGGATCGCAAATCGGCGGAGCCAATAATCTGGATTACACGTGGAATAATGTTCCGGCGACGTATAACTATGGGTCTGGCCTGGCTTTGCCGGCCAATGTCTGGTCACTGGTTGCTTTGGCCACCACGCCGAGCAACGCCATCCTCTATGTGTACAATACCAGTACCAACGCCAGTGCGACCAATAACGTTGCCAATGCGGTACAATCGTTCGCCAACGGCCTAAACATCGGAACCGACCCAATCTCGACAGGCGGCAGAACCATTCAGGGTCAGATGAGCGAAGCGGCCATCTTCCCGTATGCACTCTCTGCCAGCCAATTGACGCAGTTGTTCTCGGCGGCCACAAACGCCAGCAGCGTCGTGAGCTTCACGAATGCGCCGCCCATCACGTTCACATTGCTCAATCCGAACCAACTGATATTGAACTGGCCGCCCCAGTACGAGGGATATTATTACCTCGAGATCCAGACCAATAGTGTCACGAAGGGCCTGAGCACCAACTGGTTGCCGGTGGGCGGCTCGATTCCGACGACGCTGAATGTCGATTCCTGGACGAACGTGATTAGTCCAGCCAGCGGGTGTGTATTCTACCGCCTGATGACCAACGCGCCGTAGAAAAGGCATCAATTATTTAAGTAAAAATTATATCGAAATATGAAAATTAATTCAGTTGTTGCCAGTGCGAGGCAGGCTGGGATGCCAGTCATAACTGGCCGGCATTCCGCTCAGTCGAGCGGACGCCCCGGATACCGGCAGCGCGCCTTCACACTCATAGAGTTGCTCGTGGTCATCGCGATTATCGCGATCCTGGCGGCAATTATGTTGCCGGTCCTGCAATCCGCGCAGGAACGGGCGCGACGGGCCCAATGCATTAATAACATTCATCAGTTGGGCGGGGCCTGGGTGATGTATGCTCAAGATAACAATGATAAAATCATGTCGAATCCAGCGGCCTACGGGTATGGATACGGGACTGGGGCAAATCTGGATCTTCAAAACTGGGTAAATGGTTATATGACCACGGCGGCAAACAATCCGGATAATACGAATGTTGTGTACCTGGTGCAGGCGTTAACCGGCCCATACTGCCAATATTCGATAAAAGTTTTTAAATGCCCGGATGATACGATCAAATGCAACGAGAACGGCGCAATCGTTGATCGTGTCCGCAGCTATTCCATAAACTATTGCATGGAAGGGGATGGAGAGGATCGCCTGAAGCTCCAGAGCGGTATTCCCATTAACATGGTCTATTGGGCCCAAAACGTCCCGCGTTATGCCTATCATAGATTAACGGATCTCGGGGCCAAGCTGAAGGGCCCCGGCCCGGCAGATGCATGGGTTTTCTGTGAAGAAGCGTACAATACGATAAATAACGGGTGCATCGCCTGGGGGGGGAGTGATAATGCGAATTCATCGGCGTGGGCCGATTGCCCGGCTGCCGATCATAGCCAGGGCGATGTCTTCAGTTTTGCCGACGGCCACGCGGAATATCATAAATGGGTATCGGGCTGGGACGGGGTAAATAAAGCCGGAATTTGCGAACCGCCACATCCCGGCGGAAGCGGTTGGGTGACCCCGGCGGTAGGGTTTAATCAGAACGATATGCGGTGGATTACACAACATGGCACCGCGCCTTATCCGTGATAAGTGGTCATTAGAAGATAAAGTGAAAAAGTTCCTGATGGCCATCGCGCTGGTTGCGTCCGCTGTGCAGGTCCATGCACAGGCATGGCTGGCGCCTGATTTGGGCCGCTTAACACCCGGCGACACTAAAGCGATTAATGCCCTTTGGGGCGAAAACCCGCTGGCTGTGCAGTTCAGAACCACTAAATGCGTGGTTGTGGCCGATCTCAAAGGGCCGGCTGAAATCACGATGATGCATTTTGCCTACCCGCAGCATCACTACTCCGATGCAGTATCTATCAATCGCGACGTGCGCCTGTGTATTTATTGGGATGGTGAAACGAACCCGAGTGTGAACTGTCCGATGGTTGATTTTTTTTGCGATCCAAATGGCGAACGCGAAGTGGTCAATACAGCGTTGGTGAACGTCCGCAGGGGTTTCAATTGCTATTTTCCAATGGCCTTCCGCAAATCGGCCAAAGTAGAGCTGGTTTATGACGGGCCACTCGAAGCGGGCAGGCAACTCCAGGCAGCGATGCCTTGCTACTCCTATGTCTGTTATCGCACATTGAAAAAGATGCCCTCTGACGAAGGTTATTTTTGCGCGAATTGGAAGCAGGAAGAATTGTTGCTGGGCAAAAAGGATTACGTGGCGCTGGAAACCACGGGCAAAGGCAAGGTAATCGGCTGGAACGTCGCAATTCGGAGTCTCCACTCCAATAATCGGCCGGTCGTGGATGAAAACGAAAAGTTTTACATCGACGGTGAGACAAATGCGTCCGTTGAGTTTCAGGGACTGGAGGATTCCTTCGGGTTTAGCTGGGGTTTCCCGGCTGAGGAGAACATGTTTCCATTGACCGGTTGGTTTCCGTTCCACACGAATGGGGCGGCGGCCTACCGGTTTTTCCTCCAGGATTCGATCAGTTTTAAGAAGTCCTTGAAGGTGGCTATTGGATTTGGCGCCACGGAGAATGGCTGGCGACGTGGGTACTCAAAGCCGTTCACGCTATTACAAATCGCTACAACCGTTTATTGGTATCAGACAACCCCCCGGGTCTCATTGCCGCCGATGCCGCCGGCCGCTGAACGCGCGCCGGCTCCTGAAACCTTTTTCAGTCCCGGCGGAACGGGCTATTCCTCGATGGATGACTTCAAAGCCCATGGCGGAAAATTGTACATGTGCTGCGGATATCCCGGCGGCGAAATGATTTACAACGAGCCGGGCTATTCCGTTGCCTGGACCGGCACAAGCGAACAATGGAGCGGCTGGAGCGATGACACGTACTATTGCCGCCAGAATTCCACTGAACTTCGTTTCGGACTTAATTTGCCAAAGGGCGCCGGCGGCCTTCTTCGTCTTTATATCATTGATCCGGATAATTACGATGGCGGCAGAAAGGAAACCATTATCGTTGGCGGCAAAACAATCGGGACATATGATCATTTTCAAAGCGGGCGATGGGTTGACGCGTCGGTCAGTCCCACCGGGACCGCGGATGGAAAATTGAACGTCCGCATTGCCAATGCACAAGACGTGGCCAATGCCGTGGTTTCTAAAATAGAGTGGGTGGAAAAGGAATAATGTTGTTGCCCGGTTGCTATTCGCGCTGGTAAATCGTAATCCGTAATTCTTAAATGAGATATTCACGTCTGCACGCTGAGGGCCCAAACCGTTTTAATGCTATCTTCGTCCTGGCCATTATGGCCGTCTCGTGCCCTCTTTATGGGAGCGATATCACTCTGCAGGACAATGCATTATCGATTTCCTTTGATTCAGATTCCGGCGCGCTGACGCGATTTGAAAATAAAAATCCGCATTGGGTCATTGAACGGCGTCCCGAATTTGGCGTTTCGTTCCGGCTCTATGCCCCGTTGCCGACCCGCCGCTATAATCCCGTTTTTGGCCAAAAACAACACGTCGCAGACATCAAAAAAGTCTCCGATAACGAAATCTGCATGCGCTGGGACAATCTGGTGAGCGAAAACGGAGGCGTTTTGCCGATGTCTTTCGCCGCCGATGTCACGCTTACAAATGGCGTGCTGACCTTTGGTTCGACGCTGAAAAACGATTCTGACCTGACGGTTGAAACGGTTGAGTATCCCTATTTTGGAGATTTGAACCCTCCGTCCGGCGATTCGTCCCTGACGGCGTACACGATGACGAAGGGCGCCTTGAAGCCGGATGAACTCTACCCGCATTTCCACAATGAAAAGGGTTATTGGGGTGTCACGTGGCCGACGAAAATGCTGGAACCGCAAAATAGCCATTTTTGCGCAATCCAGGCGCCGGACATGAGACTTAATATCGCAGCAGAGGCGGATTACCGTGTCCAATATATCTTTGAACAGCATCCGGGAGTCATTTCAGGAGTAACGGCGCTGGTGCCCCCTGAGGACGAAATTTCCGGCATCCCCGTCCATTTGGAATTCCGCGTCTGCCACTTCGTTTTTGCCGGCCCGCATTCGACAACAACCCTGGCCCCCGTCATCCTCAAACGCTATCAGGGCGATTGGCACGCTGGGCAAGACTCTCCCGCTTCCAATTAGTCCGCGTAAATCGTAAATCGTAAATGAAAAACGCTTCAATGTTCTCGCCCGCCGTACTTCTGCAAATTCTTTTTGCATTGTCGCTCCTCGCAACCACCTCCGCTCTGGCCCGCGAAATCACCTTGAAAAACGAATCCTGGATTATCGCCTTCGACTCCCAATCCGGTGCGCTCACACGGCTCGAGAGCAAATCACCTCCATGGACCATTGAGGGAAATCCGAAGCTTGGCGCGTCATTTTGGATGAATGCGCAGTCGCCGGATGGCCAACAGGACAATATCGTCCTAGGCCTGAAACAGAGGCCCGTCGAAGTCAAAAAGCTCTCGCCTCACCAGCTTCGCCTGCAATGGCAAAACCTCGTTACCGAAGGCGGGGAAACTTTGCCCATCACGCTCACCGCAACGGTCTCGTTAACGAATGACACGTTATCGTTTGGCACGAGCGTGGCGAATGATTCATTACTCTTGGTTTCTGCGGTCGAATTTCCGTGCATCGGCGATCTCAAGCCACCCACGGCCGGCGCGCCTTTGTGGGCCCACCACACGTT
This sequence comes from Verrucomicrobiia bacterium, assembly GCA_035933915.1. Classification (GTDB taxonomy): domain Bacteria; phylum Verrucomicrobiota; class Verrucomicrobiia; order Limisphaerales; family UBA11358; genus UBA11358. Next base: position 24,042 of record DASYYL010000209.1, read on the forward strand.
TTATGGAGATTTGAAACGCGACGACCTTTCAAAGACCTGCACCATCATGTCCAGGCAAAGTCTCTTTTGTTTGATTCAGTCCGCGAATGAAGGCATTTACGTGGAGATGGGCGACCCCACGCAGCCATATCTCCTAAATTTTGTTTTCGAGCATCACGGCTCCGCCGGGTCCAGTGCCAATCCCGCGCGCCTGGAATTTCAGACCACGCATTATGCGTATGTCCATCCACACACGTCCGCGCAATTGGCTCCGGTGGTGATGCGAGGTTACATGGGCGATTTTCACGCAGGACTGGATTGTTACAAGGCATGGCGTTCGATCTGGTACAAAGAACCGCATATCCCGGACTGGGCGCGGGACGTGCATTCCTGGACGATGATTCGCATGACGACGCCCGAGCAGGACTACGGGCTTCCGTATAGGAATTTCGTGCAATATGGCCGGGAATGGGCCGATAACGGTGTCCGGGCTGTGCAGGTCGTGGGCTGGAACATCGGCGGTCAGGATGCGGATGATCCATCACAGGACACTGATCCGGGACTGGGCACCTGGCAGCAATGGCATGACGCCATTGCCCAGGTTCAAAGCATGGGAGTGAAGGTAATTCTGTTTGCAAAATTGAACTGGGCCGACCTCACGACTTCCTGGTATTCGAACGAACTTTACAAATACCAGTGCACCGCCCCGGACGGCACGCGGTATGGACAAGGCGGCTACGCCTATGTGACACCGACGCAGTTGGCGGGCATCGGACTGCATCGGCGCGCGGTGATGGATTTCCAGGACCCTGCGTACCGTGAAGTCGCGGAGAAGGAGTTTCAAAAGATTCTGGCCCTGGGTTCCGAAGGCTGGTTATGGGACGAAATCTGTCACCATTCCGATACGCTGTATAGCTGGGCGCCGGACCACGGTTACACGCCGCCGGGATATGTCTACGGCGGAGACATGCCGCTATCAGAGGCATTGCGCGCGGCAGCGGACAAGGTGAGCCCGGACTTTATCTTTGCCGGCGAAGGGCCTCAGGACTGGTTGATGCAATATTATCCCGTCTCCGAGACCGGCCTCACGTCCGTGCCGTTTAACCAGTATTTGGATACCACCAATAGCATCGTGCTGGCAGGAGTGAGCGGATTTGATGACCGCGAAGCCCTGAACCTGATCCTGATGGACCGATATGTCATTCAATACGAACCGTATTTCTACAAAGGCCATATCACGGATTTTCCGATGACTTTGGCCTACGGCAAAAAGATCGATGATTTGCGCCGGCGATATAAGGCGTATCTGTGGGACGCTCAATTTCGCGATACCCTGGGTGCTGCCGTTACGGCTGACGGTACGTTTCGTTATTCTATATTCGACTCGACAACCGGCAAACGGGCCGTCGTGGTGGTCAATACGGACAGCAAAGCCATTTCAGCGACTGTGACCCTTCCGCACGCGGGTAGTCTCGTTGTAGCCACGCCTGATGATCCGGATGCCAGGTCCACAACCGGTGCCATCCAAATTCCCGCTCGTTGCGCGGCCGTCGTGATGGAGCAATAAAAAACGAAAGGCCCGACTTTCGTCGGGCCTCTCATAGTGATGAGGTTTATACGCCGTCACTCCGGCGCTCAGAAGGGCGACGCGACCAACTTGGGGGTCGCTGTCCGAGCCGCGCCGCGAGCAAAACCTCTCTGCCAACCCTAAACGGACAGCGAAATTCAAATCGTTCACTTATTCTGACCCCCATAATCTGCATTTGGTTCAACAATATTTCAATTTTTTATTTCACCGGCTTGTTCACTACTTCTTCACTGAACCGGCTTTCCAAATGTCATTCAAAAGCGAACCTTGATAACCAACTAGTTACTCCATACGGAAGGGAATGTCCACAAATATTTTCGTCATCGGGCGACTATTTATTACCCGTCCCAATGACGTTGTTTTCTCTCCCGACATTTGTCCTTCCGTATTCACCGACTGTCTTAAAGCATCTTCCTTGCCCGCGCCCGAGGCCAGCACCCAAACCTGCCGGGCCGCTGCAATCGCGTTGTAGTTCAACGAGATTCGCCGCGGCGGTGGCTTTGGCGAGTCCGTCACATAGATAAAAGTATCATTGCATTTCGCATTTGTTTGCCCCTCGGATCGTGCATTTTGAAAGAGCGATGCCACATGGCCGTCTTCGCCCGGGCTCAGAAAGATCAGGTCCAAAACCGGAACCGATTGCCCGTTGCCAAGGGGCACAATACGAGCGAATTCCCCTATGGCCTGGGCGACGGCTTCCTCAGGCGGCAGTTCACCGCGAAGCCGATGGAGTTGTCCGGATGCAATTTGGAGGGGAGCCAGGAGCAGGTCATTAGCGCTCTTAAAATTGCTCTCCGGATTGTCCGGCGGAACGCAACGTTCGTCCGCCCAAAAAAATTGGACGCCGGCAAATGAAACCTTTCGGGCGACGGCCATTTCGGCCGTCGCAAGAAAAAACTTTTGGATAATGCGGCCGCCGATCAGCGCGACATAATGGGATTTGCCGGCGCGGTTGGCGGCTTCGATTTCGTCCAGCCAGGCACCCGCAACCGCAGCTACGAGGGCATCCGAAGTCGGGAAAGAATTAATTTCAAACTTTCTCGCCGGCATGTTGAAAATGGACGGTAACGTCAGTCTTAACGGAATTGGCGATGAAACAATGCTTGTGCGCCATCTCGTGGAGCTTTTCTTCTTCCGTTGGCGAGGGCAGTTTTTCACCGCTAAACGTGATTTTAGGGTTGAGCGTGACCGTGCTGACCCACATGAACCCACTCTCAGCGCGGCTGACAATGCCCACGGCGTCGTCTTCGTAAGCGTCCACTTGAAAGCCTTGCTTTTGCGCGAGGAACAGAAACGTGAGCATGTGACAGCTTGATAGCGATGCCACAAAAGCTTCTTCCGGGTCTACATTGGCCGGATTTGAGTATGGCGTTGGGACAACGGCGGGCGAGGATGAAGCTGGAACGGTCACGCCGCCGTCGAAGGTCCAGGTGTGTTCACGCGAGTATCTGCCGCGAAGAAAATCCGGGCTGGTCCGCGTCCATTTGATCGTTGCTCTGTTTTCGGACATAGAAATTTATCCTTTCAATTTCACTTTACCACAAGGGGCTCATGCCAGGCATGCCCGCCTTGCGCCAGCAATTCATCGGCGGCGATGGGTCCCCAGGTTCCCGCGGAATAAAATTCGCGGTTGGTGAGCGGCTTGTTTTGCCAGCCGTTGCGGACCGAATCGACAATTTGCCACGCCGTCTCCACCTCGTCTCGACGGATGAACAAAGTCGCATCGCCGGCGATGGCTTCCAGCAGCAGACGTTCGTACGCTTCGGGTGTATAGGCGCCAAATTCGGAATCATAGCTGAAGTGCATTCGCACCGGCCGCACCCCCAGGCTCATGCCGGGCACCTTGCCGTTGAACCGGAGCGAAATGCCTTCGTTGGGCTGGAGACGAAGGGTCAGGGCATCGGGATCAAGCTTGCTGTCGCACAGCGCGTTGAACAGAACGTTTGGCGTGGGACGAAATTGAATTCGCACCTCGCTGGCGCTCATCGGCAAATTCTTTCCCGTTCGTAAATAGAATGGCACGCCGCTCCAACGCCAGTTGTCGATGAACAGCTTGAGGGCCACGTAAGTTTCCACGTTGGAATCGGGCTTTACTTTGGTTTCCTGCCGGTAACCCGTCCGCGTTTGCCCGTCCACCGACCCCGCGAAATACTGGCCGCGCACGATTTGTTTGGCCACTTCGGCGGGCGTCAGCGGCCGGATGGATTTGAGCAGTTTGACTTTTTCGTTCCGGATGCATTCAGCCTCGATGGAGATAGGCGGCTCCATGCTCACCAGCGCCATCACCTGGAGCATGTGGTTCTGCACCATGTCCCGCAACGCTCCGGCTTCCTCGTAATATCCGCCGCGGTCGCCAACGCCAAGTTTTTCGCTCACCGTGATTTGCACGTGGTCAACAGATTCGCGGTTCCACAATCGTTCGAAAATGGAATTGGAAAAGCGGAACATGAGGATGTTCTGCACCGTTTCCTTGCCCAGGTAATGGTCAATGCGAAAAACCTGGCGCTCATCGGCGAAGCGGGTCAATTCATTGTTGAGAGACTTTGCGGTGGCGAGGTCGTGTCCAAAGGGCTTTTCGATCACCAGCCGCTGCCAGCCGTGGACCCCTTCCTGTTTGTGCAGCAGTTTTGCCGCGTGCAATTGCTCGATGATGCCGCTGAACTGGCTGGGCTGGGTCGCCAGGTAAAAAAGCAGATTCTTCCGGAGCTGCGGGTTCTTGAAGGAATCCAACTGCTGCCCGAGTTTTGTATAGGCCGCGGCGTCGGTGAGGTCGCCCTGGCAATAAAACAAATTGGCCGAGAACTCATTCCAAACTTTTTCGTCCACAGGCTTGGTGCGCGAGAACTGGTTCAGCGCCGCCCTTAGCTCCTGCCGCCACAGTTCATCGGTCTTTTCGCGGCGGGCAAAACCAATAACCCGAAAAGCAGGCGGCATCAGTTTGTCCTTGCACAGGTGATAAAAGGCCGGAATCAGCTTGCGCGCCGTCAAATCGCCGCTCGCGCCGAAAATGACAATGGAACATGGCTCCGTCAGCTTGCGCTCCATTCCAATGTTACAGTCCGGCTCCTCGAGTTTTTCAACATCCATCCGGACACAATGGCGCAATTGAGGGAGAAATTCAATCCAAACAAAATATTCTCGCTTCACGCGCGCCCTTTCCCCAAAATCCATCCGCGCGCATGAAAGCGAAAATAATCGTTACGCCAAAAAAGGCCGTCGTGGATCCCCAGGGTAAAACCGTCCAAAACGCCTTGGAACACATGGGTTATCGCGGCATCAAGGCCGTCCACGTGGGCAAATATCTCGAAGTAGAACTGGATGGCGGCGACAAGGAATCGGTTCGCAAATCGTTGGACGAAGCCTGCCATAAATTTTTGAGCAATCCGGTGATCGAGGATTACAAATTGGAAATCGCGGATTGAGCGTCTCGCGTTTTTCGATCTCACATGAAATTCGCCGTCCTTCAATTTCCCGCCAGCAATTGCGACCAGGACAGTGTGCATGCCGTTCGCGTGCTGGGCCATTCGTCACGCCTGGTGTGGCACAAGGAATGTTCTCTGGGAGATGCCGATGCCGTCATTATTCCGGGTGGTTTTAGTTACGGCGATTATCTGCGCACCGGCGCCATTGCGCGATTCAGCCCGGTCATGCAGGCCGTTCGCGCCTTTGCGGACAACGGCGGCCCGGTGCTGGGCCTTTGCAACGGTTTTCAAATTCTTTGCGAGGCCGGAATGCTTCCCGGAGCGCTCGTCCGCAATCGCGACCTGCAATTTCATTGCGAGCACGTCTTTCTAAAAACGAACAATTTGGAATCGTCGTTTACCAACAGCATTCCGAACGGCAAAATCCTGAAAATTCCCATCGCCCACGGTGAAGGCTGTTATTTTGCCGACCAAGCGACCCTGGAAACTTTAAAAGCAAACCGGCGGATTTTGTGGCAATACTGCGATGCGCGGGGCAACCTCACCGAAATCGCCAACCCAAACGGCTCGCTCCTCAACATTGCTGGAATTTGTAATGAACAGGGCAACGTGGCCGGTCTAATGCCCCATCCCGAACGCGCCAGCGAAAGCATCCTGGGCAGCGACGACGGCAAATGGATATTCCAAAGCGTCATTGCGGCCTTCGAGGAGAAGCGCGTTTGAATCCGGCAGGGCGAGCGTGCCTGTCCGCCAGGCGCCACAGGCGCGTGGTTTGACCTTCATTCCCACGGGCAGCGCCCGCGTTTGAAATCCGCAATTTCAAATTCGCATTACTCCTTCGCGCTCCCATTAGCCACTTCATGGCACAGCCACAAGATCAACGCCCGCCCGTAAAGGTCCAATCGCGTCGCCCGCGCGTCCACGCGAATTTCCCCTTTGTCCGCGCGTACCAAATTACACTCCACCGGCTGCAGGCCTTTCGTCTCCGGCAATTTGCGCATCTGGGTCGTTGTGTTAAAGGAAAGAAATTCCGATTGTTTGTGGCCGAGGATCTCCGATCGCATGCGTCCCAGAAGCGTTTCGGCCTGGCGATTGGTGTCAATAATCCGGCCGGATTGTTCATCCGTCAGAAATGCCGCGTCGCTCATGCACTCAAATAATTCGCGATACTTGTGCTCGGATTGGCGCATCGCTTCCTCGGCTCGTTCGCGCTCGTTGTGTTCCTCGACTTCGCGCAAGGCGCGGTCAATCGCCGGAATCAGCCGCATCAGCCGGTGCTTCAATACGTAATCCGTCGCGCCATTTTTCAGCGCTTCCACTGCGGCATCTTCACCGATGGTCCCGGAAACAAACAAAAATGGGATTTCAGGGTGCTTCTCGTGTGCCAGCAACAGGGCCTCGCGACCGCTGAATCCGGGCATGGTGTAATCGGATAGAATCAGGTCAACGTCATCGTCCAGCGCGGTGATAAATTCCTCACGCGTGTCCACCCGGATAAAATGCGAATGCGGCCATCGCGCCGAAACCATGGCCTCGGTCAATTCCGCGTCGCGCGCGTTGTCCTCAAGATTTAGAATCCTCAACGTAGCTTTCACAACTCTGCTAAATGTCCTTGATTTCAGATTATATCAAACTGTTCTTTAATTTCAACTTTCCCGGCCAATCAGCAAGTCGCCTGAAGAAATGAATTACCCTTCGTTAAACTACACCACGCCGCGCATCAGTGCAAACGAGGTAGGGTCGCAGTCCTGTCGGACCGGTGGCCATGCCGGGTGAGGCTTGTGTCAGTCAGACGAATCGCCGGGTCAGGGAACCCGGCCTGTAGAGAAAGGACAATCGGCACTTGACTATTCAGTCAACGAATGTATCCTTGAAATCTTTGACAGGCAAAATGATTGCTTATGGCAAAACCACCTGACACCCGGGAAAAGCTGCTGCAAGTGGCATTTGACCTCATTTGGAACCAGAGTTACGGCTCCGTGAGTGTGGACCAGATTTGCGAGCGCGCTCACGTGAACAAGGGCAGTTTCTACCATTTTTTTGATTCCAAATCTGAACTGGCGGTGGAAGCGTACGAGGTAAACTGGCGGGAAAAGCAACCGGAACTGGACCGGGTATTTTCGCCGCAGAATCCGCCCCTGGAACGACTCCTCCTCTGGTGCCAATATGTCCGTGATCGCCAGCGTCAAAAGGCCGAAAAATATGGCCGTGTTTGCGGTTGTCCGTATGCAAGCCTGGGGACGGAACTGGCCACGCAAGACGAAAAAATCCGCGCCAAATCCCAGGAAATCATGGGCCGGACCATCCGCTATATCGAAAGCGCCCTGCGCGATGCCGCGCGTGAAAGACTGATTTCTCTCAAAAACACCGCCGCCGGGGCCAAGCGGATATACACGGCCGTGCTGGGACTGCTATTGTACGCAAAGGTCCACAACGACCTTAGCCTGCTCGATGAACTGGAATCGGTGATCATGGACACCGCCGGCGCGAAAACCCTGGCGGTATGACGGTCGTTTGACTAAACAGTCATTTATTATTTGAAATAAAGTAATATGTGGATTGTCTTATTGGCCCTGCGCCGGCCCTACACATTTGTGGTGGCCGCGCTGTTGTTGATTTTATTGACGCCCTTCATTTTGATGCGGACGCCAGTCGACATCTTCCCGGCCATCAATATCCCGGTCATCAGCATTATCTGGCAGTACACCGGCTTGAATCCCCAGCAGATGGAGCAGCGTGTCATTTTTGTCCATGAGCGCGCGCTGACCACCACCGTCAATAACATCGAGCACATCGAGTCCACTTCCTACGAAGGCATCGGCGTCATCAAAGTATTTCTTCAACCGCACGCTTCCGTGGACGCGGCCGTCGCCCAGATCACCGCCGTCTCCCAGACCGTGGTCAGACAAATGCCCCCCGGCATTTTTCCGCCATTGATCATCCAGTACAACGCCTCCTCGGTCCCGATTTTGCAGTACAGCTTCAGCAGCCCCACGATGTCCGAAGCGCAATTATTCGATGCCACCGCCAACCTCGTGCGTGTGGGGCTTGTAAGCGTGCCAGGCGCGACGATTCCGTGGCCTTACGGCGGCAAGCAACGTGTGATTGCGGTCGATTTGGACCTCGCTGCCTTGAAAGCCAAAGACGTGCAACCCGAGGACGTGATCAATGCCGTCAACGCCCAAAACCTCGTTCTGCCCAGCGGTACCGCCAAGATCGGCCCCACGGAATACGACGTTGCTGTGGACGCCAATGCCGCTGCGATCAATGACCTGAATTATTTGCCCGTGAAAGTCATCAATGGAACGACCATTTATCTGCGCGACGTCGCGCAAGTCCATGACGGCTATCAGCCCCAAAAGAATGCCGTTCGTGAAAACGGCGTCCGCGGCGCGTTGCTGACCATTATGAAAGCGGGGAATGCTTCGACGCTCGATGTGGTGAAAGGAGTCAAGGCGGCTCTCCCGGGCGTCATGAAAACAATTCCGGGAAATTTGCACGTAGCCGAGTTTGCCGATCAATCGCTCTTCGTGCGCGCTGCCATCCGCGGAGTGCTGCGCGAAGGCATTATTGCCGCGTCGTTGACGGCCTTGATGATCCTGCTGTTCCTCGGTTCCTGGCGCAGCACATTTATCATCGCGCTCTCAATTCCTTTGTCAGTGTTATGCTCCATTTTCACTCTGAGCGCCCTGGGAGAAACGCTCAACCTCATGACCCTCGGCGGGCTGGCGCTGGCTGTCGGCATCCTGGTGGATGACGCGACGGTGGCCATAGAAAATATCCATCGTCATATGGCCTCCGGCCAGCCTCTCGACGAATCAATCATCAAAGGCTCGCAGGAAATCGCCATGCCGGCGTTCGTTTCGACCTTGTGCATCTGCATCGTCTTTGTGCCGATGTTCTTTTTGACCGGCGTGGCTCGCTATTTGTTTGTGCCGCTGGCGGAAGCGGTGGTATTCGCGATTCTGGCAAGCTATGTCATCTCCCGGACGCTCGTCCCAACGCTGGTCATGTGGTTTTACCGGAACGTCCGGTTGCACGGCGAACATATCAGCGAATCAAACCTCCCATTCTGGCTTTCGCCGTTCGCCCGCTTTCAACGGGGTTTTGAAAACGGTTTCGACCGTTTCCGAAACGGCTACCGCGCGTTGTTGGCCAGTTGCTTTACGCATCGCCCGACCGTGGTCGCGGTCATCCTCGCGTTTTGCCTGGGCTCATGGCTGTTGGCGCCTGTTTTGGGCAGAAATTTCTTTCCGACAGTGGATGCGGGACAGTTTATGCTGCACGTCCGCGGGCCTACCGGTATGCGCATCGAGGAAACCGAGCGCCTGGCCGGTGAAGTCAACCAGGTAATTCGTAGCGTGGTTCCGTCGGACGAATTGGGAGGTATCCTGGACAACATCGGCATTCCCAATTCCTCCATCAATCTCAGCTACAACACCAGTGGCATCGTCGGCGCCGAAGACGCGGACATTTTGGTCTCGCTTAAACCGGGTCATGGTCCGACCGAAAGCTATATCCGCGCGCTTCGGGAACGGCTGCCTCGCGAATTTCCCGGTGACCTGTTCTATTTCCTGCCCGCGGACATCGTGAGCCAAACTGTCAATTTCGGGTTGCCCGCGCCGTATGACGTTCAGGTAGTTGGCCGCAACCCGCAGGACCACCAAATCGCCTCGCGCCTGGCCGATGAAATCCGAAAAATCCCCGGTGCCGTGGATGTCCGCGTCAACCAGCCGGACAATCTGCCGCAATTGACGATCGGAGTGGAACGCACCAAGGCCGCCGAGCTGGGACTGACTCTGGACGACGTCGCCAATTCAGTCCTGCTGGGCCTGAGCGGCAGCAGCCAGGTACAGCCTGCCTATTGGCTCGACCCTCATGTGGGCATTCAATACCTCATCAACGTCTATACGCCGCAGTATAACATCAACTCGGTGGCCCAACTCGAGGCGATGCCCATTCGCGTGGGTACGAACAGCGACCAAATTCTCGCCAATGTGGCCGGCATCAAGCGGGTTGAAATTTCGCCGGCCATTTCGCATTACAACGTGATGCCCGTCGTGGACGTTTATGGAGGCGTGGATGGCCGCGATCTGGGCGGCGTGATTGACGATATCAAGCCAATCATCAAAAGAATGAACAAGGATTTGCCGCGTGGGACAAGCATCGACGTTCGCGGCCAGGCCGAGACCATGCTTTCCAGTTACTTCGGCCTGGGTGTGGGCCTGGCGATGGCGATAGTTCTCATTTACTTTTTGCTCGTCATCAATTTCCAAAGCTGGCTCGATCCCTTTATCATTATCACCGCCTTACCCGGCGCGCTGGCAGGGGTCATCTGGGGATTGTTCCTAACCCAGACCACTCTCAGCGTCCCCGCTCTCATGGGCGCCATCATGTCCCTGGGTGTGGCGACTGCCAACTCCGTGCTCGTGGTCAGCTTCGCGCGTGAAAATCTTCGCGCCGGGAAAGACGCCATTACCGCTGCCGTCGAGGCCGGTATCGGACGCATCCGTCCCGTCACCATGACCGCCCTCGCTATGATCATCGGCATGTTGCCCATGAGCCTGAGCCTGGGCGAGGGCGGCGAACAAAATGCGCCGCTCGGCCGCGCCGTCATTGGCGGGCTGGTGCTCGCCACCATCGCAACATTGTTTTTCGTTCCTATCGTTTTTAGTTTTATGCACCGGAACTACCAACCCAAACCGGTGCCGGCCAATCCAAATTTAAAGCCATGAACTCGCCCAATCCGCCCCCGTCCACCGCGCCTCCATCGGTCCCGTTGCGGCGCATCGCCGAAATCGCGGCCGTGCTAATCGTCATCGGCCTTGGCGTGGGCCTCGTGCCGCGCTGGCTGGCGCACCGCAAACTGCTCGCGCAGGCGGGCACCGATTCCAATCTGCTCGTCAGCGTCATTTCCGCCGTGCCGGAAAAATCGGACCTGGGAACTCCGCTCCCTGCCAATGTCGAGGCATTCATCCAGGCCTCCATCCACGCCCGCGCCAGCGGTTATTTGAAAGACTGGTTTGTGGACATCGGCGACCACGTCACCAACGGCCAGGTTCTCGCGGAAATAGACACGCCTGAATTGGATGAACAGCTTGCCCAGGCCAAAGCCCAACTGGACCAGGCCAAAGCTTCGCTCGATTTAGCCAAAATCACCGCCGACCGCTGGAACACGCTCCTCAAAACCGCCAGCGTCAGCGAACAGGACGCCGCTGAAAAACGCTCCGATTACATTTTGCAGCAAGCCAATGTCGAGGCCGCTCGCGCGAACCTGCAACGGCTGGAAGATCTGAAGGGCTTCGACCGCGTCACCGCGCCGTTCACTGGCGTTATCACGGCGCGCAACACCGACATCGGCCAGCTCATCGCCGCCGGCAGCGGTCCGGAACTTTTTGGCATGGCCCAAACCGATCCGCTCCGTGTCTATGTCCAGGTTCCGCAACAATACGTCCACGACATTATCGATGGTCAAAAGGCGCAATTGACCTTTTTGGAAATACCCGGGCGCACTTTTCAAGCCACCGTTACGCAAACGTCCGGGGCCGTGGACCCAACCACCCGCACTTTGCAGGTCGAATTGCAGGTGGAAAATCCGAAGGGCGACATCTTCGCCGGCAGCTACGCGCAGGTGCGCTTTAACGAGTCCACCGACCCGGCCGCGCTCACAATTTCCGACAACGCCATCATTTTCCGCGCCGAAGGAACGCAGGTCGCCCTCGTCGGTCCCGATAATAAAGTACAGTTGCGCGACGTGAAAGTCGGCCGCGATTTCGGAGACATCATCGAAGTGCTCGACGGCTTGACGACGAAAGACCGCGTCGTAGATAACCCGCCCGATTCTATCGCCGACGGCATGACGGTCGAAGTCGTGCACCCCGAAAATAATTCGACGCAATGAAAGAATTGAAATTTTGGGATATAGGGAATCATTCTCATCCTCATCCTTGTTGTGGTCTGCCATTCTACGCTTGCGTCTTGGAGTGCGGTGGCAACCCCGAAAGCTTTCGGGGGACACCGCTTTTGGACGACGCACCCGGGCCACGGATCCGCGGTTCGCGCGTATGGAAATTTGGGCGCGGCAGCGCCGCCCTGCCAATATTTTATCTGTTAGGGCAAAGCTTGGGTGCCAGTGGCGCCGCCACCTCTGCCCAAACTAACCTCAACGATTTCCGAATTGCGCATCGTAGCCACGAACCAAAACAATCGTTAGCCATGACCGACCACCGGAGAATAATTCCCCCTCTCCCAGCGGGAGAGGGCCGGGAGGGAGAGTCTTTCGGACGCCAATTCTCTACGGGTTCACGGAAAGCGCTGCCCAATCCGCAATCCGCAATGAAGCTTTCTTTTCTTTTTTTACTAGCCGCCATCACCATCACCGGCTGCGCGGTTGGTCCAAACTACCACCGTCCCGCCGCACTGCCGAACCAACCCTTGCCGCAATCCTTCACCACCGTGGCGCATGGAACCAACAGCGTCATTTGGAAAGTTGCCCAACCCTCCGCCAACGTGCCGCGCGGCAATTGGTGGGAAGTTTTCGGCAATTCCGAATTGGACACCCTTGAACTGCTGGCATTGACCAACAACCAGAATATTGCCGCCTTTGCCGCGCAATTCGAGCAGGCGCGCGACCTCATGGTCGAAGCGCGCTCAGAGTTTTACCCGCAATTAAACGCCGGCGGCACGCCCGGCGGAGATTTCGCGCGCCAGCACACCAGCATCAACGCGCCAGCCAAAGGCCAGCCTGCGGGCGCGGCCTATACATACAACACCTTTACCGCACCCATCTATTTGGGATGGGAAATGGATTTGTGGGGACGCGTGCGCCGACTGTCGGAGGCGGCGCACGCGCGCTTTATCGCCAGCGCCGACGACCTGGAGTCCGCCAGGCTCGACGTAGCCGCCGAAGTGGCCGACGATTTCTTCACGCTCAGGACTTTGGACCAGCAATTCGATCTGGTAGCCAGCACCATTGAAGCCTACCAGCGCTCGCTGGACTTGACCAAAAATCTGCGCCACGGCGGCGCGGTTTCGGATCTGGACGTCGCCCAGGCGGCTACGCAGTTGCATTCCGCGGAAGCGCAATTGCCAAACATTCAATTGCAACGCGTGCAAGCCCTCCATGCCCTGGCCATTCTTTGCGGCGAATCCCCGGTGGATTTTTTCGTCTCCACCAACTCGCCTGCGGCGGCGACTGTGCCAGAAATTCCGCCCAGCCTGCCCAGCGATCTGCTCGAACATCGCCCCGATATCGCCTCCGCCGAACGCCAAATGGCCGCCGCCAACGCGGATGTCGGGGTGGCCAAAGCCGCATTCTTCCCGACCGTCCGCATCAACGGCCTTGCCGCTTTTGAATCCGTCGACGCCGGTACCTGGTTCAACTGGTCCAGCCGCCTTTGGTCCGTCGGACCATCCGTTCAACTGCCGCTGTTCACCGGCTTTTATAATCGCGCCAACCTGGCCGCCTCCCGCGCCGCCTGGGACCAGCAAGTGGCCAACTACCGTCAAACCGTCCTAAGCGCCTTCGGCGAAGTGGAAGACGAACTGGCCGCGCAACGACTTCTCGCCGACGAATGGGACGCCGAAAACCAGGCCGTCGTCGCCGCCAAACACGCCCTGGAAGTCGCGAACAATCAGTACAAGGACGGCCTTGTTACTTACTTAAACGTCGCCACTGCCCAAACCACCGCCTTGGAACAGGAAGACAGCGCCGTCCAACTGGAAGGCGCCCGCCTCACCGCCGCCGTGAATCTGATCAAGGCTCTAGGCTGCAATTGGCAGGCCGAGCAGTGAGCGTTGAATCACTGGCAAAAAAATCGCAAAAAAGGCGCATGACACATTTTTTGAAGGTATAGCCCGGAGACAACGAACGCCAAACGCCGAACTTCAAAAATTTCCCAGTGAAAAAACGAATGACACGCTAAAGCGTGGACACCAAACGTATTAGAGTTTTTTCCCGGTCAACCGCTCGTACGCTTCCAGGTATTTCGCTGTTGTTTTGGATACGACGTCTCCCGGCAATTCCGGGCCGGGCGGAGTTTTGTCCCAGTCGAGGGTTTCGAGGTAGTCGCGGACAAATTGTTTGTCGAAACTGGGCTGGCCTTTGCCGGCGGTGTATTGGTCGGCCGGCCAAAATCGCGACGAATCCGGCGTGAGCACTTCATCAATCAAAACCAGTTTGCCGGTCGCGTCGTCCAGGCCGAATTCAAATTTGGTGTCGGCGATGATGATGCCGCGTTTGCGGGCGTAGTTGCGGGCGAAATTATAAATCTTGAGGCTTGCGGCCTGGGCCTGTTCGGCGATTTCTTTGCCGGCGATCTTTTTCGCCTCTTCAAATGAAATGTTTTCGTCATGGCCGGATTCGGCCTTTGTGGATGGCGTGAAGAGGGGTTCGGGCAATTCGGAAGATTCTTTCAATCCGGCGGGTAGTTTGATGCCGCAAACGGTCTGCGTCTTTTGATATTCCTTCCAACCGCTGCCGGCGAGGTAACCGCGCACGATGCATTCGATCGCCAGCGGTTTGCACTTCTTCACGATCATATAACGCCGGCCGATTTTGCCTGCGAACGGCTGCAAATTGGCCGGCAAAGCGTCACCGGGTTTTGAGTCCAGGTGATTTGGCTGGAAGGATTCGGTCTGCGCGAACCAGAAATAGGAAATTTGGGTGAGCACTTCGCCTTTGCGCGGGATGCCGTTGGGCATGACGACGTCAAAGGCGGAGATGCGGTCGCTGGCGACAAACAGCAGTCGTTCGCCGAGATCAAAAATTTCGCGCACCTTGCCGCTCTTGATTTTTTTGATGCCGGGCAGTTCCAGTTGAAGGACGGTATCGTTTTGTGAATTTGACATGGGCGAAATTATTAGGCGCGAGGGCGAAAATTCAAGAAAGAACCCTCGTATTTACGATTTACGATTTACGATTTACGCGGATCGTGGAGTGCCTCGGCAGCCCGAAAATCGCGCATCGAGTCCATGAACCGACGCAATCGTTCGGCGTTACCAACAATCGGACAACAATTCCCCCTCTCCCAGCGGGAGAGGGCAGGGGTGAGGGAGAGTCTTCCGAACGCAAATGCCCTACCGGTTCATGGATAGTTTCAATGGATACGAACCATGAACGCGCTGGTTGCGCCCCTGCACGCGGCACGGACGGCGCAGCGCACCGTCCCCACCACCAGTCGTGCGTGAAATTCACGCGCGAATGGTGAAGTTTCACGCGTCCAGGCGTTCTCGGGTTGGAAAGTCTTTCCAAATCCATTGGAAATTCGAGAATTTTAAGCACGGAATGGAAGGTGCTAAAACGGTTTAAGTTACCCTGATATGAAATCGCGAATTGAGAATCAAAGACAGCGCGGCATGACAGTTTTCGAAGTAATGGTAGTTGTCGCGTGCCTTCTGGTTTTAGCGGCTTTGCTGCTGCCGCTCCTTGCAGGGGCAAAAAGGCCCAGGAGCAGGATAAATTGCGTCAGCAATTTGCGGCAAGTCAGTCTCGGTTTTCGAATCTGGGAGGGCGACAACGGCGCTCTATATCCCATGGCAGTTTCGGTGACCAATGGCGGCGCGATGGAACTGATGAAAACCGGGAGCCTGGTCAATTGCCTTCAGTGCGTGTCAAACGAATTGACCACTACGAAAATCCTTGTCTGCCCTGGCGATCAAGGTTGTACCTTCGCAACCAATTGGAATGACCTCAATAGCTCGCATGTTAGTTATTTCGTTGACGCAGATGCCAGCAGCGAGGCAATCCCAAACATGGTCCTGGACGGCGACGACCATCTTGCAATCAGCGGCAAGTCGGTCACCTCCGGACTCATGAACATTTCGTCCAATGCATCCATTTCCTGGTTCGGTGCCCGGCACCGAGGCTGCGGTAATCTCGGTTTTGCAGATGGCAGCGTAGATCAACTATCCCGACAGGATTACAACAGGCGTTTGAAAAAACTGGACTGGCAACCAATCGAATTGTAATCCCATGAAATTGATTTCTCGTGAACAGAAGAAGCAGGGGCTTACGCGAATTGATGTCCTGGTTGTCGTGGTGACGGTTGTTACACTTCTCTTTGCTACGGCCGTTCCGATTCTTGTGGCCGCGCACCGGCGGGCAGAGCGAATCAACTGCATAGCAAATTTAAGGCAATTAGGCGGAGCCTTGAGCCCCTTGGAGGATGAAATTGGAATTACAAATGACAACCGTAGCGCTCATGGTCCTTGGATGTCGCTCCTGGAAACCAATGCTCAAACAGTCGGACTTAACGCCGGCCAAGTTGCCTGGATTAATGCAATGAAGGGCTGCTCCAACGCCCTGACTTCCTCGAAGATTTTGCAATGTCCAGCCGACAAAGAAACTCCCATTACGACAGGTCCGACTGGTCTCAAAATCCGAATCAGTTACTATCTAAATTTGGACGCGAATGAAGGGTATCCACAGCAAATAATGGCGGGCGATGACAACCTTTCGATCGGCGGCGTTCCAATAAAACCGGGCATCTTTGAGCTTACATCGAACGCGCCCGTTTCCTGGAGCGACACCAGACACATCCGGGTTGGCAACATACTCCTTTGCGATGGCAGTGTTGATCAAGTGTCATCTTCGTCATTGCAAAACGCGGCTGCGTACTCATTTCCAGGAACCCCCTATGCAACTAATCGTGTTGCGATTCCGTAAATGCCAATCGTCATCGTGGATAAAAGGGAATGTGTCCAGGAAGCGACGCTGAATTTCGTGGAAAAAATGGCGGGTCGCATGAAAAATAAACTTCTACGTAAGGCGCGCTACCGTCTGTTCGAAAATTGACCAGTGTGGAAAAACCTCCCGGTCCAACCGGATCAAAACCGGTTCCCCATTCGTATTTTCCCGAGCGCAGAACGATTGAGTGCTGCGCTGCGTTGAATGGTTGCTGCTGATACAAATGGCCGCACTGCTCGTTTACCAGTTTTGCTGCCAATTGCGCCGCCGCGTCGGGCGAAAGGGCCGGGCCACGCGAGCAACCGATTATGGGCAGGCCGGCACCAGCAACGATCACGGCTTTGGTGACGAAACTCGTCATGGTTTCTTTGACGCCTAACGGCTGCCAACCACTCAAAGAACAGTTTGCCTGGCGGCCGGAAGTTTGGAGAATGAGGATATTATCCGGGTTGTCCGCGGTCATCGCGTTCGGGGTGGGATTGGTGACTTTTGTGAGGGAGGATCTGAATCATTAGGGTTGCCTCAAGACTTTCGTTGCCTCAGCCAATAGTCTCGAAAGCTGCGCAACCGTCCGAGCGATTCGCTGCCTTGCCGCACCTCGTGGCGCGCGAAAGTGTCCCGGATTTCCCGCGCCTGGCGGTATTCAAACGCGCCCATAGCCGGGCCAATCGGGAAGGTTTTCCTCACACCATCGGCGGTACTCCTCCATGCTGTCAAACGAGCGATAGCGGGCGTCATCAAGAACAGGCTTGTAAGTACGCACGAAGGCATACCGGAATCGCTGCGCCAGAGGCCGGCGCGCCGCCGCCTCAAACTCGGCAAGCCATTCCGGTGGGATTTCACTCACCGGGCCCATGGGCCAATCGTACTGGACAAAATCCATTTTCGCAAGATTGATTTAACAGGCTACGGGTAAGCCAACCGGTAAAACACGCAGTCGTTTACGGGAGAGATGAGAAGGTTCGTCGTGGTGACACTCGTGGAATCCGGCACGGTGGCCCAATTAGTTCCCAAACCGCTGCTCAAACTATTGGTTTGGATTTGTAGCTGCCAGCCGAGATGGTCCTGCGGCCAGGAAAGCTGCAATCGATTCGCCGCAATCCGGAAATTCAAATTCGTCGGATTCAGCGATGGCAGCGGTATGGCGCTGGCCTGTGTCGAATCCGCGCTGGCGCCGAAGGAGTTGGTGGCCGCAACCACGTAGTAGTAAATGGTGCCGGGATTCACGGCTGCGTCGGAATAATTGGTAGCGACGGGTGTGGCGATGGCTGAATACGGCCCGCCGTTGGTAGTGGAGCGCATGAGTGTGTAGCCGGAAGCGCCGACGGAGGCCGACCACTGCAGTTCGATCAAAAGATTTGTTCCCAGGGCTGTCAGATTTGCGGGGGCGCCTGGCGCAGGCGATGTCACATCCAGATTGACCTGCCCGGATTGGCTGGTGTCGAAGGCATAATTAAAGCCGGGCGGCGTCGAGCCAAGCGATGGCACACTTCCGTTCAGCGCACCCGTATAAGTGAACAGGGTATACACGCCGTTGGTAAAACCGCTTCCGGCGGCGACATTGACGCTGCCACCCAGTGTCAAATTGCCCTTCACGACAGTGGTCGCGGCGTTCGTGCCAAGCTGAAAGTTGAAGGCGGTCTCGGCCGGCATTAAGAGATTATTGCTGACGGTAAACGTGCCGGCGCCGAGGGTCACGCGGTCGCCGGCGAGAGGGTTGGTATTTTGGATTGCGGCGGGAGCATTATAAAAGGCGATTGAATTTGCGATGCCGTTGGTGCTCAGGCCATTTAGAGTGGCGAGACTCGCATCCGGCTGGCTGTTACTCACAACCATTTGATCGCCGTAAAACGTATAGGTTTGCGTTGAAGAGCGGACGGAAACCTGGGAATTCAACAATTGAAAGTTGGTGACGTAATAAAATTGGCACGTTTTGGCCCCGCCGGAGCCATTGATGTTGATGCCTTCCAAAGTGACATTGGAAATCAACATTTCGGGAAGTCCCCAAATCATGATAGCCGGATAACTGCTGGCGGTGGTAGCAGTAAAATTGCTCACGGTGATATCGCGCCAGATTGGGGTCGAAGACGTCACGGTTTGAACGCCATCCGTTGCAGCCATATAGGGCGTGGCGCTGGAAAGCTGGCCTTCTCCATAATTATAGTAGCTGTAAAACAAAATGGGCCATTGGACGTTGGTCAGGCTCAGATTTTCATAGGTCAGGCCGTAGACGAAGCCGCCGCGGCCCCGCTCGGATTTGAGGCGGAGCCCGTTTTCAGAGCCGCTCCAGGTACAGTTGATGACGAACAAATTCGTTAGTCCCCCGGCGGTGTAGCTGCCAATTGAAACCCCGTGCCCGGTTCCAAAAAAACAGTTGGTAACCGTAATATCGTGGTCGAATGCGCCGCTGTCGCCCATGGCGATATGATCGTCCCCATCAGTGATATAACTGTTCACGACGAGGGCGTTGGTGGCTGACATATCGATGCCGTCGGTATTAGGCGTGCCATCGGGAGTACGGATCGCGATGTTGGTAACGGTCACGTTGCCGCAGGGAACGCCGCTGGAGGAACGAAAGGAAATGTGGGTGTTGGGAGGATTTTGAAGTGTGATGTCGCGGACCAAAACCCGATTGCAGGTGGTAGGAGCGAACATGGCCTTGGGCCGGTTAATGCCGGCGATGGCGTTCGTTCCCCACCAAGGCCCACCCTGACCGTCGATGGTTCCCGAACCGCTGATTTCGACGTCATGAATCTTCGAGGCCGCGATAAAATCCGTGGGCGAATTTGTGCCGCCGGGATAAGCGCTATAGGGCAGCATCTGCAGCGTTGCGCCGGAATCGATTTGCAAGTCTACAGAATTGGAGAGGTACAGCGGGCCGCTTAGCAGCCCGTTAAAGAATGGCATTTTTTCCAACACGCGCGGATAGAGCGAACGGTGCGGTTTGCCACCAGCGATACCAGGAGCAACCCGGGTATGCCTATCAACCAAACGCAGATCCGGTTCGTTGCATGGCTGG
>DASYYL010000243.1:0-16766 GCA_035933915.1 Verrucomicrobiia bacterium
GCGGCGGCGCGAGGATTCATTGAGCTGCCCCAAACAATGGAAAGGCTCCGCCAAACGAACGCGCGCATTGACGCTGAGTTGATTCGCGCCGCCCTTGACCGGGACAAAGCTCGCAAGCACGGGCCGTAATCTTAAGGGGAATCAGACACGCTCTGCTGAACTTGGCTCGTTCGGCCCTTCATGTGGCTTGCGCGATATTCAAAAATCCAGACACAGCCACCCTGTTAAAAAAATAAACACGTTTTTTTAACAGAAAACAGAAGGTTTTGAACCAACGATGCCGTGCTACTGTGGAGCTTTCCCGCGTCCGGCTGTTGAAAACAACCATGTTCTTTGTTCAAACTTGCCTCCACTTTGAGATAGACGAGGAACGCAAATGGCGTTTGAATGTGAATATGAAAAGCGATAAGTGGGACTTCACCGCCAATTCTTCCGACGAACTCGCTAAAGTTGGCACAAAATTGCTGAAAGCGCGGAACCAAAACTTTCTCGATGAGCAGGTGCAGATGACCCGGTTTCTCGAAGCCGCTTCTTCATCACAAATTTTCCAGTACCCGGTCAGGGTTAGACATGAGGGCGAGGTCGGTGTGCCTGATTTTCAAATTAAGTCTGGTGGACGAAGGATTGCAATCGAACTTGCAAAAGTGACGACGCAAGATGTAGAACATGCCCGCGCGCTTCAAAGAAAAGGTATAATAAAACGGACCCTGAATGCCTCCAGCCTGTTTCGTCGAGGTCCAACAGCACGAACCAAAAATCAGGTAATACAGGAAGGGTTTTCAATCCGCCCGTTTGTGCTTGATGGAGTTTCACCTGCGGAGCTAGACGCAATTTGGATTCAGGAAATTAGAACTCAAATTGACGAAAAGACAGTCGTCCTTCAGCGAAGCAATTTCCAGCATGGTGACGAGGACTGGCTCTTGCTGTGGGACTTGATCGGAACGGACGAATCTGAACTCAAGCCGCGAATGGAGGCTGTCAGAAACCTTCTTGCGCCGCGCTGGAATCCGGGCTGGTATTCGCACGTGTTCGTTCAGGAAATCGAATTCCCTGCGTTCTTGGCCATCTTTTCCGATACTGGACTAAGATCAATTCCCGAAGATTTTAAGATGCCAGAACACAACTATCCACCTGGCTTCCTTTTTGAGGGAAGCGCCGAAGATTATATGGACGGACATAAATCGAGGGACATGATATATCGTTTTTGTTTCGCTTTTAGGCAATTTTTGAAGTTATTAGTGTCCTTTTTTCAACGTCCGTCCATATAGTTACAACAATGCACCGAAACCGTCATGAAAACGAATTGCCTGGTTGGGTTGTTTGTTTTGGTTTTGCTTGCCAGCGGCTGTGGCAAAAAGGAGTCCGTCGCTCCCGCCAAGACGAATAGCATTGACGAAATAAAGGCCAAAGCAGAAAGCGGGGACTCAAATGCACAATACACCCTCGCCGAAGATTATATTTTTGGCAGTGGTGTGGCTAAGGACGAGGCGGAGGCCCTAAAATGGTTTCGCGCGGCAGCGGATCGCGGAAATATCGAAGCACAATACAGGCTTGGACTTTGCTATATAAACGCCCAAGGCGTGACCAAGGATGAGGCGGAGGCAGTAAATTGGCTTCGCAAAGCCGCGGACCAGAACAACGCCGACGCTCAATACAGTTTGGGCGCGGCCTACTTCAATGGGCAGGGCATAGCCAAGGACCAAGCGGAGGCTTTAAAATGGTTCCGCAAGGCTGCCGATCAGAATAACCCCTATGCTGAACGCGTTCTCGGTGACTATTATGCCACCGGCAACGGCGTGACGAAGGACGACGAAGAAGCCGCAAAATGGTATGGCAAAGCCGCTGAACAAGGAAGCCCGGCGGCCCAATACCTTTTAGGATCAATGTATGTCTATGGCATGGGAGTAGAAACAAACTTCGTGGAAGCTGTAAATTGGTTTCGCAAAGCCGCGGACCAAAATGATGCAAACGCTCAAAACGCTATGGGCGTTAGTTACCGTGACGGAAATGGGGTGGCGCAGGACTATGCAGAAGCGGTAACATGGTTTCGAAAAGCCGCTGACCAGAGCAACGCCGACGCTCAATTTAATCTCGCGTGTTGCTTTAGTAATGGGCGTGGCGTCGCAAAGGACGATGCTGAGGCGTTAAACTGGTATCGCAGAGCGGCGGAGCAAAATATGCCTGAAGCGGAATATTGGCTTGGTGTGTTTTATTCCAACGGCACCGGCGTGACACGAGACGACGAAGAGGCAGTAGAATGGTATCGCAAAGCCGCTAATCAAGGTAACGCGGATGCCCAATACAGTTTGGGTTCCGCGTACTTTTACGGCCGGGGCGTGGCTGAGGATCAGGCAGAGGCCGTGAAGTGGTTTCGCAAGGCGGCGGACCAAGGAAACGCTGGCGCAGAAAACGACCTCGGAGCTTGCTATGCCAATGGCACTGGCGAGGAAACAAATGCTGTTGAGGCAATAAAATGGTATCGGAAGGCATCGGCTCAGGGAATCACCTTGGCAGAGGAGAACATTGGGAATTGCTATGCATGCGGTATCGGCGTGGAATCAAATATGGTCGAGGCAACTAAATGGTGGCGAAAAGCGGCCGACCAAGGTTTGTCATTTGCTCAGGCAAAAATCGGTGATTGTTACTACTTTGGCGAAAATGTGGTCAAGGATTACTCCGAAGCCGCAAAGTGGTATAGGAAGGCGGCGGAACAGGGAAATGCCCCTGTTGCCCAAATGGATTTAGGCGTTTGCTACGCTAACGGAACTGGCGTGCCAAAAGACTATATTGAAGCGTATAAATGGCTTAATCTTGCCTCTGCCCAGGGAGTTCCAGAAGCAAAAAACGTTTTATCTTCGATTGAATCATTTATGACACCGGAACAAATCGCTGAGGGGCAACGTCTCTCAGAAGCTTTTGTCCCGCAAATACAGACGCCAACTTCAAATTCCAATCCACTCATGCCGGATGTAACTGATCCGCCCGTCGCTACAGCCACGGGCTTCTTCATCACGGAGAACGGCTATTTGGTTTCAAATTACCATGTCGTCAAAGATGCGACGAAGGTTCGCTTGCTGACAAGTGAAGGCACGGTGGACGCCCAAATCGTGCAGGTGGACGCGGCTGATGATTTGGCGCTGCTTAAAGCGACGGGAGATTTCGCGGCACTGCCTGTCGCATCGAGCCGGAGTGTAACGCTGGGCGGGACGGTGGCTACGGTGGGCTTCCCTGATCCAGGGCTGCAAGGGTTCTCCCCGAAGCTGGCCAAAGGCGAAATCGCGGCGCTCGCGGGCGCGGGAGATGATCCGCGCTATTTTCAAATCAGCGTGCCTGTTCAGCCTGGAAATTCGGGCGGCGCGTTGGTGGATGACCGGGGCAACGTCATTGCCATCGTGGCGGCAAAACTGGACGCCGCGACAACCTTGGCGTCATCCGGCGCGCTCCCAGAGAACGTGAACTACGCCGTCAAGAGCAGTTTCCTTTTGAGTTTTCTCGAATCCGTGCCGATTGTGGACGCTGGACTCAAAGCACCAAATGTTGCTGATAAAAAATTCGAGGATGTGGTGAAGGATACAGAGGCCGCATCGGCCATGGTGCTGGTATATTGAACAAAGAAAATTATGGGCGATGGCAAACTTCGCAAATTCGGCGGTCCTCAAGGCGTGGGACAGGAGATAGTAAAAATAATCGAAACGAACAAACTCGTGAGATGGAAAACGTTCGACCCAAAAACCAGGGAATATGAAGTCGAACTGCCGGACGGAATTCTGACAATACACGAGAGCAAAATCACGAAGGAATTTACGGCCCAAGAGGAGATGGAATTCCTAAAGAGCGAACGGACCGAAACCTGAGTCTGCAAAATTGGAATCAAGAATCTTCCGCGTGAATCGCCGTTCCATTATATGGCTCGCTGTGCGTCGTTAAGGACACTGCGAAAAATGGCTCAAACCGTTCACTCGCCATTTTCGTTCCTTTGCCACCCCGCAGCGCTGTTCAATGCAAGTATTTGATCACGGCTTCTGTCCGGGACCGCACATGAAGTTTATGGTAAATATGCTGCAAATGTGTGCGAATCGTGCTTACGCTCACACTCAGGCGGTCGGCGATTTCCCAGGTGGAATAGCCCTTGCCCAATTCCCGCATAATATCCGACTATTCATCTGAGTTAGTTTTAGTACGATTCTTTCGTGTCATCGAAGGCAAAAAGATTACAGGAATTTCTCGATCGATTGGAGGCTGCGCCTCCAGCGAGCTCGGCTGACGAAGCTTTCGGCCTGATCGTCAGCACCCTCAATGCCGTCGAAGACGAACTTTCTGGCGTTCCTTTCCGTCCAGAAAATTGGCGAAATGATGGACGCTTATATCCACCGCAAGAGGATGCCCGCGTCAAATATCCGGAGCATCCCTCATTGCGAAAGTATCGTAGCAAGGGCCACTATAATTATATCGGATTAAATGGATCAATTCGTATCGAAACGCTAGAGGCTGAAATTCTCCTCGATAAACCCGGCCGGGACGGCCGAAGAACAGGCGACCTAAATGCGTGAAGAGGAGATTTCTCATGACGCCTGTTGACAGATATTCCATGCGAGTTATATTCTATTGATGTAATATGGATGCAATGATCGAACGTCTAAAGCAAATGCTGGCCAGCCAACTGCCACAAAGCCGGATCAAGATGGATGAGCCTGAACACGCCGGGGGCAGTTATTGGGTGGATGTGAGCATTGGCAAAAAGCGCCATACGGTGGAATATCGTCCGGGAAAGGGCTTTGGCTTATTTCACGAGAATGCCGGGTACGGCGAAGGCCCGGCTGAAATTTACCGGACTCCTGAACGCATGACGCAACGGCTTGTACAATTAATGAGCACCCGCGGTAGAAACGCGCGTCGCATGGGATTGAAAGATGTTCGAGAATTGTATGGGTATTCTCAAGTAACTCTCGCCCGAAAAGCCGGGGTGAAGCAACCCGCAATTTCGCGATTTGAGCAACGTGGCGAGGTTAAGCTCAGTACTTTGGAAGCAACAATCAAAGCGCTCGGAGGGAGACTGGAAGTGCGGGCCCAGTTTGAGGACGCTGATGTTCCGATTTCTCTGCTAACATCGAATAGATGAATTGACATATGTTGAGCCTCGTAGTCATTCGCGCGCAGAACATAGACCGGCTGGCAAGTTTTTATACAGCCCTGGGCTTCCATTTTACCAGACACAGGCACGGCAAGGGGCCGGAACACCTGAGCAGCACGATTGGCGAAACAGTTTTTGAAATCTATCCGTCTAACGGGACGAGTGAAAGTACAGCCTTCACGCGACTCGGCTTTTCAGTGCCGTCGTTGACAAATGCTCTTGATCAATTGCGACGACTTCAAGCAACGGTGATAACTGAACCGTCTGAAACGCCCTATGGCCGCCGTGCGGTGGTTAAGGATTTTGACGGTCACAAAGTTGAAATATACGAAAAAGCTCTTTAGGGCGATCGGCTGGTTGCCGCATTCTGGTACTCCTTCGTTCCACGTTTAATTTCATCAAGATTCTTAGCAATTCAGTGGTCGCTTACTATTCCGGAAGTTCTAACGCGTGCACATCCAACAAGATTCAATGCAGGTATTTGATCACTGCTTCTGTCCGCGATCGCACATGCAATTTATGGTAAATATGCTGCAAATGCGTGCGAATTGTGCTCACGCTCACGCTCAGGCGGTCGGCGATTTCCTTGGTGGAATAGCCCTTGGCCAATTCCTGCAAAATTTCCTCTTCCCGTTGGGAGAGGCCCTCGACTTTCGCGTCGGCCGGTTCCTGCCGAAAGGAATGCACCACTTGCCGGGCTATCTGGCTGCTCATGGGCGCCCCGCCGGTTTTGACCTCCTGAATCGCCCACAAAATGTTCGCCGGATCGGCCCGCTTGAGTAGATACCCTCCGGCCCCCGCTTTCAATGCGCCAAAGATGCGCTCGTTGTCTTCGTACACCGTCAGTATCAATATTTGCGTTCCCGGGCACACTTCCTTGAGCCGGCGCGTGCATTCAACGCCCGAAAGATTCGGCAGATGGATGTCCATCAGCACTACGTCGGGCTGCAGCTTCGGTATTTGTTCCAGCGCTTCCTCGGCGCTGCCGCAAGCGCAAACGCATTTGTAACCCGGCGCATTGTCCACGTACCGTGCCAATGTCTGCCGAAAATCTTTATTGTCTTCTACGATTCCTACACTCGTTTGCATCTGTTTAAATATTCATCGTCATCATCATCCTCATCCTCAAAAATCAACCAATCGGAATTAGCCCACTACGACCGTCAACCTCAAGCGGCAACCGAAACTCGCAGATCGTTCCACCTCCGGGCTGCGTGCGTATTTCGAACCGGCCCCCGACCTTCTCAAGCCGCTGGCGCATGTTCACCAATCCTTCGCCTGATGAACCGGCACCTAAAGTAAATCCGCACCCGTTGTCCTCCACAGTAATTCGAAGCTCCGATTTTTCAAACCGGATTCGCAGCCATGCTTCGCTGGCTTTGGAATGCTTGCTGATGTTGTTCATCGCCTCGCGAACTGCGAGATAAAGATTGTGCCGCAACTCCGAAGTGAACGTGGCCTGCGGTAACGAATCGTCCACGTCCAGCCGGCATCGAATCGGCGTGGGCCGGAAAAATTCTTCGGCAAAGTGGCAGAGATAACTCGCCAGGTGCGGCATCGAGTCATTGACCGGATTGACGGCCCAAACAATCTCGTCGAGCGACGCAACCATTTCGTGGGATTTCTCGGAAATCTGGCTCATACGGGCGCGCGCGCCTTCCGGCACCTGGCTGTCCCGGCTTTCCACCGCGCTGAGAAACCGGATTTGCGTCAGCGTGGCGCCCAGGTCGTCGTGCAAGTCCCGGGCGATACGCGTGCGCTCGCGTTCCAATTCGCGCTGGCGTTCGGTTTGCTCGCGCCGCCTGACTTCCGCCGCAAGTTGCGCCGACCGCTCTTCCACCCGTTTGTGGAGCAGCCGAATCCAAATCAATGCCCCGACAATCGCGACCGCCATTATCCCCACGATCGTCAGCATGTGCCGCAACGTCCACCATGACGGACGCGCCAGTACCGTAATGTCCGAGCTGGAATTGAGCAGAATATCGAATGAATCAATTTCGCGGCCCGATGCCAGGTCACCGCCCTGGCCGTCGTAAACGCCGGTCAATTCGAGCAGGCTCCCCGGAGAAAGTTCCGGCAGCAACCCATCGCTCGTCCTGAGCCGCGCCACAAATCCGCGTGTTCCGATTTGAAGTTCCAGCGCCTGCTCTGAAAGGGTTCGGACGATGCCGGTCAGTCGTGCCCGGACCTGCACCAGCGTCGAGTCATAGCGCCGGCTAAAGAGGGAATCCGGCGGCACCGGCATTGGCAACGGCAAGGGCGCGCTCCCAATTTTGCGCACGACCGCTTCACGCAAAAAAGGCGACGGCCCGCCCAGTTCCGGGAATCCCACCACTTGCACGAGGTCGCCCGCGGTCAGCATCACGTTTGTCTTTGGAAAAAACCGCAACCCATCATGGCCGTCCATCATGAAATATTCTCCCGGGCCTCCATGGACGATTTGTCCTGCAATTTTGACGCGTTGCAATGCACCCGCCCGCGGGTCAAACATCAAAAGGTCCGATGCATGTTCCAGCGGCGCGGAGAACGGGTTCGCCGGGGCCGGTTCATCCACATCAATCGTCGCATTGATCATGTCAATCTGCCCGAGTTCAACTTGCTGCGTCCGGATATTTCGGGCCGGGACCACACAGCCGCGAACGCGGACGAGCGCGTTTTCATAACGGCCGAGCAGGGCCGGGTCCACGTCCGGAAGCTGGATGCTGATTTTTCCCGTGCGCGTCAGCAAGGTCACTCCGCCGTCATCAATCGCGGTGACAATTCCCGGCACTTCCACGTAGTCAGTGTCCAGGCTGCCATTGATCAATTGATCCCACGTCGGCCGCACGGGCTCCGGCAGCGTGCCTCTCCCGATCCAGGTGGCTGATTGCACGTGGATATTCGGCGCAAACTCCGCAAACGTCGTTCCTTCAATTTCCCAGAAATCGCCGACGCGCGGCACAGCGGGATCGGTGGGCGGATGCCAGCGCGCATAAATCGAACCACTGGAATCGTGGATAAAAAATCCGCTGTCCAGGACGGCGGTAATGACTCCTCGAAGTTTTACCGGATAGCCCCGGTCCCATTCGTGCCGGTTCAACTCTTTAATCTGTTCCACCGTGGTCAATACCGGCAACGTCACCGCTCCTGACGCCTGCCCGGAATTTGAACTGGTTCCTTGCCTGTTCGCGGCCTCCGGTTCGTCCAACATTTGAACCTGTTCCATGCCCGGCACCAGGAGTTTTCCGGCTACGCTTTGACCCTCGGACGTATAAGTGGACAGGCTAATTCCAGTCGCGCGGACGCGCCGTTTCAGTAAATCGTGCGCGGAAGCACCGGTGTCGTCCGCCACTTCCACGTGTATCTGGCCGGCCTCGGAGGCCAGGCCCAACTCCAACATCCCGTTCTCGGCCGCGGCAAACGTTACAGTCCCTTCCGTTTGCGCCCATACATCATCGTCGTTCGCGCCCGGACTCTGGCCCATGACTATCGGTGCGGGCAGCGCGTTCGTGCCGGTCACCTCAACCGATGGCGGTTTTTCATCCACATACAGCAGAGAGCCATCGTCCGACTTCGTGGAAAACGTGTAGATGCCCGCGCGCGGGACTTCGATGCAACCGCTAAATTGCAGACCCACATTGACGTCCCGACTTATGACACTGAGATCAAAGTTGGAGACGGCCCCTTCTTTAACCGGTATGAGACGGTCAAAGTCCGGCACTCGCAGCCAGTAGCCTTCGTAGCAACGATAGTCCACTCCCGGAACCAGGCGTGCGCTGCCGCTTGCCGGGCCGGTTTTCGTGTGAAATAAAACCGCATCAGGCACTCTCTGCCGCGGCAACCCCGGTCCCTCATAGTAAACTTCCAGCCCGTAAGGCAGGAGCCAGTTGAACCATGACAGTTCAAATGGATGCCTGCCTGCCGTCAAAAAAATGCCGCCTGATTCTTCGTTCATCGAGTGTGTGTCGTTATTGTCCACCACTGGAAAATCGCGCAACACGACACAATCGCCTTCCACGACTGCGTTGCCCTCCAAAATGACGACTTGCCCCGGCGAAACAAACTCATCGCGCTCGCGCGTTTTCATTTCCAGCAGCGCCACGCCCGTGCTGTCTTTGATGGCAAATGTTCCCCGGCCCGGACTCGCCGCCAGCACCTGTCCCTCCAGGTGCGCCACGCAGGCGATGTGCTGCCCCTCCGTTCCCAACCGGCACAGTTCGGCGACACTGGTCGCCAGTGGACGCTGAAGACCGGTCAGAAATTGAATCTGGTCCAGGTTTGAAACAGTTACCGCGCTCGATCCGCCGCTGGCGACATTTACCCGAATCCGGCTAAACTGCGTCGGGCAATTTCCATTCGGATGTTCCACCGTGACATCCATCCGGTTCGTGCCCGAGATCAGCTTCAAGTCCAACCGTCCAGACTCCATCGGCTGAATGAATTCCACTGTACCTTCAATTGCCTGAGAATTTGGATTCGTCGCCGTGTCGGCCCGGGCCGCAGGTTCGATTAAGCCTGCTATGGAAATACTGGCGGCTGTAAGAACTTGGATCGCCGCCCGTCCAACCGCAAGGCGCAGCGCAGGTTTCCAAACCTGCTGACTTGAGCGGCTTGGGAAGCCGCGAAAGGGATTGCCTGAGCAGAGCGAAGGCAAGGCCCGACGGGCCGAGCGAGCGGGAGCGAGCGAGCCAATCGCCGATTTCCAAATCGGCAGGTCATGCGACGTCGTGTGACCGGCAAAATTGGAGTCGCGCGATGGCGCAGAGTTAGGGTTCAGCGCCTCAGCTCTTGAGTTCATTGCCAAAAGGGTTCCGCAAATTTCATCACGGATTGACACAATAAAGTGGTGTTTCAGCGAACACTATCGCCGGCCTGAATTTGTAGCAAGGAGCAAACATGGCAAAGGACGGGGCCTGTTACATTTGAAGCCCCCGGTGAGACAGGTTCAACTCAAAAGCTGGCGAAAAAAGCGCAATAAACGGTTAGCTGCTTTGATGATGGCGGTCAATAGTGTTACCGCGATGCAAACTGAGATGATTAAGCTTTGTTGCGCAAAATGCGACTTTGCGGTCGAAGAATACACGCCCGCCCAACTGGCCGAAATTCCGCGCAAGGCCAAGCGATACAAGTATTTGCCGGGGAATGCGATTGTTTTCTGAAAATGAAAGGCGTGTTATGTATGTCATCACTATAGACGAAACCAAATGCAACGTTTGCGGCGAGTGCGTCAACATTTGCCCGAACCAGATTTATCAGCTTGAGGATAGCAAATTGGTCGTTGGAAATACGGCAGAGTGCAGCAATTGCCAGAGCTGCGTTTCGGTCTGCTCGCCCGAGGCCATTACAATTACTGAAGTTTAATTAACGAACGAAAGGAACGCTATGAGTCTGATCACCATCAAACATCAAAGAGATTATCACGTCACCGCGACGGTGGGTAACCACAGGCTCGTGTGTGACGCGCCGATCGAGCAGGGCGGAATCGACGCCGGCCCGACGCCGGTGGAATTGCTTGCCGCCTCCGTCGGTACGTGCATGGCCATCCACATTGTGAAGTATTGCAAGGCGGCCGGGCTGCCGCACGAGGGCTTTGAGATGCGCCTCGATTATCAATTGGCCAAAGATCCCCTGCGCATCGGTTCGATAACCGTGGACATCGAACTGCCGGACAACTTTCCCAGGGACCGCGTCGTCGCCGTCAAACGCGCCGCCGAACAATGCACCGTTAAGAACACTCTCAAAGAAAACACCTCCGTAGATGTGGAGATTTTGGCCGGCGTGGCGTAACGGCCTCATGAGCTGGTGGTAGGGGCGGCGCTATTGGCAAGTGGCTCGGATACCGCAGCGCGGTGTCTCTGCCTGGAATGGCGTCAATCGGCTTTACTTTCCGGGCGAATCAATTGAAAAATGTCCAATGCCGATTGGCCGGACTTTTCCATTCGCCCTGGTGTTTTGCTTCGCTTTGTTCGCGGCCGCGGGTGTTCTTGCGGCCGCTTCCGATTCCCCCTTCACCGTGGATTCGTGGACGGCTGAAAACGGTTTGCCGGATAATGAGGTGTTTTCTGTTGTCCAATCCAAAGACGGCTATCTCTGGATCGGAACGCTCCATGGCCTGGTGCGCTTCGACGGAAATCAGTTCACCTGGTTTGACGAGATGAATACGCCCGGTCTCAACAGCGACTGGATCGTCTTCCTCTACGAAGATCGCCAAACGAATCTCTGGATCGGAACGCAATCGTCGGGCCTGGCCGTTATTCAAAACGGAAAAATCAAAGGTTTCGAAAAAGAAACCGCCGGCATCGGGCCGGTGACCGCCGCGATTGAGGATGCGGGCAACGATGTTTACTTTTATTCGGAAAGCGGGTTGGCGCAGTATCACTCGGGCCAAATGAATTATTATCCGGGAGTTCATTCATCCCAATTGGAACCGCTGGCGCAGCACTTGATCGTCCCTTCGCCCGATGGCGGCGGTTGGGAACTCTGGGGAGGGCGAATCAAAAAAGTCGACCGGAACGGCACGGAAAAAGATTTCGGGCCTTTTCCCTGGAAATCGCCGGTTCAGGCTGCGTCTGAAGACAGCGCCGGTAATCTTGTCGTAGGCACGTTCGGCGGGGGAATTTTTTGGTTCGATGCCGCTGGAAATTATCGGCACGTCTCGAACACCAATGGTTTGTCGTCTGACCTTGTGCTGTCGCTCTCCTTTGACAGCGAAGGCGACCTTTGGGCCGGCACTGATGGTGGCGGTCTGGACCGCGTTAAAAGAAAAATTTTTGCCTCTCCGGAGAATTTTTATCCGTGGGCCGTCCAGTCGATCTCTGAAGATGCGGAGGATGGTTTTTGGGCCGCGGTCACGTCCGCCGGGGTCTCGCATTGGCAAACCAATATCACCAGGGTTTTTAAGGTAGGAGAGGGGCAGGCGTTGGCATGGACAGTCCTGGTGGACGGCCGTCACCATGTCTGGGCAGGATCGCGGAGCGGGTCGATGAATGAAGGGCTGTTCATGTTTCAAACCAATCATTTTTCACCGATGTCTGCGGCGGGAATTCTCGGCCGCGATATTTTCGCGCTTTTCGAAAGCCAGGATGGACGGATTTGGGCGGGCAGCGGGAACGGTCTGGGTTGTTGGAACGGACAACAATGGAAACTCTACACGACCGCCGACGGTCTCTCCGGCAACGCTGTCTCCGCCATTGCCGAAGATTCCGCCGGCCATTTATGGGTCGGAACCGAAGGCAGCGGGTTAAATTATTTCGACGGCGGCAGATTTGTTTCGTACCGGACAACGAACGGCCTGCCCGGCGATGACATATCCTGCCTTTACGTTGACAGCGACGGCGTATTGTGGGTGGGAACGGGAGCGCACGGCCTGGCGCGATTCAAAGATAAAAACTGGAAATGTTTTTCCACGCGCGACGGCCTGCCCAGTAACAGCCTCGGCTACATTATTGGCGATGATGATGGCTTTCTGTGGATTGGCTCAAATGCCGGGTTGATGCGGATTCAGCGAGCGGCATTCGATGGAACCAATTCGTTATTCTGCCGCGTCTATGGCCGGGCGGATGGCCTGCCGAATCGCGAATGTTCCAGCGGTTCACAACCGGCGGCAATTCGCTCGCGCGACGGCGAATTATGGTTTTCCACAATCGAAGGTCCGGTTTGGGTTGACCCTTCGAAACTCAAGGCAAACCACCGTCCGCCGCGGGTCTTCATAGAATCCGTGCGGGTTGACACGCGCGAGCAAATTACCAATGGCCTCAATTCCGCGTCGAGTTCCTCCATCACCATTCCGCCAGGCAAAGAGCAGCTTGATATTTCTTACACGGCCCTGAATTTTTCGTCACCCCAGGCGGTCCGCTTTCGCTATCGCCTGGAAGGCCACGAGACGCGCTGGACCGGCGCCGGAAATTTGCGGGCGGCGCACTATGCCGATTTATTGCCGGGTAATTACCAGTTTCATGTCATCGCCTGCAACGAAGACGGCGTCTGGAACACAAACGGCGCGGTCCTGGACATCGTGGCGCTTCCGCAGTTTTGGCAGACCGACACCTTTCGCATCGTGGTCATCCTGCTGTTTCTCGGGGCGGTTGTAGGGACGGTCCGCTATGTTTCCACGCAGAAACTGCATCGCCAGGTGCAAGTGCTAAAACAACGCGAAGCCCTGGAACACGAACGCGCCCGCATCGCCCGCGACCTGCACGACCAACTGGGCGCAAACCTGACCCAGGTTGCCCTTTTGGGCGAGATGGCCGAGGCGGACAAAAATTTGCCCGAGGAAGTCGAAGAGCATAGCCGGCAAATCTCGCAAACGGCGCGCGACACTACGCGGTCGCTGGATGAAATCGTTTGGGCGGTAAATCCATCCAATGACACGCTGGAGGGCCTGGCCAATTACGTCTGCAAATACGCCCAGGAATATCTGGCTTTGGCGAATCTGCCAAGCCGCGTGGACGTTCCGGCGCAATTGCCCGCGGCCGCCATTCCGCCGGAAGTGCGCCACAATGTGTATCTGGCGTTCAAGGAAGCCGTTCACAACGTCATCAAACACGCCCACGCCCGTGAAGTCTGGGTGCGCCTCATCCTCCATCCGAAACACCTCGTCCTTCAAGTCGAAGATAATGGCCGCGGCATGGATAAACAGACCGTCTCAAATCGAAACGGGTTGCGCAACATGAAGCGACGCATGGACGACATCGGCGGAGACTTTTCCATTTCGCCCGGCGCCAACGGCGGCACGCTCGTGCAGTTGACCGTGCCGTTGAGGGACGTCGAAAAGTTGAATCGTTGAAATGTGGTACGGCTTCCTTTTTTGGCGTAGCAGCCGACGTAAGGAGGCTCTGACTTTTTTGCAGCTGTGCCGCGCGAGTTCGGTGTTCATCCGATTTGTCCAATGACCGATCGAATCGAAAACCGTTTCAACATTTCAACTTTTTAAGGTAATTATATACTTGCCTCACCATAGGTTTTATGCGAAATTGTGGTCATGCAAAACGATATTGAGTTTCCTCAAACACTGGCGGAAGCGATTAAATACTTCGCCGATGCTGATAAGGCTTTGAACTTTGTGGCCGCTGTTCGCTGGCCTGGCGGCAAAACCAAATGCCCTGCCTGCAAGAGCGAAGATGTAGGGTTTCTTGCCACGCGCCGCCTTTGGAAATGCCGCGAATGCGCCAAACAATTCTCGGTTAAAGTCGGCACAATTTTCGAGGATAGCGCACTTGGTTTTGATAAATGGCTTCCCGCGTTCTGGATGATTGTGAATGCCAAAAACGGTATTAGTTCTTGCGAGCTTGCCCGCGCTTTGGGCGTCACTCAAAAGACCGCTTGGTTTATGCTCCATCGTATCCGGCTCGCCATTCAAAACGGAAGCATGGACAAACTGTCCGGCGACGTGGAAGCGGACGAAACTTACATCGGCGGGAACGGACGGTTTATGAGCAAGGCTCGCCGTGAGAAAACAATTCCCGCGCGCGGTTGGGCCGGTAAGGAAATCGTCATGGGCCTTTTGGAGCGCAAAGGCAAAGTCAGGCTCAAACATATTACGAATGCCAAACGCCCTACCGTTCACGGCGAGATTCGCCAGCATGTCACCAAAGGCTCGAACGTTTTTACGGATGCGCTTCGTTCCTACAACGGTTTGAATCAGGATTATGTCCATGAAGTGATTGACCATGCCAAAGAATATGTTCGCGGGAACGTTCATACCAATGGCCTTGAAAACTTTTGGAGTCTGCTTAAAAGAACCATTCGCGGGACGTATGTTAGTATTGAGCCTTTTCATTTGTTTCGTTATCTGGACGAACAAGCGTTTCGTTTCAATGAGCGCGAGAACACTGATTCAGGCCGGTTCTTACGCGGCATCGTTGGCATCATCGGCAAGCGGCTGGAATATGCCAAACTCATCGGCGGCGATATGAGCGCGGACGGACTTCCGGCGATTCCATAGGCAACGACGTGGCAAACGGAACAAATCATAACTTGTTTCGTTTCCTTTTGTTTTTACGGGCTTTTTGATATTCTGCTTCTCGCCGGTCTATCTCCGATTTCGGCACCGCAACAATTTTTTTTGTGAAATTTCTAAACTTTTCAAATGGAGTTTCAGGTTGTGTCATAACAATTGTCTCCTAATCAAAATGTCCAACTTTCTATTTTCCCTAATCTCCTTACGTAGCCGCAAGTTTCCGGCCAAAAGGAGATTGTCCAACTTTGTGAAATCGTATGTCCCATCGTTTATTTTGTGTGCCGCCTGCCTACTCCGATATGCCAGCATGTCAGCCGCCTGGAGAGGCATATGCGGCATTTCCTTCTTATCCTCGAATGAAATCCCCTTCATTCGTAAATCCATTTTCGCAAACGCATCATATACTTCAAGAAGTGCTGATTTCCATTGCGGGTCATTGCTTTGATCGAAGAAAAAAGTGACTGGCGCCGTAAAATCATTCCAACGTTCCCATGTTTCACGATGATAATGTCTGAAAAATTCGCCCATTGAATACTTAAACGGGTCCGACCCTAATTCAATTTCCTCCGGGTTTTCTATTTCCAGTTTGGCCTTTATACGATTGAACACATGTGTGCGAATTGCGCCAGCAATCGGAACCTTATTACCCCTACCCGCAATATCTGCCAATGTATATAAAAGTTTATCCAGCCGCTTTTTGTCCAAAATGCGATATGGGTTTTTTTTAAAATCAGAATCCGGTGGCTTGCCTCTGATTACTGCGGATGCAGCCGCCCATTCTCTAAAGTGAAAATAGGGAACATCATAACTATTCAAAACCGCTTTCCAATCCACGCAAAATTTAGACCATTCGGAAATTGGAGCAGCATATCCCGCAACGACAGGATATTCAGAACCTTTCTGCTGGCCTGAGCGGTCATGCGTGCCCGACTCATCCGCATATATGATTACGGCTTTCACAAATATTCCATCAGGAAATAGGGAGGCCCATTCTTTAAAATCAAGGCCCGACATTTCAATTTTTTTCTGCTTTAACCCTTGCATGTAAATTTAGGTGAGTCAAATATATAATTACCCTTTTTAACGTTTCAACGCTTGTTACAAATCGCCCTGACAATTGCGCGTCTTTCGTGTATCTGGTAGCCCATGCCGACTTCCGTATCCATCGTCGAGGACAATGAAAAATTGCGCGGGACGCTCGCGCGGGTGCTGAACCGCGCCGAGGGTTTCCGTTGCGTGAGCCAGCATCCGGATGCCGAGGACGCCATCAAGGAATTGCCGGAAGTGAAACCAGACGTCGTTTTGATGGACATCAATTTGCCTGGCATGAACGGCGTCGAATGCGTTCGCCAGTTGAAGAAATTGTTGCCCGACGTCCAAATGATCATGCTCACGGTCTATGAAGACACGGAGAATATTTTCGACGCGCTGGCCGCGGGCGCGAGCGGTTATCTCCTCAAGCGCACCACCAGCGCGGAATTGATCAGCGCCATCCGCGACGTTCTGCGCGGCGGTTCGCCCATGACGGCGCACATCGCGCGCAAGGTCGTGCAATCATTCCAGAAAAATGCCCCGGCGCAGCCCGCGGAAAATCTTTCCGAACGCGAACAGCAGGTGCTCGACCTGTTAAGCCGCGGGTTGATGTATAAGGAAATCGCGGAAAAACTCCAAATCAGCTACGAAACCGTCCACACCTAC
>DASYYL010000248.1:0-20635 GCA_035933915.1 Verrucomicrobiia bacterium
TGGTATAGACGATGCGCTGGCAACCTGCCCGGCCGGCGGCTTCGAGAACGTTTCGGGTGCCCGTCACGTTGGCCTCATACATCGGTTTGTAATCGCGGAGCCATAAATGATAGCTCGCGGCCACGTGAAAACACCAATCGCAGCCCTCCATTTCCCGCCGGAGCAGGCCGGGATCGAGAACGTCGCCCGTGGCTCGTTGAAACGTGGCGCCCGCCAGCGCCCGTTCGTCCGCATTTGGACGCAACAGTGCCTTGACCCGGTGCCCGCGCGCCAGCAATTCATGGACGAGATTCGAGCCAACGAATCCGGAAGCGCCCGTGACAAAGCATTTCATAGAAAAGAAGCCAGACTGATTCTGCAAAAAGAATGGTAAAATATCCATAAAAAGTTTTCTGGCAGCTTGACTTGATCCCCTAAGTATGGAATTAATTTAAAGCGTTCTATGCAGGCTAAGAACGGTGTCAGAAAAAAATCACGCGCGAACCATCGTGAACTTGATGTGAAAATCAGTTTCATGGAGGGACTGGTCCGTCGCGATCCCGCTTACGTTGACGCGCTCCAACTCCTCGGCGACCATTACACCCAGCGCGGCCGTTTTACCGAAGGCCTCAACGTGGACGAGCGGCTTGCCCGACTCGAGCCGCAAAATCCGGTCGTCTTTTACAATCTCGCGTGCAGCTATTCGTTGACCGAGCAGTTCGACCGCGCCGCCGCAGCGCTGGAAAAAGCGATTCATTTGGGCTACAAAGATTTTGCCTGGCTCACGAAGGACCCTGACCTGAAAAAATTCCGTTCACAGGCCGCTTACCGGGAAATCCTCAAAAAAATCCGGTACAAAAAGGTCAAAGTCCGCTAGAGCGTTAATGAACGTCACTCTTCGCGGCCGGACGCGGCATTTCCGCACCGTCAGCTTTGATACCCAAAAAAACGCCGTTTTACTCATCGAGCAACGGCTGCTGCCTCATGAATTCCGAATTATTTCCACGCGCGACTTTCGCGAGACGGCTGTGGCGATTCGCGAGATGGTCGTGCGCGGCGCCGGAGCTATTGGGGCCACCGCGGCTTACGGCCTGGCGCAAGGGGCGCGGGCGTTTCGCGGCAACGATTTGAAAAAATTCGCCGCGCACGTTCGGAGCGTCTACCAGACCCTTGAACAGGCCAGGCCAACTGCCGTCGACCCAGTTAACGCAATGAACCGGGTCCGGGTCGCAATGCAACCGGGCCGGACGGTGGAAGAAAAGAAATCACTCGCCCTCGCCGCCGCCGCGGAATTTGCGGATGAAGACGTGCGTCATTGTGAGGAGATCGGGCGGCATGGGGCAGAATTGATCCAAAACGGGATGCGGGTCCTGACCCACTGCAACGCCGGCTGGCTCGCGTTTGTGGACGTGGGCACGGCTACCGCGCCCATGTATGCCGCCCAGGCCGCCGGAACGAAATTCCACGTGTTCTGCGATGAAACGCGTCCCCGTTCCCAGGGTGCCACACTCACGGCCTGGGAACTGGCCCAGCAAAAGATTTCGCATCAAATCATCGCCGACAATGCCGCGGGCCATTTGATGCAGCGCGGCGAGATTGACCTGGTCATTGTCGGCAGCGACCGGACCCTGGGGCGCACGGGTGAAGTCACCAATAAAATTGGGACGTACACAAAAGCGGTTTTGGCGGCGCGTCACAAGATTCCCTTTTACGTCGCCATTCCGCTTTCCACCATAGACTGGAATTTGACGAGCGGTTTCAAGATTCCCATTGAAGAACGAGGCGAAAGCGAAGTGCTGGGTGCGTGGGGAAACGCGGGCCGAAAACGCTCTTATGTACGCGTGGCCAATCCCTCCAGCGGCGCTCGCAACCCGGGCTTTGATGTCACGCCGCCGGACCTGATTACGGGCATCATTACCCCCGGTGGAATTTTCAAACCCGCGGAATTGTGGGGTCGGCGCGAGTCTCTGGGATTCAAAGGCGGTTGAGCAGATTGGAAAAGGGGGGTATAGGAGCCGGATGAGCCTGATGGGACGACTGAAAGCTCCAGTAATTCCCCTTTTCCAAAGTCGCCAAAAAAACTGGCGTGCCGCTTTCCAATCAGGTAAAACTGACGGTCTTTGATTTATGGCAAAATTGACTGTTAGAGACCTGGACGTCCGCGGCAAGCGCGTTTTCATGCGCGTGGATTATAACGTGCCGATGGAGGAAAAAGACGGGCAAATGGTGATTACCGACACTACGCGCATCGTCGAAACGCTGCCCACTCTCAAGCTGCTGATCGAAAAGGGGGCGAAAATCATTCTGGCCGCCCATCTCGGGCGCCCCAAGGGCAAGCGCGAAGCGACAATGTCGCTGCGTCCCGTGGGCCTGAAATTGCACGAACTGCTGGGCGCGCCGGTTGAATTTGCGGACGATTGCATCGGCGAACACGCCGAAAAAATCGCTTCCACATTGAAAGACAGCCACGTTGCCTTGCTGGAAAACGTGCGTTACTACCATGAGGAGGAAGCGAACGACCCGGTCTTTGCGGAAAAACTCGCCAGAATCGCCGATGTCTACGTCAACGACGCCTTTGGCGCGGCGCACCGGGCCCATGCCTCGACCGAGGGAGTCGCCCGTGTGATTGCCAAACGCGGTGGAAAATGCGCTGCGGGGCTGTTAATGGAACGCGAGTTGAAATTTTTGGGTGATGAACTGGAAAATCCCGCTCGCCCGTTTGTCGTGATTCTGGGCGGGGCTAAAGTGTCCGATAAAATTAAAGTAATTGACCGTCTGCTGGAAAAGGCGAACACGATTTTGATCGGCGGCGCTATGGCCTACACCTTCAAGCTGGCGCACGGTGAAAAGGTCGGCAAATCGCTGGTGGAACCGGAACACAAACAAACCGCGCTGAATGCCGAAGCCAAGGCGAAGAAGCTGGGTGTGAACTTTCAGTTGCCCACGGACGTGGTAGTGGCGACGCCCGTGGACACGGGCAAGCTGAATAAAAAGGGCAAGCCCGTCATGGATTTTACCAACATCCAGACGATTAAAGGCGATATTGCCGATGATGCCGAAGGATTCAGTGTCGGTGACGAAACGGCCCGCAATTACGCAAAGATCATTTCGGGCGCCAAGACCATTCTATGGAACGGGCCGATGGGAATGTTTGAAGACGCGCGATTTGCCGCCGCGACCAATATGGTTGCCCAGGCCGTGGCGGATGCCACGCAAAAGAACGGAGCCAAGAGCATCATCGGCGGTGGCGACAGTGTGAAGGCCTTGAACAAGGCCAAGCTGGGCGACAAAGTCACATTTATGAGCACCGGCGGCGGCGCAAGCCTGGAGTTTTTGGAAGGTGCGGTCCTGCCCGGTGTTGCAGCGCTGTCCAATAAATGAGCTACATTAAAGCATGGCCACGCTGACCATCAAATTGCCGCCGCACGAAGCGCAAATGGAATTCAATTTGCGCCGATGGGACGAATTGCTGGCCGATCCAGAAATGCACAAAATTGAAGGACGCGTTGAAACGGATCGGTTTGGTCACGTTATTAAGAGTCCGCCACCTGCTCCAAAACATGGGTTCTATCAAGCTGAAATTCTACGACTTCTGCACAAACTCATGCCCCGCGGCCGAGTGCTTCCCGAATGCCCCATTTCCACCGCAGATGGCGTTCGCGCGGCTGACGTAGCATGGGCTTCGAGCGAGCGCATCAAAGAACTGGGAAATCGTCAGTGCTTTTCCCACGCGCCGGAAATCTGTGTCGAAGTGCTTTCGCCCGGAAACAGCGAAGCGGAAATCGAAGAGAAGATCGCGCTTTATTTTGAAGCCGGCGCGGGCGAGGTTTGGATTTGCGGGCTATTTGGCGATATGAGATTTTTTTCAGCCGCCGGCGCGCCAGCCATGGGTGCATCCAAACTTTGCTCTAAATTTCCAGCGCGGATTAAACTTCGATTGGATTCTTGAGAAGAGAGGTAAATTCGCGGTCGAATATTTTGAAAAAATGAACAAAGAAAGAAAATTAATCATAGCCGGCAATTGGAAGATGAATAAGACCATTGCCGAGGCGCTGGCTTTGGTGAGCGACCTGAAGCTCGAGCTTAAAAACGTGAAAGACGCCGATATCGTGGTATGCCCGCCGTTCACCGCGCTGGAGGCTGTTTCAAAGGCGATTTTAGAGACCAAAAATATTCGTTTGGGAGCTCAAAACATGAGCGAGCACAATTTCGGGGCGTTCACCGGCGAAATTTGCGCCGGTATGCTCAAGGAATGCTTTGTCCGTTACGTGATTTTGGGCCACAGCGAACGGCGCCAGTATCAAAAGGAATCGGACGCGTTGATTGCCAAAAAAGCCGCGGCGGCGCATGGCGCGACTCTGAAACCCATCATTTGCGTGGGCGAAACTCTGGCCGAGCGCGACGGCGGCCAGACCGAAAAAGTGCTGGAAACCCAGGTCCGCGGCAGCCTGGCTGGCCTGACTCGGGACCAAATGACTGAAACGATCATCGCCTATGAGCCGGTCTGGGCCATCGGCACGGGCAAAACGGCGACAACACAACAGGCGCAGGATGCCCACGCGTTCATCCGGCGCCAGCTCGCCGCGATGTTTGACGAACCGACCGCCCGCAAAGTCCGCATTCAGTACGGCGGCAGCGTCAAGCCTGCAAATGCCCGCGAATTGATGAGCCAGGCGGATGTTGACGGCGCGCTTGTGGGCGGCGCCAGCCTCGAGGCGCGAAGTTTTGCTGACATTATCAGGAATTCGATTTAAGATAGAGTATGATTTACATCGTTTACGTTTTAGTTGGTTTCTTAATCATCAATGCCGGGTTTTTAACCCTGTTGATCCTCGCCCAGCCGCCCAAGAAAGACTCCGGCGCGGGATTGGCCTTTGGCGGCGGCACCGCTGACGCCCTGTTTGGCGCCGGCTCCGGCACCGCGCTATCAAAAATTACCAAATGGGCGACGGTCGCGTTTATTGTGCTGGCGGTGATTCTTGGCATGATGGAAACACGCATGCACCATAGCAATCGATCGGATTTTGAGAGCGGAGTCGAACAGCAGCAGCAAATGCAGGGCGCCCCGCAGCCGCGGGTTGCGCCTCAACCGGCAAACACGCCGCCTCCGTCAGCGCCGGCTGCGGCGCCGGCCATGCCGCTGTACTCGGCCACAAATTCCGCGCCCGCGGGCGGCAAATAATTCAATGGCTGTTTTCGCGATCCGCGCCCCGAAATTTCTTTCGCGGGCGCGTTGTCGCTTTTGGGGGCTCGTGCTTCTTTCGGCGCTGTGCCTGACTACGTCCGGCTGCTTTCGCCGCGAGCCGCCCGCCGACGTCACCATCATCAATCATGCCGAGCCGGATTCGCTCGACCCGGCCATCATTGTCAGCCAGCCGGACATGCGCATCGTGCGCGGATTATTCGAAGGCCTGGTGCGGCTGGATCCCAAAACGGCCGGGCCCATTCCCGGACTCGCAAAAAGTTGGGACGTTTCGCCGGATGGGAAAACCTATACTTTTTATTTGCGGACGAACCTCGTCTGGTCCACCGGCGAACCGATCACCGCGGACGACGTCGTCTATTCCTGGACCCGCGCCCTCGACCCTTTGACCGCTTCGGATTATTCCTTTGCCCTTTATTATCTAAAAAATGGCGAGGATTTTAACGCGGGAAAAATTAAGGACCCGTCGCTGGTCGGTGTCCACGCCCTGGACAAATATACAGTCCGGTGCGAGCTGAACTATCCCGTCGCTTTTTTCCTGGACCTGTGCACTTTCCCGGTGATGTTTGTCGTCCCGCGGCAAACGATTGAAAAATATGGCGATCGGTGGATTATGGCCAGGCCTCTGCCGAGCAGCGGACCGTATGTGTTGGGCTTTTGGCGGTTGAACGACCGCGTGCGTCTGGTCAAAAATCCCCGCTATTGGAATGCCAAAAACACCCGGTCGGACATCATCGACATTCTGCCCATCGGCTCCCCCGACACGGCTTTCAATCTCTATGAGAGTGGAGCGGCCGACGTGGTTTGGGACAAGGATGAAATTCCGCAGGAACTGTTGGATGTCCTGCTGAAACGCCCGGATTTTCACCGGTTTGATTTTCTGGGCACTTACTTCATCCGGTTCAACGTGACCAAAAAGCCGTTCGATGACGCGCGCGTGCGCCGCGCGCTGGCGCTGTCCATTGATAAAAATCTCCTCGTGAAAAAGATCATGCGCGCCGGCGAACAGCCCGCGTCGCATTTTGTGCCCGACGGCACGGCCAACTACACATCGCCGAAGGGCCTGGGCTACGATCCGGTCCTGGCCAAACAATTTTTGGCCGAAGCGGGTTATCCCGGGGGTAAGGGATTTCCACGCTTCGAGTATACATTTGATGCGGCTGCCGGTGGCGCGGCCAAGACGCATGAAAACGTCGCGGTGGAACTGCAGCAAATGTGGGCCGATACCCTCGGCATTCACATGGACCTGAGACAAGTGGAAACCAAAGTGTTCTGGAACATGCAGGCCAAACTGGACTTTCAGTTGTCCCGGTCCAGTTGGGTCGGCGATTATGATGACGCGAACACATTCTTGCAAATGTTCGTGACCAACGACGGTGAGAATCGCACTGGCTGGTCGGACCCTGAATACGATGCGCTCATTCTTCAGGCCAATGAACAGAGAGATTTAAACCTTCGCGAGAGGATTTTTCAGCACGCCGAAAGTATTTTAGTCAGCAATCAGGCGCCTATTATCCCTCTCTTCTTTTACGCAGGTGTAACCTACTTCGACACGAATAAGATCGAGGGGATATATCCGAACGTCCTCGACGATCATCCGCTGGAATATATCCGGAAAATCAGGCGCTAAACGGTAGCGAAGGTTTCCAAACCTGTTGTATAACACAACCGCGCTCCGGACGCGGTTCGCCGAGGCAATGCGAAGAAGATGACCCAAGACTTATTTCCACACACCCATTTTGACGAGCTGTTCAGTGGCCGCTTGCGCCCAGCCGCGATTCGCCGCCGGGCTGGCCGGACTGGGATGCAGGATCTGGCCCATTTGGATGGGCTTGCGCATTTGATCGCAGACGGCCCGTCCGCGCTTTGCGGCAAAATCGCCTACGCCAACCAGCCACTCGGATTCCAAAATTTCCAAAACGCGGCGCAGATGGGCGTTGCAAATCTCAAACAACGGATGCCGTTCCGCCGGCGGCAGTTTGTCGGGTGTGCGATTGCAGCCGCTGTTTTCGCAAAATGCCAGCGGGCAATAATTCACCACAAAATGTTCCGCGAAAATTTTTTCCGGCGACCCAAAACGCTGCGCAAAAAGTCCCCAAAGTCGCCGCCCGCTGACTTCAGAGCGGTGGCTATCAAAACCGCGGATAAGCCGTTTCGCGTGCTCGTCCGCGGGCCTTTTTATTTTTGCGAAAATATCCAGCCAATCCTGGACCGCCGCAACTTCCCCGAACGGCACTCCGGTTTGTGCCATTCCGAAGGGACCCGGATTCATTCCCAAAAAAATGACGCGCTTTCGGCTGCCGCCGTACTTTCTCAAATACAATTCATGCGCAGCCCACGCGTAGACCAAAGGATTATAAACGTGCGTGACCGGCGGGCTGAATTTCAACTGCCCGGCGGAAGCGGCCAGGTCGCGTGCCGCGACAATCAGTTCACGGCTTGTCTTATTCTCGCGCACAGC
Source organism: Verrucomicrobiia bacterium (assembly GCA_035933915.1). Taxonomy (GTDB): domain Bacteria; phylum Verrucomicrobiota; class Verrucomicrobiia; order Limisphaerales; family UBA11358; genus UBA11358. The sequence continues at coordinate 7,644 of DASYYL010000248.1, forward strand.
GGACTACCTGGTATTTAATCATTAGCCGTTTCAAACCATCTGACGACGATTCCCCCTCTCCCGGCCCGTCCTCCGTAGCACCACGAGTCACGTTTTCTTCGGGAGCGCACACGTTGCTGGTCCTGCCGATAAACGCGGAGTAGCAATACTTTGGAGGGTGGACGGGAGAGGGCAGGGGGAGAGCCTTCCACACAGCAATGTTCTGCCAGTCCATGGACAAGCGAGACTCTGCCGCTCATGCCAGCAGCGAATGCGACCCGTCGCAAAACGGCTTGTTTTTTGAGTGTTTGCACCCGCACCAGGCCACGGTTCCCTGCGCGGCAACGTCTGCTTTGACTGGCGATAGGCCGGTTCCTTTGTGTGAGCCGTCGCAAAAGGGCTGTGACTTTGAGCGTCCGCAGGCGCACCACCAATACGTGCCTGGGTCGGCTTTTTGGACGAACGGAGACTTTTGGGCAATGACAGGATCGTTCATGCACACTTTCTACTGGCCTGACGGCGCGGGCGCAAATAAAATCCCGGCCGCGTTTGGGGAAGCGTCGTATAATATATTTTATATTCTGCGTTTTGGAAAAGTGCCTTTGCCTTGTCGCCCCTCGTAATCACAAGCCGAATCGTGGGTTCGCCGCAGCACGTATGCGGAGAATAATCGAATTCAATCAAGAATGCTCAAGCAATTTTTTAAGCAAAAAAGAGCTTGACTTAACCGGCAAATTGAGGGATTTTAAGGCAATTCCAGACATTCCACATAGAATCCGTTGGCTGGTCTTTCGTTGCGGAAGGGCCGCCTCTTTTACAACCAATATGAAAACGTTTCCCGTTATGCTCCGTGCTTTTACTTTTACCGCTGCCGTATTGAGCGCCGTCCTTATGGGCGTCGTTTCCACCTACGCACAGACTTTCTCGAACATCAACTGGGTCGCAACTTCGCCAGCCGATTTTTCCACGGCGGTGGATTGGGATAAAGGGCTGGTGCCCGGCGGCAGTGGATTCGGCGCGACCAACACCTACGCGGCGCTGTTAACCAACGGAGTGGAGTGCGATTACGCGTCACCGGATAATTATTTTGTGGGGCAAATGTCCATTGCACCCTGGAACAGTAGCAGCGGCACATTCGTTCTCAATAGCGGCACTCTCACTTTGACAACAAACAACAACAATTATGCTTTGACCATCGGTGGGCGATCCGGGGCTAACGGCAGCGGAGGCGCTGGACAAGGCCCCACTTCGGGCCTGGGGGCTACCGGCAGTTTCACCGTCAATGGTGGCACGCTCAACGTCATACGATACGGCAACGCCCACTACCATCAGGATGCGGTTTTTCTTGGCCTGGGCACAAACAGCGTCGGAACCTTTACGATGAATTTGGGTAACTTTAATTGTTACGCGGGGATCGAAATCGGAAATTATGGCGCCGGAATCTTTAACCTTAATGGCGGCACAATTGTGGACAACGGCTGGTTTGGCGTCGGACGCGGTAACGGTGTCCCATACGGCTCGGGCACGTTTAATATGACCGGTGGGTCGCTGTATATTATGGAGAACACTTCGACTGCGGGCAGCACAGCCGGAATCTCACTTGACCAGGGCTGCACCAACGCCACCGTAAATATCAGCAGCGGCTCAGTCTATTCAGGTTATATCTCATTTAATGGTTCAAATATTACGCCCAGACCGCTGGATTATTTAAACATCGTCGGCGGCTTGCTTTACATCGGGTACGGTGGCGTCCAAAGCAGCGGCACTTTTACGCCATTTGTCAACATTTCTGGCGGCACCTTCCATACGGTGGACATGTATCCGACCGGCAGCGGTGTTCTGGCTAATAGCGGCTCAACGACGAATGTTTTGTCCGACGGAACAAATTGGACCTGGGTGGCGGCCGTCCCGGCGAATCTCACCAACAGCTCTTTCCAGGTCAACGGCGTCTCCGGCCCCGGCTATGTCACTTTTGCACCCGAGGTCAACCGCGCCATTACGTTAGCCAATCAGTGGAGCGGCGTTGGCGGCATGGTTATGAGCGGACCGGGAAACCTTGTATTGGCCGGCAATAATAATTTCAGCGGCTCGTTAACCCTAAATGGCGGGAACCTGGCTATTGCAGCGCCGCAGACCGACACGGGCGGCCTTTCCATTAACGCTGGCAACGTCGTAATCCAGAACAACGGCTCTTTATTGGATCCTACGCTCACATTCCCGTCCGGGAGCAGCCTTATATTCTCCAATAGCACTACGATGACACTCACTAACGACGTTACCGGTCCGATCAACGTGCAGATTTCCGGTGGCGGGGTGGTCAATCTGGGAAGCAATTTGCAGAACACCGGAAATGTGGTGCAAAATAATGGCATTTTGGTGCTGAGTGGAACGGTATTCGACCCAAACAGCATCACTAACAGCACTCCGTCTTCGGTCGGACCGTTGGTTGCCCAGGGCAATATAATCTCGCCAATCGGCGTCGGCACAAATTCCTCGATTGATTTGGGTACAACCGTAGTTCCCGGAACGTTGAACGCGGGCAATGTCACGCTTAATGGAACGTGGATTGCCAAAATCAATACGGCGACCACTATCGGTGGTGGCGTCAATGATCTATTGGTTTGCACAAATCTTACGCTGGGCGGAAGCAGTGTGTTGAATATTGAGACAATTACCGCGCCCTCAGTGGGCACTTATGTTCTGGCCGAATATAGCGGCACGCTTACCGGCACGTTTGGTCTGGTAACCAACGCCACGCGCGATGCGATGAGCATCAGTTATACAACGCCGAGCGGGAATACACCTGGTGAAATCCTTTTGACCGTGGGTAGCAGCAATCCGGCAAACCTCACCTGGTCGGCGCCCATTGGCGCCGCCAATATAAATTGGGACGTGAATACCAGTACAAATTGGACCAATTCGGCCACCTTGGCGCCGGATGTCTTTTATCAGCAGGATGCCGTGACGTTTACCGGCACGCCCGGCGCGACCCCGGTGACCAATCGCGTGAGCGTGGCCACACAGGTACTGCCCTCATCCATTACCATTAACGGCGGATTGGGATATATTTTCAGCGGGACGGGTCATATCAGCGGCGGAACGGGAATCAATTACAACGACACCAACACCAGCGGTATTTACACCGCTGGCAACAACTATACGGGTCCGGTCAACATCAATAATGGTGTTTTGCAGTTGGGCAGCGGCGGTTCAAGCTGGCTGGGCGTCTCGAACACCACCACTGTAAACGGCGGAACGCTCGACCTGAACGCCCAGGGAGTCGGGGCTGAACCGCTGGTGGTCCAGGGTGCCGGCAGCGCTTTCGCCGGCACCAACGGCGGCGCAATCAATAACTCGGCCAGTACTTCGCCCGGCCAAAGCGCGGGTCCACTTAATATTACACTGAGTGGAGACACAACGCTCAACGCCAGCGGCAATCGCTGGGACATCGGTCTTAATACCCTCGGCGCGGGCGGCGGCTCATTTAAGGGCAATGGCTATAATTTGACCAAGATCGGCAATCAGCAACTCTGGCTACATGAACTGGGCGATATCGGAGTAGGCAATATTGACATCCAGCGAGGATTGCTTGGGTTCCAATATACGATCGGCATGGGCATTCCTTCAGACACCATCACGGTTGAGTCCGGCGCCACGCTGGGCTTTTATCAGCTATCCAGCAATTCCGTCCTGAACAAGCAGATGGTTTTGAATGGCAATGCAACGCTCTCCACCGGCGGCGGCGCTGGTTCCAGCAATAATTTCGCCGGCCCAATCACTCTCAATGGCACCAACAGCATCCAGACCAGCATCTACCCGCTGAATCTGACAGGGAATATCACCGGAACCGGCGGCTTCACCTTGTCCGGGACCGGCCCGCTTTACCTGGGCGGCGATGATACCTATAGCGGTCCGACTCTTATGGCCGGAAACAGTGTTTTGGCCCTTGAATCCGGCGGTTCGATACCCAATACGCCGCTGATCTACCTGACCCCTGCCGCAAGCACGACCATCAATGCCAGTGGCGCGGGTTCAATGACGTTAAACAGCGGACAAACATTGGAAGGGTCGGGACTTATTGTCGGAAACTTCACCGCCAATTCCGGTTCGACGATTTTTCCCGGAACGAATGCCACAAAATACGGCACGATGATATTTACGAACAATCTGACGCTGAACGGCGATACCAATGACATGAAGATTTCTGACAACAACAATGTCGGCATAGACAACGATATTATTTTGGTGAACGGCACCCTGACTTTAAGCGGGATTTCCACCTTCATAGTGACTCCCATCGCCGCGCTTAACTCGTCGAGCCCATATGCCTTGATTGAGGCGCCCAGCGGAATTACCGGCACGGCGCAGAACGTGCAAATCATCAGCGCCAGTCCCCGCTATACTATGAGCCCTGTTATCGGCACCGACAACAACAGCAAGTCGGCGTTAATGGTGAACATTATGGGCAATGCCGCTCCCTTGGAGTGGGAGGGATATTTGACGCCAAATTGGGACCTGGTCACCAGCAATTGGTACAATATGGGCACGGCGACTCACGATCACTTCTACACCGGTGATAACCCTACATTCGACGATAGTGCATCCGTCACCGCAGTGGTGGTGACCAACAATGTGATTGTCTCCGGCATGACCATGTCGAATGTGGTCAAGACCTATACTTTTAGCGGAGGCGGTGTTATTACCGGACCGCTCAACATGGAAGGCAATGGGAGCGCTGGTGGCATGACCGTCCTGGCAATGTCCAATGCCCCGGCCTTTACAACCATCGATTCGAGCGCAGGAACCCTGGTGTATAATCTGCCAGGGCTGACAAATTACGTCGTAGGCGCCAGCATTACTGACAGTAACGGGAATCAGGCTGGAACGATAATCTTCGGAGGCACCAATACTGCGACTTTGGCGGGCGATAATAATGCTGCTCCCAATATTCTCGGCAGCTACAACCCCGATTTTGATGGGACAATTTGGGTCACAAACGGCATATTGCAGTATACCAATGTTGATGCCCTGGGAGTGGACGCTTCCGTGAATGGCAGTCCAGGGTTCTCTCCATTGATCGTTACCAATAATGGATCCTTGAACTTTAATGGAGTCGCTGCTGGGCCGGCGCTTTCCGCCCCGCTCGGCGGTGAAAAATGGATTCACATTTCGGGTAATGGTTTCAACGGCCAGGGCGCGCTCATGGATAGTGGAAACAACCAGGAACCCAACGGCGCATTTTGTTATCTCTATTTTGATACCAATGCTACTATTGGCATTGCTGCCACCCGTTGTGACGAGCATGTTTTGTCAGGCAACGCACAGCAAATCGAGGGCAACGGCTACAACCTGACCTTCATCGGCGGTGGCGCATTCTTTATTTATCCGCAATCCGACGGCGACACGCATTTGGGGAATATTGACGTGGCTTCCACCAATGGCGGTCGTCTCGCCTTCCAGGGCGGACCGGATGCGCTGGGCAATCCCACGAACTATTTGACAGTGGAACCCAACGGCGAAGTTACCTTCTACAATTTCTCCAATAATCTGGACAACGTCCATTTGGGAATTCAAAAGAATGTCTGGCTGAAAGGCGGGAATGCCGCCATAGATTCAGCAGGCAATGCGGGGTCCGAAAGTAATAATTTCGACGGCCCACTCTTCCTCACCGGGACCAATTTGATCGGAGTACGCTACGACATGCACGTCTGGAACAGCATCATGGACAGCAACAGCCCGGGCGGATTTATTCTCGGCAATGACTCAATCGGGGCCAGCAGTGCTACTGCCGCTCTTTGGCTGGATGGTGCAAACTCCTACACCGGTCCGACCATCGTCAGCAATGCAACGCTCCGTGTGGGCGCAAGCTCTTCGCTGGGATCGTCTGCGTACGTCCAGGTGAATACCAACGCTACGTTGGACTTGTCGGCGACGCCCTCATACAGTTTCGGCACCGGTCAGACGATGGCCGGTAATGGAACCGTTATCGGACCCGCGGCCGGCAATCTCAATTTCAACTCAGGCAGTATGCTGGCCATCGGTTTGCCCACGACCAATGGCATGCCCAACACCAACACCTTTACGCTTTCAATCAGCAACAGCGTCGTCCTTAACGCGGGCAGTACAGACAATGTTGTCGCGAACAAGAGAAGCCCCGTCGCGGGTGCTGTTCCCGTAGACGAACTCGCCGGCCCGGCTTCTTTGACGCTGGGCGGCACAGTGGTCATTTCTAGCGATGGCACCAACTTCGTGGGCGGTGACAGTCTCGTGCTGTTCAGCGCTACGACGATTACCACGAACAGCGGTTTCAATATCGTCCCGGCCACACCCGGAGCCAACCTCGCCTGGGATATTCGTTCTATACCTGTAAACGGCACGTTGGGCGTCGTCAGCACTGTCACCGGTCCGTCCTTCACTAACCCGCCTCCAATCTCGGTCTCCGCGGCCAACAATCAGTTGATGTTAACCTGGCCCGCCAATTATGTCGGCTACTATTATCTCCAGGTCCAAACCAACCCCCTCTCGATCGGCCTGAGCAACAACTGGGTGCCGTACGGTGGTTCCATCTCGGCCACTCTCACGTCTTCCGGCATTACGAACGGTATCAATCTCGGAAATGGCACGGTATTCTACCGGCTGATGACAAATGCGCCGTAATCCGTTGACCCATTCCGAAAATGGCTTATTTTTGATAAAAAGCTGATCCCTCAACGAATGTGAAATTGAAATATTGCAGAAGTTATCCGGCGCTATCTCAGAGACGACCGGACGCATTCACTCTCATCGAGTTGCTAGTCGTTATTGCCATCATCGCCATTCTGGCCGCGATGTTGTTACCGGTGTTGAATGCTGCCAAACAACGATCTCAAGTTGCTACGTGCCTCAACAACCTCCGTCAATTGGGGTTGGGCATCCATATGTACGCGGCTGATAACAACGATCAGATAGTTTACCCGAATTGGGGCACGATTAATAAATGGCAGGGTTGGATATACACTTCTCAGGGTGGTTCGAGTCTGTCAGTGCTTAATACGGCGCTTACGCTGCCGACTGGCCAGAAAGGTCCGCTTGGAAACAGTCAGGCGTGCCCGCCGATGAATATAACAGCTCCCAGCGTGCAAAAATATATTTATAAGGCAAACGCCTTGTCTTCTTATGTGAACAATGCGGGCGTATATTGGTGTCCCGCCGAAAACGCCTCTTCAACGGCAAGCCAGTGGTATCAGAATATATTTCTCTCCAGCCCCGGTGGAAACACAGTCAGCGGAAATGACATTTATTCGAGCTATATTATGAATGGAGCCGTGATTGATTTTCCGAACCAGACGACCCAGAATCCTTCAGATATCGGCCAATTTAAACTCAGCAACCCACATTTTAGAGCCGATTATTGCATGATGTGGGAACCGAACGATCTGGTTATTAGTTCAGGCACGGCCAATCCCTTCAACGACGGATCCAGCCGGGCGTCGCTGGGTGACGGCGGGCAGCCGAGCCAGCGGCATCCGCACGGCTGCGTGCTATTAAGGTGCGATGCCGGAACTGAATTTCAGAACTACCTTTATATGACTGGACAGATGGCGGGTTTCCCAAACTCGCCACAGGGAATTAGCACGTCAACGCCGTTTAATAACGAGTTCTATTACGCTCCTGGCTTTATCGACGGTGGCTTTGCCGACGCCAACGGGGCGTCGCGGACACAATAAAGGAACCTATCATTGGTCCCGGGGACGGAAAATTACTCCAAGGAATTTGCCAAGGTAACGAATTGCTCCAGGCTCAATTTCTCCGCTCGTTCTTGCGGCGAAATCATTAATTCGGTGAACGCGGTCCGCAGCTTTTCTTCCGGCCAATCCTGTTTAAGCAATTTAAAAACCATTTTCCGCCGCTGAGAAAACGCACGTTTCACAATTTTCACAAAATTTCCCCGCAGGTTTTCGGGCAGCAACGGTTCTCTGCGCCGATCCAAAACCACGCAGGCCGAATCCACCTCCGGCTCAGGGAAAAAACAGGATGCGGGAATCTTGAAAGTATCGCGCACTTCAAAATCCAACTGCACCAGTAGCGTCAGGATTCCGTAATCCTCGCCGCCGGATTGAGCGGCCAGCCGCCGGGCCACTTCAAATTGCAAGGTGGCAACAATTTTTTGCGGGGCGCGCGAGCCGCAGGCAAGTTCCACCATTATCGGCGAAGCCACTGAATAGGGCAGGTTCGATACCACTTTCCAATCGTTCCAGTCACGATCGCCCGATCTGAGAAGTTCCAGGGCGTCGGCCTCAAGCAATTCGAATGTCGGATTCTTGAAGCGGTCGCGCAAAAGTCCCGCCAAACGTCCGTCCTTTTCTATCGCCAAAACCTGGCCGGCGCGTTCCAGCAGTATTTCCGTGAGAGGCCCCAAGCCCGGCCCGATCTCCAGCACCCGGTCACTCGCGGAAAGCTCCGCGGCGTCGGCAATCCGGCGCAATTGATTTTGATCGTGCAAAAAATTCTGGCCGAGCGACTTAGTCAGTTGAATGCCTCTCGCGGCCAGGACCTCCCGCATGTCATTCAGTTTCACGGCAACCCCCTTTTATGTGTAGGAGCCTTGGCCAGTGGCGCTGCCACCGTGAGGAGGCTCTGACTAATTCGCGGCTTAGTTGTCCAATGTTCATTAGTATCCAGGTTGCCAAACCATCGGAGGATAATTCTCCCTCTCCCAGCCCGTCCTCCGTAGCACCATCCGTTACGTCTTCTTCGAGAGTACACATCTTGCCTGTCCAGTAGATAAACGCGGAGCAGCGATACTGCGGAGGAGGGTGGACGGGAGAGGGCTGGGGTGGGCAGCGGGCACCAGTGTTCTGCAGGTTTATGTAAAGGCGAGGACTTGTTCATTCTTCTTCTGTCGGCGCGAACCCGCGCCTTAAGCAATTCTCCGTCACAACTCGCGGCACCAAAAAATTCTCAAGATACTCGCGTCCCCCCGCTTTTGTCCCTCCGCCGGACATCCGAAAACCGCCAAACGGCTGCCGCTCGACAATCGCGCCCGTGATACCGCGATTGATATAGAGATTGCCGCAAACCATTTCAGCCCTAACTCGCTCGATGTTTGCCGGGCTGCGCGAATAACAACCGCCGGTCAGCGCAAACTCGCCCGTGTTCGCGAGAATCAGTGCTTCTCCAAAGTCGCGCGCTTTGCTGATAGCCAGCACCGGACCAAATATTTCCTCACAAAACAGGCGGCTGTCAGGCGGCACATCCGTAAATATCGTCGGCGGCACGTAACAGGCCTTCGGGTCGTCGGGAACCTTGCCCTGCCATGCCAGCGTCGCTTCCGTCTTTCCGGCCTCGATCATTTTGAGAATTCGCTGTTGGGCGTCACGGCTGATGACCGGGCCAATCAGATTTCCCGGTTCCTGGCCCGGCCCTACCCGCATCGAAGCCGCCGCGGCGATGAATCGTTGCAGAAAGGCATCGTAATTGTCCTCCAGCACGATGAGCCGCGACAGCGCGCTGCATTTCTGTCCCTGATACCCGAACGCCGAAGCCAGGCATCCAGCCACGGCTTCATCCATGTCCGCGTCGCTATCGACAATTACGCAGTTTTTTCCGCCCATCTCGCAGACGACCTTTTTCAGATTCATCTGTCCCGGTCGCGTCCGTCCGGCTGATTCCCAAATCTTCAGCCCAACTTCCTTCGAACCGGTGAACGCGATGAAATCCACCTGCGGATGTTCCACCATGTGCGCACCGACTGCGCCGCCCGGGCCGGTCAGCAGATTTGCCACGCCCGGCGGAATGCCGGCTTTTATCAGCAATTGCATCAAATGAGCGGCAATCACCGGCGTTTGGTCGGAAGGCTTGATAATAACGGCGTTGCCTGTGACGAGCGCCGCCGCTGTCATGCCCATCAAGATCGCCAGCGGAAAATTCCACGGCGCGATGATGACGCCCACCCCGCGCGGCCACCATTCCTGGAAATTGTTTTCGCCGGCCACGTGCTGCGTGCGCTCGGGCCGTCCCATGATTCGCATTCGCGCCGCATAGAAATTGCAAAAATCTATGGCCTCGGCGACATCGGCGTCAGCCTCAGTCCAGCTTTTGCCCGCTTCCAGGATTTCAATGGCGCACAGCGCGGCTTTGTCCGTGCGCATGAGGGAGGCCGTTTTTTCGAGGATGGCTGCGCGTTCGTCCGCCGGTGTCCGGGCCCATTTCGGCCAGGCGGCGCGGGCCGCGGCCAGTGCCGCGTCCGCTTCGGCCACGGTCGCCTGCGCCGCGTAACCGACAATTTCCTTCTGATTTGCCGGATTCAACGACGGCAGCCAATCACGAGTTGAAACAGATTTATGATTGATGATCAGCGGATATCGCTGCCCCAACTGTTTCCGCCAATCGTCAATGACGTCCCGCATTTTTTGTCGTTCATCTTCAATCGTGAAATCCGTCGGTGCCTCATTCTGGAAATGCCGCTTCCGATTCTTTTCGTCCGCATCTATTCCATGCGCCTTCCTCTTCTGCGTGGCAGCCGACGTGATGGGGCTCTGACTTTCTTCCACTGTTTCTGCCGGCGCACTTTCCGTCGATTTATGTTGCCTAACGTTCAAATCATTCCCCCTCTCCCGGGGGTGAGGGCGATCTCTCAGTAGCCGAGGCACGAGGCCCTGATCATTCGGCGTCTTCAACAATTCCTCCCGGCTGATTCCGCGCGCATAGCGGCTGGCGAGGAACCCTTCATTTGACGTGTTTTCCAAAAGGCGGCGAACCAGGTAGGCCATTCCCGGCAACAACTCCCCCACCGGACAATATTCACGGACCCGGCAACCCAACTGCAACAGGGCGGCCTTCACCGGCTCCGCCATTCCGTGGAGCATTTGAAACTCAAAATGCATGAATTCCATCCCGCGCCGTTCGGCTTGGGCCAGCGCATGGGCGATGCTCCGGACATTATGCGTGGCAATCGCCGCATCCACGGCATCGTCATTTTCCAGCAGCATGGCCGAGAGCTTTTCGAAATTGGCGTCGGTTTCCGGTTTGAAAGCAAAAACCGGCGATGGCCAGCCGCGTTGCTGCGCCACAACCGTTTCATAATCCCAATAGGCGCCTTTGACCAACCGCACCGTCACGCGCCGTTGCCGCGATCGCGCCCAGGCAATAAGATCGGCAAGGTCCGCCTCCGAATCCTTTAGATACGCCTGTATCGCGAGCCCGCGCGCCGGTCCTCTGTCAAATTCAGGCTCGCCGAAAATCGTCTTGAACAAATTCAGCGTCAGGTTTTTCAGGGCGTAGCTCTCCATGTCAAAATTCACCAGTGCGCCGGTTTCCTTTGCTTTGCGGAGAATCGGCCGGAGCCGGCCGGAAATGAGTTCAATGGCCGTTTCCGGGTCGGCCGGATGAATCTGCGAATAAAGCGCCGAAATTTTGACCGAAATATTAAGGATCGGTGCTGTAGGCCGTTGGCCCGTGGCGCTGCCACTGCCCTCACCCGGCGCTTCGGTATTGCCACCCCAACCAGCCGTTTCGCGCGACAGCAACGCCAGCATATCCAAATACCGCCCTGCATATTGGTCGGCTTCCGCTTCGCTCAAAACCGCTTCGCCGAGCAGATCCAGGGTGAAGGCAATTTGCCGGTCATGAAGATCCCGAAGGGCGGCCAGGATTTCTTTCGCGTCATCGCCCAGCATGAATTGCCGCGCCAGCGCCGTGACTTGCGCTTTGACCGCGGGGGCCATGAGCCACGGCGCCACCGCCGCCGCTTTTAATCCCGCGCGCACAGCCGGCGCCATGCCCTCGCTATCGAGATATTCCTTGAGATGCCGCGAAACTTCGCCCGCGGACGTCAACGTCGGCAGCACATCGACGAAACGGAACAATTGAGTCTTGAAGTGCTCATCCCGCATCGCCCAGTCCATGAGCGCTCCCGTCAGGCCTCTTTTTGTGAAGAACGACGGCGGATCAGCCGCCTCAATTACGGAGAAAAGTTTTTCGCCCCACGCCTGGACCTTCGATTCCAGCTCGTTGGAATCATTTGAAGATTGGGTCATAGGAGTATTGGCCGTCTCATCCGTCACGGCTATTAAAATACGGTATTGCGGAGTGATCGGCGAGTCCGGGCGATTTTTTAAGTAAAACTTGAAACTTTTTTAGGCGATTTGGATTCTCATCGTTTTCATTCTTTTTGAGGCAAAAGGACAGATCGGAAAATCGGGACGGAGGGCAGCGAAAATTCCTTTATTTTTCATGTTTGGAGGGCTGTTTTTGAAGGGGATCTGTCCCCCCACCAAGCGGGACGTTTTGGGACAATTCGACCGTCCTGCTCTTGTGTAACGTGTTGTGTTTATAGTTTTTATGACGGATTGAACTGGCCATTGCGTTTTGCCCGGAGACAGTTCCAAATCTCTGGATTACTGGATTGATGGATTTGTGGGAAAACGCGGCGGCAAATGCAACCGGTGTGCGAGTTTTTCTTCGATTCGATTCGGTGCATTCGGATAAATTCCTCTTTTTCTGGTTCCTCATTTTCATTCCGATATTCCTAATACCGTTTTCTCATACAAACCGATCAAATTCAACAGGAAGAATTGGAACTTTCTGGAACTTTTTGAAACTTTTTGGAACTTAATCTGGCGATTGGACAGAATGGGACCTAATGGATGGACGGGACATATGGGACGTAGAGGACGGATGAGGCCCGACGCAAGGTGGTGGACCGGCGCACGCAGATCATCCTGCAAGTCGAAAGCCTGCTCAAAGGCTATTATCCACAAGTTTTGCAAGTGGCCGGCGATCTGAAAAGTGACGTGGCGTTGGCCTTCCGGAATCGTTGGCCCGACCTGATCAGTCTCAAAGCGGCCAGACCCGCCACTTGCCAGAAATCTGCCGGGCGCGGGCCGACAACCAGCGCCGCGCTTGTGCGTGGCCTTCGGCACGCTACGCTGGCTTTACCCTGATCCGGCCAGCTTGCAAAAATATTCGGGAGTCGCTCCCGTTCGCGAAAAAAGTGGCAACCAGGTCTGGACGCACTGGCGGTGGCAGACCTC
>DASYYL010000001.1:0-5353 GCA_035933915.1 Verrucomicrobiia bacterium
ATGGCCGTGCTCATTAATCATGGTTCGGCGAGCGCCGCGGAAATTGTGGCCGGCGCGTTGCGCGACGCGAACCGGGCTCCATTGATCGGCGAGACCACCTTTGGCACCGGCACTGTGTTGAATGAATTTCCACTGTCGAGCGGCGCGGCCATGCTTCTGGCTGTGGATGAGTGGCTCACGCCGGACGGCCAGTCGTTTTGGCATAAGGGAATTTCACCGGAAATTGAAGTGAGCCTGCCCCAGGATGCACCAATGTTCCCCGCCGCCATGTCCGGCATGTCACCGGAGGAACTGCAATCCTCGGACGATAAACAACTTTTGCGCGCGCTGGACGAAGTCAATCAATTGATAAAAACCGGAACCGTTTATCTGCCAACGACATCCAAACCGGCAGACCAGCCAAAAAGCCCATAGGTTCTAAATTTGACAAAAATCGGGACGGGCATAGGTTCTAAAATGCCCTCTGGAAATTCTTCCAGCCCGACAAAAACAAGAAACCAAAGGAGCTAAAGGAGATTGTTATGCAAAGCGCAAGCACTCAAGACGGTGCAAAGGCAAAGGAGTATTTCGAAAGTAAAATCGCTTTCACAGTCGGCCCGGTTGAATTGGCCCGGATGTTGAAGGCGGGCAACATCGTGGTGGTCGATGTACGGGAAGCCGAGGATTACGAGAAAGGCCATATTCCGGGGGCCATTAATTTGCCGCACGGCACCTGAGAAAATCCGCACGGCCTGAGTCGCGACAAAGTCAATGTGGTTTATTGCTACACGCAACAATGCCATCTTGCCGCTCACGCCTGCGCGACGTTCGCGCCAAAGTGGTTTCCGGTCATGGAACTGGAAGGCGGGTTTGAAGTGTGGAAGGAAGACGAAATGGACATCGAGACTGGCGCAAGCAAGGAAGAGCCTGTGCGCAAAGCAGCTTGAGCAATTTGCGCCTTACGATTTACGCGGCCTTCCGAACTTGGAAGCGTTGCGTAAATCGTAACTTGCGAGTGCTATCGTCTCGCAGTTCCACATTTCCAACAGGAAGTGAACTGCGCCTCGAGCTTTTCTCCGCATTTCGGGCAGGTCCATGCGGTTCCCTGGGGCTGAGGCGAGAGCCAATCCTTTTTAATTTGAAGCGCCTCGGCCTCGCGAGAGTCATCATCTATCCACAATTCCGGCATGGCCTCGGCCATGGGAACCCCTCCAGCCAACTTGGCCCCAAATTCATTATTGATTCGGCAAGGGATGCCCGCGTTATCAAGAATGTCTTTCAACTCGCTCACGACGACCAAGTCTGTGGATGTGAAGATGAGTTTCATGATGTATCAATGCCGCTGTATCAGAGCAAATAGTTCGCCAACGGTCGTGTCTTCGCGCAATGAATTCAAAACTTCCACGCCGTATCTTTGGGCCAATTGATTCGCCAGGTTTTCGATTTCTGTTTTATCGGGCGCAGTATCCGGTCCATAAATCGCCCGATAGGCGCGTATGAGCTTGTCGCTGGGCGAAAGTCGGTAATTTTCTGGCAGCGGTTCGTCAAAGGATCGAAACAGCACTTCCAAAAACTCACGAATTTCAGCCTTTGATGCGTTTGGAAATAGTTGATTCCATTGTCTGTTTGTTCGGTTTCTAAGCGTGAGGCCAAACGCGACGACAATCAGCCAAAATGGACCTGCTAACGACACGCCAAACATAGCCACGAACAGTCCCAGCAAATCGCGAACTGAAAATGGTCTTCCAAACGACTCCGATTCCGGCTCCTCTAACGGTTGGATTTTCATGACAAGCGGCGTCGGAGAAAGGAACCACAGTATGAGAGCATAGCCAATCACTCCGAGAACCAACCAGCCAGCCGCAACGCCTATAAGAAATCGGTATTCTCGGAACAAAAGAACCAGCCCAAGCAGCAGGATAACGTTTGCGATTAACGCAAACACACACAATGCTGTAAATACTATCCGACGATACGCAGGTGTCTTTATCGCGCTCATTTTGCCTGTAAAGATATTTCACCTTAATTTGGAGTTGAAACTGAATAAATCAAATAAAACTTTCCCAAGAGGACCCGTTCGCCTTGAAGAACGATATTTAAGGGATTGAGGCTATTTACAGAGCGTTGGATAATGTTTGGCGATATGACAGGCGAGCGGATAGATTGTTCGAAGGAAATGACCGGGAGCTAAAGCTGACGGGGGTCAGTTGACATGCTTGAAGGCGGAAACGTTGCCGGATCGGCGCCCAATTTCTCATTTGGGGTGTTCCCCATTTGAAGGACCAGATGTCCGCCGTTTTCAAGGTCGGCATGCCGGAACCATACCTGATTTAAGGGCTTACCGTTGAGCCGGATACTTTGAATGTATTTGTTATTGCCGGAATTATTGCGGCAAACAATTGAGAACGTATTTCCATTCTGCAAATGAATCGAGGTCTTATTAAAGACAGGGCTGCAGATGTTATAAACCGGCACGCCCGGGGTGACTGGATAGAATCCCATCATTGAAAAGACGACGAATGCGCTCATGCCGCCGCCGTCTTCATCGCCAGGCATGCCCAGGGTCGTGTCCGTAAACCAGGTATTCAGCAGCATGCGGACCCGCTTTTGGGTCTTCCATGGCGCGCCCAGGTAATCGTAGATGAAAGGAATGTGCAAACTGGGCTCGTTGCCCATGGAGAATTGGCCGACCATACCGGTCGAATCCGGAAATTTGGCAAAATATTCATATTTGCTCCGACCGAGGTCCCGGCGATAAAGTTCGTCCAACTCGGCTTCGGCTTGTGTGCGGCCGCCCATCAAATCGAACAAGCCCTGCAAATCGTGCTGAACGTCCCAGTCGTAAGTGTAGCCGTTGTTTTCGGTGGTGTAATCTCGTCCACCCTGACTGCCTGACCAGCCGGGATTATACGGCTCGATCCAGTTGCCCGCTTCGTCTTTGGGCCACATTTGAGCTTTGTCCTGGCGGAAAACATTTTTGTAGTCAGCCGCTCGTTTTAAAAAGAGTTGGCAGTCGCTATCGTTGCCGAGCGCGCGCGCAATTTGGGCAGTGCACCAGTCGTCATAACTTTGCGCCAGCGTAACAGAAACAGCCTGGCGCCGTTCCGAAGGGTAAACCCGGGCGACCGTCTCAGTTTCTCCCGGATGCAATGCAGGCATATAGCCGTGCTCGTTAAGAAAATCATCGAGCGAGCATTTTGGCCCCCTGCGCCAGGGCAGCCATGTTCCTTCAAGTGAATTTTTGCGTATGCCTGCATACGCGGTTGCAAGGTCGAAATTGGTAACGCCTTTAAACCATAGATCGGCGGTCCAGGCGGCGAACGGATTTCCGGTCATGCATTCGTGGTTGCCCCACAGCACGGCAAATTCCGGCATCCACCCCGATTGCTTGTACATCCGCATGTAAGACTGAATTTTGTCCGATTCCATGTTTGGATTCAGAATGGTCTGCAATGGTTCCAACGCCCGATACGTGTCCCAAAGCCAGTTATCCACGTAAAAGGGCCGGCTGTCCTTGTGCACGCGATGGTCAAAAGCGCTGTAATATTGGCCATCTTCGGTAATGTTTACCATCCGCTCAGAACAGCGATACAATGCCGTGTAAAATACGCGCTTCTGCTCAGGAGTGCCTCCGTCCACGCGTATCCGGCCCAAAGCCTCATTCCAATGGTCGCGGGCATCGCGCTTAATCGCGCCGAAGTTCCATGCCGGAATCTCCTCATCTAAATTTTTCTTCGCCTGTTCAACGCTAATAAACGAAATTCCGTACCGAAATTCCAAGTCCTTTTGATTTTCGCGGGCGGAAACCGTCAAACGGTTTCCTCCGTCAATCGCGCTGGCTTGGATAGAAATTGGGGAGCTGAATTCACCGTAAACGTATGCGCGCATCGTGCCGGGCGTGATATCGCTTTGGCTGACGATATTCTCAACGCCGGAAATGCCGTTGTTATTGTTTTCCGCCATGCTGCCTCCTTGCCGATTGGCGAGAAAGACGACCGGCTTGCCGGCCGGGAACGTAAAACGGAAGAATCCGCAATGTGCCGTCGGTGTAAATTCAGTCCGGACCATCGAGCCGTCAAATCGAACCGAATAGTAATAAGGTGTTTCAATTTCCTGATCGTACGCGGCGGGTTGGTCCCAGGCTGCGGAGGACCCATTTTCCGGCATCAACCAAAACAATTCTCCCAATCGATGTGAAATAATTGTCAGCGGGAACGAATGGATCTGGTCGTCCAACTGGTCATTTCTCACGGGATAAACGCGGACCATACTATTAGGCAGCGAAACCGTCGGCCGGGTCGGCTGGAGCAGGATTCCCTGTCCACCAATCGTCGGATCCACATATTCCACCTGGCCAAAGGCAGCCCCGGCCCAACTGGCAAATAAGAATAGTAAAAGCGCTCGTTTCATGATTTCGGTCGAGGTTGGCAGATGGCGTGTTTTTCTTCTAGTCCCCATTATAGGGGATTTCTTTGGCTCGTTTCGGCGTTGCGGGTCAGAAAGACGAAGGTCATGGAACCGCTCCTGTCCAGAATGATTCATTTTTTGGTCGGGACGATCGCGCTGCTGATGTTCGCGTTCCGTAACTGTCTCCCGGCGTCGATGACCTGGCAACTTTGGCCGCAAAATGAAATTACCTTTTGGACAGGCGCAGTCGTCATGTTGGCCGGCCTCGGATTCGCCGTCTGGGCGCGCATTCATTTGGGACGATTTTGGAGCGGGGTAATCACACTGAAAGAAGGCCATCGTCTCATCCGCAGCGGGCCGTATCAATTCGTCCGCAATCCCATCTACACTGGCATTCTCACCGGTGTCGCCGGCACCGCCGTAGCTTTGGGAGAAGTCTACGGACTGGTTTTCCTGGCCATTTTCTTTGCCGTTTATTCCTGGAAAATCCACCGTGAGCAACGCCTATTGGCGGGAGAATTCGGTGAGGAGTACACGGAATATTGCCGCGATGTTCCGGCGCTCGTGCCGTACAAATTGCCTTCGCGCTCATGAGCACCGCTCGTCTTCCATATCGCATTTTTTTTGGCGCGGCGGCGGAAGCCATGCGGCGTATTCTAATAGACAATGCCCGCCGCAAACACGCTGCCCGCCACGGCGGCGGCAAACAACGGATGGACATTCAGGACATTGAGATAGCCGCGCCCGCCAAAGAAGACGAACTTCTCGCCATCAACGAGGCTTTGGAAGGATTGGCGACCGTCGATAAACAAAAGGCCGAGCTGGTCATGTCCTGGTTCAGCGTGAATTGGAAAAGTGGCGCGGATGAGTTAAGTAATCAGAGCCATTTGTTCTTGTCGTTTTAGTCTGCGTTTTTCTCGTGCTGCTTCAAGCTTTTTATCGCGGGCCTGGAAGATTTCTTCCTGCC
>DASYYL010000042.1:0-20145 GCA_035933915.1 Verrucomicrobiia bacterium
TTGGTGGTCGAGACACCCAGGGCCAATCTGGTGGCTGGAATGAAACGGTTTTTGGGCACTTATACTTCACGGTTCAACCGGCGGCATAAGCAATTTGGACATCTATTCAGCGGGCGCAACAAATCCTTGATCGTGGACGGCCGCGGCAACGGCTATTTCTTGAACCGCTCTAATTCAGTTTCATTAGGCCCATCCGCCAAAAACCTCCCCCTTCAAATTCGCGTTATTTTGCGTAATTAGCGGATCGATCCCCGCTTCCACCTGCGATGCCGCAAATCTTCAAAATTCTCAACAAAATCGCACTTTTCACCCCAAAACCCCCGTTCGTTTCTCGTTGCACCGCCTATACCCAAAAAATGTGTTTGGCCTCCGTAGCTTTAGCGAAGGAGGCTCACGGGTCCCCATTAATCTATCACTCCCAATTTCCGGACCGTTTACACCCCATCGCGCGGAGCCTCGCCGTTTACACCTTCAGTTTTTGCAATTTCGTCAATAAACACGGACGGTTTGAGACTTTTTTCCCGCCCGTTTACTCGTTTACTTACATATACTCAAAAAATGTGCAACGGGCTCCGCAAAAGGGATTCATCTTTATCCTCGATACAAAGGCTGCGGCTGCCTTGGGTAAAATATATGTAACCCCCGCTGGTGTTTTGATTTTGCGGCATTACCGCCATCCTTTGCGTTCGTTGCGCACTTTGCGTAAGGATGAATTTTAGAAGCGGGATTTCCGCCAGAAAGTTAGAGACTCGTGACCTCGTCTCCTACGAAGTGAGGACGGTTTGGAAAAACTTGAATCTCAATATTTTAAACGGCAAACTTTTGATAAAATGAAATTCCAATTGGGCTGTTTTTTTGGATTAATCACGATGACTTTGTTCAGTTTCACTTCCGCCGGCGGCGCGCCCGCTACGGGTTGGTCGACGCTCGGCGCGATGCCGTTGCCGAATTGGGACGGCAAAACGCTGCTGTTCCGCAGCGCGCAGGGCACTCTTGCCGTGACGCCGCTTTCGGATGACATCGTTCGTGTTCGATTCAGCCAATCGCAGGATTTTGGCCGGGACCTTTCTTATGCGGTGGTCAATCGCGATTTCACCGCGCCGACGGTTAAAGCCGATATTCAGCCGGAGGTTGCGACTCTCACGACAGCGTCGCTCAAAGTCACAATCCAATTCTCGCCGCTACGGATTTCCTTTGCCGACCCGGGCGGCAACATTTTGGACGCGGATGATGCCTTGCGCGGCATGTCCTTCGCCGGCCCGGAATTCCGAATCGCCAAGAAGCTCGGCGACGACGAGCAGGTCTATGGTTTTGGCGAAAAAACGGGCCGGCTCAACAAGCGCGGCTGGCAATTGGGTGGCTACAACTATGTGATGTGGAACTCGGACACGCCAAGCTATGATTCGAGCACGGACCCGCTTTACTCTGACGTTCCGTTTTTCATGGTGACGCGCGGCGGCATTGCGCACGGAATTTTTCTCGATAACACGTGGCGCACTTTCTTCGACGTGGGCCGGGAAGACCAGCACCTGTTGATCTTCGGCGCGGACGGTGGCGACGTGAATTATTATTTCATCAATGGCCCGGACCCGAAAAAGGTCATCGAACGTTATACCGCCCTTACCGGCCGGATGCCGTTGCCCCCGCTCTGGTCGCTGGGCTATCAGCAGTGCCGCTGGAGTTATTATCCGGAGTCCCGGGTTCGTCTCCTGGCCGATACGTTCCGCCAAAAGCAGGTCCCAGCGGACGGCCTTTGGCTCGACATCCATTACTTGCAGGATTACATGCCCTTCACCTGGAACCATGAACGGTTTCCCAACCCGAAGAAAATGATTTCTGATTTGCATGCCCAGGGTTTCCATCTTGTGACCATTCTGGACGGCCATCCGCCCGCGCTGAAAGGCTATAAGCCCTACGAGGAAGGCCTGGCCGGAAACTATTTTGCAAAAAACCCGGATGGCTCAGTCTTTGAAGGACCGGTCTGGCCGTCGAATGCCGGAAGCCATCCGATGAGTGTTTTTCCCGATTTCAGCAATCCGGCCACGCGCAAATGGTGGGGCGGCCTGTATAAGGGCCTGCTCGATGCGGGCGTCGCCGGCATTTGGAATGACATGAACGAGCCGTCCGTTTTTAACACGCTCAATGGCACGATGCCCGACGACACGGTCTTCGACAACGAGGGCCAGCCGGCAAAGAGCCTGGAAATGCATAATACGTTCGGCCAGCTCATGAGCCGGTCCACGTTCGAGGGCTTAAGCCGGTTGCAGCCGGACAAACGGCCGTTTGTACTGACACGATCCACGTTCGCGGGGGGCCAGCGCTACGCCGCGCTCTGGACCGGTGATTCCGCGACCGATTGGCCCGCTTTGCGCCAGTCGGTGTCCATGCTGCTCGGTTTGGGCATTTCGGGTTTTCCATTCGTCGGCGCCGACATCGGAGGTTTTGGGCAGATGCCATCGGCGGAACTTTTGACGCGCTGGCTGCAAGCGGCCGTATTTTATCCATTCATGCGGATGCATACGCCGATCGACACGCCGGACAAGGAGCCGTGGTCGTTTGGCTGGAAATTCGAAGCGATCAACAAACGCGCCATCGAGCTGCGCTATCTGCTGTTGCCGTACATTTATAACGTCATGCAGCAGGCCAGCGAAACTGGCGTGCCGGCGTTACGCCCGCTCTTCCTGGATTTTCCCGATGATCCGCAAACCGCGAAGATTGACGACGAATTTTTGTTCGGTTCCGACCTGCTGGCGGCGCCGGTGTTGTGGGAAGACGCCCAGAGCCGCTCGGTTTATCTTCCGGCGGGCGATTGGTACGATTATTGGACCGGGCAACATTATTCGGGCCCGACGACGTTTTCCATTCCGGTAACGCTGGATTCTATTCCAATATTTGTGCGAGGCGGCGGCTTTATTTTCCGGCAGCCGGTGGTCCAGAACACCGGCCAGATGCCCGGCAACCCGCTGCGGGTTCTGATCGCGCCTGGCAACTCCAAGGCGTCACTTTACGAGGATGACGGTGAAAGCATGCGATACCGGCATGGTGAATTCATGCGTCGCGAATTTACGCAAACCTGTTTCAAGGGAAGGCGTATCTTCGAAGTTTCCGCACCGGAAGGTTCCTGGCGGCCGGCAAAGCGCGATTTAGTTTTGGAAACGTGGATAGATCCGGCGCCACGGACTGTCGTTGAGCACGGCAGTGAAGTACTGCCAGAGCTGAGCGCCGATGATCTGGCGATCGCCCCAAACGGTTGGTCATTTTCCAATGGGTTGCTGACGATCAAGGACAATGACCGGTTTGCGGCTCGACGGTTCGAGGTGGATTATTGAATCAACAATCGCCGCACTCGAAAGCACGGTCAAATTGATCCATGGCAGCTTGCGGCAGTTCTCCTGCCAGCACTAATCGAACAATCGTTTCCTTAAAGAATTCGATATGGTCCGCCGGCAAAGCCCGACCGCCGTTCAGGGTTTGCCCCAATTTTACAGCGTGCACGAATTCCTTGAAATAAAAGATCGAAGACGCGTCTTTCGGCAAGGGCAATCGATTATGCTCAATGTCATTTTTCAACATCCGGCATTCGAGGTCCAGGGTCTTAAGAATGCCTTCCGCCGGAAGCTTCCTGACCATCCTCGCAAAAAGCTCAAAAATGCGAAATTCCATATCGTTGACCGGTAGGGGAAATTCGACGACGACGCGAGACAAGCCGACTGCCATTAGCCAACTTGCCAAAGTGTTGTTTGCCGGCGGGTTGAACCTCGTGTCCCGGTTTGCAAACCAGCACCTCCGCGGCTGAGTCGGTCAGCCAGCGAACTGCCAGTTTCTTTTTCCCGGGAATGTACCTCTCACCATCCATTACTACTCAAAATCGAACGTCCCGGCTTCCTTTGCAATCATACCTTCGTCTAATCCGCTGGATGTAGGTTTTGATGAATTGGTGGCCACAGACAATCACGCCGGCCACCGCGGCGCTCAGAAGTGGGCAAATAGCCAACTTTGGGGTCGCTGGCAGGCTACCGCCCGACGTGTCTGTTGCGCCAACTCTAATCAACCAGCGATAAAGCAGGTTAGCTTGATGCAATTATTCGACAATCATACTTTGGTTTAATACGAATGGGGAATGCCCAGCTTTTCCGCCATCCGCACCAGGTCGGCGATGGACCCGGCTTTCATCTTTTTCATCACACTGGCGCGCTGGATTTTAACGGTGATTTCCGCGGTCCCCAATTGAGCGGCAGTTTGTTTGTTGAGCAATCCCCGGATTACCAGCGCCATCACCTGCCGTTCGCGTGGCGTCAATGAGTCATAACGGCCGCGGAGTTCCGCAAGATGCCTGTGGGCCTTCAGCCTTGTGGTTTCGCGCTCATTTTCCTGTTCGATGCCCCGAACCAAAACCTCCGCGGCGTGGACCAGCCTGGAGTTCCACGCGCCGACGACCCTGATAAATTCACTGACACGCTGGAGTTGCGCGGTGTATCTCGCCAACTGTTTTTCGAGCGCGAGGTCTGGCAAAAGGGTGAAATGCTTTTTCGGGCGATGCCGGATCCGTCGCTTCATTCTCATATCCTTTGATTTTTAAAAGAAGCTAACGGCCTGGGGCTTAGGATGCTATTATACCTTAGTGTGATGAGCGTCTTTTTTTCGCAACATTTCGGCCATGCGGACAAGTTCAGGCAGCGAGGCGGCGCGCATTTTTTTCATCGCGTTTCCGCGCTGAATTTTGACGGTGATTTCGGTGGTGCCCAGGCGAGCGGCGATTTGTTTGTTCAGCATTCCGCGGACGACTAACTCCATCACTTCACGCTCGCGGGGCGTGAGGAGATTGTATCGCTCGCACAATTCGGACAATTCGGCGTGGCGCTTGAGGTACGCGCGGTCGCGTTCAAGGGCAGTGTGAATCGCGTCGAGCAGAACCTTGTCGCGAAACGGTTTGGTCAAAAATTCGACCGCGCCGTCTTTCATGGCCCGCACGCTCATGGGGATGTCGCCGTGTCCGGTGATAAAAATGATGGGAAGGAAGCAGGCCGACGCCTGGAGCTCGCGTTGAATTTCCAAACCGTTGCTGTCTGGCAGGCGGACGTCCAAAACAACACATGCCGGCACGTCCGGGCGCGAGTGGGGAAGAAAGTCCCGGGCACGGCCAAAAGTTTCGACCCGCAGTCCAGTGGAGCGAATCAGGCTGTCCAGCGCCTCACGAACGGAGGTGTCATCATCCACGACAAAAACCACCGGGCGATCTTTCGATGCCACGCTCTTCATGGTGCGACTCCGTCATGGACCGGCAGGGTAAATCGAAAGGTAGCCCCGTGTTTCCGGTTGGGCGTTGCCCAAAGCCGGCCGCCGTGGGCCTCGACAATTGAACGGCTGATAGCCAGACCCATCCCCAGGCCGCCGGGTTTAGTCGTGTAAAAAGGCTCAAAGAGACGCTCCATCTGCCGCACGTCGAAACCCACGCCGTTGTCTCGCACGACGAGCTGCACCGTACCGGCCTCGAGACGATTTGTCCGGATATGCATCAGGCGAGGACGATCCGTCACCGCACTCAGGGAATCAATGGCATTGACGAACAGATTCAAGAGGACCTGCTGAACTTGTACGAAGTCGGCCAGCACGGGAGGCAACTCGGGCGCGAATTCGACAGTCAATGAAACTCCTTTGCGTTTCAATTCAGGTTGAATCAGCATGACCGTTTCCTGGACAAGTTCGTTGAGGACAATTGGTTTTCTGGCCGGTTCGCGCTTTTTTATCAAGGCACGAACCCGTTTAATCACTTCGCTGGCCCGATTTCCATCGGAAGCAATCCGATGGACCGCCGCGCGGGCTTCATCCAGGTTCGGCGGTGACAAGGCGAGCCAGCGCAAAGCGGCGTTTGCGTTAGTCACAACCGCGGCCAAGGGCTGATTTACCTCATGCGCAATCGACGCGGCCAACTCGCCCATAATGGTCATGCGCGCGACCCGCGTCAGCTCCAGTTCTGTCTGGCGCAATCTATCTTCGCTCTTTATTTGCTCGGTAACATCTTCATTCACGACGACCGCGCCGGCGATCCGGTCCTCGGCGTTACGGACGGGGGCCGCGAAATTACGGATGATCTTCTCCCCGCCGTCGAAGGTTTCAATGTCGATCAACTCATTGGCAATAGTCTCTCCCCTGGTGATCGCCCGCACAGAGCCCCATTCTTCAGGGGTGATTTTTTTACCGGTATCGTGCCAAAAGCCTTTGCTTTGCGCCCAGCGTTCACGGCCGGCAAAAATCAGGTCGCCCCAGATGCGCTTCGCTTCAGCATTTGTGAGAATGATGTCACCGGCCAGGTTGGTCACCGCCACGCCCACCGGCAGCGTGGCGAGAACCTGTTGCAGCAGTTGGTGGCTTTCGCCGATCTCTTTCTCGGCATGCTTGCGTTCGGTAATGTCCTGGACCGTGCCAAACATGCGAACCGGCCGTCCCGAGTCGTCATAATCCATTTCATCCCGGCAATGGATAAACCGCATTTCGCCATTGGGACGAACAATGCGGAATTCCAGGTCAAATGGCCTTCTATTCTTTAACGCATCGTCGAGCGCTTGTTTTTGAATCGGCCGATCGTCCGGATGAATCAGATCCTGCAAGGCTTCCTGAGAGAGAAACTCTTCGTGCAGCGACAGTCCGAAAATGCGTCGCGATTCCTCGGAGAGCGTGACAAAGCCGGAGGTGAAATCCAGCTCGCAGTAACCAATGTTTCCAATCCGTTGGGCTGCTTTCAATTTGGTCTCGCTTTCGCGCAACGCGGATTGGGCGCGGTCGCGACAAATGGCAATTGAAGCAATGTGTGTGGCCATCTCCACCAGCCGCCAATGTTTCGGTTTAGGCAAGGCCGGCCGGCGATAATACATCGCGAATGTACCAAGCAATTCCCGTTGCGCAGAAAGAATGGGCGTGGACCAACAGGCGCGCAGCCGGTGCCGCAGGGCGAGCTTGCGGTAATTCTTCCACAGGCGATCTGTGAATATGTCCTTTACCACAACGGACTCTTTGCGATAAGCAGCCGTGCCGCACGAACCGGCAGCCGGTCCAATAGGCAGACCATAAATCGCCTGGAGGTATTCCGGCGGCAAACCCGGCGCTACTCCCGTGTAGAAAGAGTGTTTGAACCTGTCAATGAGAAGAATGGAACCCAGCATACCGGGGGACTGTTCCTCAATGAGGCGCAGTAACTCAGCCAATGACTCAATCAGTGGCGCGCCCGCGGCAATCATTTCCAGCACACGCTTTTGACTGTCCAATAATGCTTCGGTCAGTTTGCGTTCCACAATTTCGGTTTTTAACTCTTCGTTCGCAGCCGTGAGGTGCGTGGTCCGTTTATTGACCGGTTGTATCAATCGGTGGCGACCCCGCGAAGACCGGGCTTTTGAGGGTTTGAATTTCATACGCCTTACAATTGGGTCCAGTAGTTCAACTATGCTCCTATGCGGGGGAAAAGCAACATGAGTAATGTGAATTTCGACGGCTTAAAGTTCTCGCGTTGAGTGAAAGGTTGCCATAGGGTGTCCCTGCATGAGCAGTCCCTGGAGCGCGGCTGTGTCGAAGACCAGCCGCAGCGCGTCCCAACGTCCGGGACGCTGCCCCGAAAGCATTCGGGGGTGCCCCTCAGCCCCCACACAGCCGCGCTCCATGTGCCAGCCGGCTCGCGGTCCCTATGCATGATTCAATAGAAGCACTCTCGAGGTTTTGGCCGCACTTGAGCGTCATCTGTATCGTGGCCGCTTTGTCTGCTTCCGGGCATGCCCTGCTCCACAAACGTGATCCTCGCGCCGCGGCGCTGTGGATCGGCATCATCTGGCTTGTGCCGGCATTAGGCCCGATTCTTTACATTGCCCTCGGGATCAATCGCATCCGCCGTCACGCTGTTTCTCTGGGTGTCCACAATGTCATCTCGCGCCCTGTTCCCGAAAACTTTGGCGAATCGGAACAAGTGGAAGCACAACACTTGAAAATGCTGTCCCGCGTTGTAAGCCGGATTGTCGCCCAACCGCTGGCTCCGGGAAACACCATTCAGGCGCTCGTCAACGGCGACGCGGCGTTTCCGGCAATGCTCGCCGCCATTGAATCGGCGCAGAAGAGCATTTCACTTTGCACTTACATTTTTGACAACGACGCCAGCGGCAGGGAATTTGTTTCGGCACTTGGGCGGGCAGTCAAACGGGGAATCCAGGCCCGGGTCCTTGTTGACGCGGCTGGCGCGCGTTATTCGTGGCCGTCCATCATGTATCAACTCCGCCACGAAAAAATCCCTTGTGCGCGATTCCTCCCCTCCTCCATTTTCGCGCCCTGGAGAGTCGCCACGATCAATTTGCGCAACCATAGAAAAATCCTTGCGATTGATGGCCGAATCGGATTCAGCGGTGGCATCAATATTCGGCAGGGTAACGTTCTGGCCTCAAATCCGAAGCGCCCGATTCAGGACCTTCATTTTCGCTTCGAGGGTCCGGTCGTTGTTCAACTCCAGGAAGCATTCGTCAATGACTGGGCGTTTACGACCAGGGAAATCCTCGGTGGTGACGATTGGTTTCCAGAATCTGTGGAATCGGGTGACGTGGTGGCGCGCGTCATTATGGACGGGCCTGATGCTGATTTTGAAAAGCTTCGGTTGACCCTCCTGGGGGCGCTGGCGGAAGCCCAGACGTCAGTGCAAATTGTCACGCCCTATTTTCTGCCCGATGTTCCCATCATCACGGCTTTGAACCTTGCCGCGTTGCGTGGCATACGCGTGGATATTCTACTGCCGGCGAAAAACAATTTGCCGTTTGTGCATTGGGCTTCGCGCGCCATGTGGTGGCAGGTCCTTGAACGCGGGTGTCATTTGTGGCTAACACCGCCGCCATTTGATCATTCCAAGCTGATGATTGTGGACGGCCACTGGGTTTTGGCCGGGTCCGCCAACTGGGACGCGCGCAGTCTGCGTCTCAATTTTGAGCTGAATGTGGAATGTTACGGCCGCGACTTTGCGCGCCAGATGGAAAAGATTGTGGAGCAGAAACTCAAGGGAGCGCGCGAAGTCACGTTGCAGGAGGTCGACGCGCGGCCAGTTGCATGCCGGTTGCGGGACGCGGCGACACGATTATTTGCGCCGTTTTTGTGAGTGAGGGACAAAAGGAACAGAGCCGCGTGCGCGAGCAAGCGGAAACCCACTCCCTCACGGTCGGGGCTCTGTTTTAAGACACCGCTGGTCGGCGTCTTTATTTGACCTCGTCGCTTCCGACTGTTACAAGAAGGCCCATAATTGCAATTTGCATCCACTATGACTGCAACTAAAAAGCCAAAATTTTCCCGGATCCTGCTCAAATTGAGCGGGGAATCGCTAGGCGACGAGCGTGGCATGGGTATCTCGGCCCAGGCGGTCAACCATATGGCCCGGCAGGTGTGCGAAGTTCGCTCATTAGGTGTCCAAGTCGTCGTGGTGGTGGGCGGGGGCAACATTTTCCGGGGCCTTACCGGAAGCGAGCACGGCATTGAGCGCGCGACTGGGGATTACATGGGAATGCTGGCGACAGTTATCAATGCGTTGGCGCTCCAGGATGCCCTCGAAAAACTCGGCTGCCCAACCCGTGTGCAGAGCGCCATTGCCATGGCGCAGGTCGCGGAACCGTTTATTCGCCGCCGCGCAGTCCGCCACATGGAAAAGAAGCGCGTCGTTATTTTCGGCGGTGGCACGGGCAATCCTTACTTCTCCACGGACACTGCCGCTGCGCTACGGGCCAATGAAATCGGGGCGGAGGTAATATTGAAGGCGACAAAAGTGGACGGTATCTACGATTGCGATCCAAAAAAGAACCCTGGCGCCAAAAGATTTTCAGAAATCACCTACCTGGATGCTCTTCAACGACAATTGAAAGTGATGGATTCGACCGCCTTTTCGTTGTGCATGGATAACAAGATGCCCATTATCGTATTTGACTTTTCAAAGCCGCACAATTTGAAACGCGTTGTGCTGGGCGAGAAGGTCGGGACGCTGGTTCGATGAGGGGACGAGGACGATGGGATATTTGATTAGAGCACAAAGCATTCGGGACCGGTAAGGAAAGCGGGCTTGCACTTTTTCTGAAAACGGGCGATTAGTTATCCATGATCTTCGCCTCGCGTCAGGAGGCCGGAGAACGGCTCGGAGAATTCCTCCGGCAACGCGGCGTCGAAACCGACCTGGTTTTAGGACTGCCGCGCGGAGGCGTTGTTGTCGCTGCCCGGGTCGCTCATGAGCTGAAGTTGCCACTCGACGTTTTGGTAGTCCGAAAAATCGGCCACCCTTTCCAGCCCGAATTTGCCGTAGGCGCATTGGCCGAGCCTGACTGCGTCTTTCTCAACGAGGAAAGTCTCGCGGAATATCCCATTTCCAGGGGTAAGCTGGACAAAATCATCGGTGAAGAAAAGGAACGCCTCAATGACTATGGCCGGCGATTTCACCTGCACGAAATTCCTTCATTGGAGGGAAAGTCTGTTTTAATCGTGGATGACGGGTTGGCGACTGGCGCGACCGCCGAGGTGGCCGTACTTTCGGCGCGCAAACAACATGCCAGACGGGTGGTTGTCGCTGCCCCGGTGGCGTCTATCAATGCAGTAGAACTCCTGCGTCGCGTCGCGGATGACGTAGAAGTGCTGTCCGAGGAGGCTGATTTTCAGGCGGTAGGTCAATTTTACGACCAGTTTTCTCCCACTGGCGATGACGAAGTCATTTCACTCTTGCGTCAGGCATCAGAGATAGAGATTTCGCATCATTAGTAAATGACGGTCACAGTCTGGTAGGTCAGAGTGTTCCCCAGCAATTTTGAACATTGATCAACCCGTTGAAGGTAATCGCTGAGCGCATCCGGCGTGACCGAGTCGGCCGAAGCTTGATATTCGTATTCCATGACGACTTTGTTTCCGACACATTGATACAGCTTTCGAAACGTAAACGCGGGATCGGTAATGGTTTTCTCGTCCGTACCCTGATTCCAGCTCGTCGCAAGGGTCGCTTCCGTGCGCAAAATTTGATGTTCCGGGAAACTGATCCCCAGGGGCAGCGTCCGATCCGTATCAACGGGCTTTTTCAGCAACCCGGCGATGGTCGCAGGATAGAATTCGCATTCGACCTTCCGGACGCTTTTGTCGGGCTGCGTCCACATATTATCAATTGAATAATACTCGGTCATTTGGAACCTGTCCTGGTCTTCGTCGTCCTCGACGACGATAGGCGAAGTCATTTTCAATTGCGGATACATATCAGAATAAAAATGCGTGTAGGCCTTTTGAATGTCGTCCATTTTGGTTGTGGCGAAAGTCGCCCGCAACACGTCGGCGTCACGCCGTTCGGCCACGGTAACTACTTTCAGCGTTGTCGGTTCATTTAACATTCCAACGCGGAAATATTCAGTCGTGGTCGTCATGGGCAGGCCGGCAGTTTGGGGGATGACGATCAATCGGGTCGTCCAGGGAGAAATGACCAGGCCAAACCCGTAGTCAGGCAGGTAATGCGCCGCCATCGGTCCTCGCTGATAGGTCATAGTGGAGTCCAAGAAATATATTTGGCCGTACGATTGGACTTCGGCGATGCAGTGATCAAAAGCGCTCGCGCTGGGCTGCCAGCTTTCGATGGAGCGTCCCAATGTTGAATTCACCAGCACGGGGAACGCCTGAATTCCCAATGCGCGCAGGATTGTCACGAACAAGAGCGATTTGTCTTTGCAATCGCCGAAACGGCGCGAGAACACTGTGGACGGATCCGCTGGTTTTTCCGAACTGACGCCGATTTCGATTCCAAAATAGCGCACCTCGTCCTGCACGAACCGCAGGACCGAAAGAATTTGTTGTTCCTGGTTGGGGATGTGTTTCCATTCGGCGATTTTTTCGGCCAGACCATCTGAGAATGGCGAGGCGCCAGCGCTTTGGAACAGTTTCAAAGCCCATTGGTTGACTTCGGCCCAGGTTTTGAAGTCGCTCACCTGGACCCAGTGCTCCGGATCAAACCAGGTCGGCAGCGAATCTTCCAGCGGCACCGGGCGCGCGTCCCGGAAATCCCATGTAAATTCAATTGTATCCTTGCCGGTATGCGTGACCGGCTGGACGGAGCAACCATGCCCGAGTGCATAAAGGCCTTTTCCGCGCGGCCATAATATGCGCGTCAGCAGGTGGTCGGCAGGTTCGATCACCTGGACCGGAGCGATGGCCGTAAAGTGACCGGCTGAAATGGGATTTTCACCTTTGAGCGAATATGCGTAATCAATAATATCGCCCACGCGGACGTCGTCCAGGACCAGGATCGCCGTTTTTTCGCCATTCAGCATCGCTTCGTCCAGGTCCTGTTCCCGTTGTACCACGTGGATGCTGTTCGTGTCCAGCCGGTCCAAATGCCGCCCGTCACGCCAGATACGGGCCCAATTCCACGTCAACGATTCATAATTTGGATCGAAATCAATTCTTAAAGTGGAATCGTTTTGAACACCGTCCATTGTGAGAATACGCCGGTCTGAGTGAATAAATTCTTCGTTTTCTGCGGCGTTCATCTGATGTTCCTGCAACAGCAAATGATCGTCGGCGGTGGAATCGGAAGGGTTTGCGGAAGAATCGCCGCTGAATAACTGTGGCCGCACCCATTTCCCCGGCGGCCCGAAATTTACTCCGGAAAGGTCCGCGCCATGCGCAGAAAGCGTCAGCAATAAAACCCCAATGAAACCGAATCGCGGAAAACCGGAGACGATGGATCTGAGTAGCGATTGAAACTGTAATCGCCGCATGCTGGAAGCAGTGTAACAGGAATGCAGTTCGGGCGGAAACCGAAAACGGAGCCAATTAAGTTTTAGATTGGCGTATTGCGTGGTGCGTGGTGCGTAAATAATTATTCAACCGTGTATGAGCGAGCCTCGACGGCTCATCATGGCCGCACGGTACAACCGCGAAACAATTAGAGCGGACTCATGTCCGCTGCTACGCCGCGTAAATTGTAAATTTTGAGGAGGAGGACGATGAGAATGGGGATGATCCCCTTACTCCCGGCTCTAGCTACCCAGCCAATAGCGCTTCTTCGCGTTCGCGGAAATAGCGAGCGGATTGGCTGACCATTTTGTCGAGCTGCTTTTTGTCTGGTTTGCCGTGCATGGCCGGGTACGGGTCGCCGCCGGGACCAAGCGGTTCCGGGGTTACATAATGGCCCTTGCTGTTAAAGCCAATGAGATACAAAGCCATGATAATGCAATCCAGGTCCATGGCGCCCTCGCCGAGAGCGCAGCGATTGCTGTCGGCCATGTGGAGATTTAACAATTGGTCGCCGGCGTCGAGCAGCGCCTCGCCGATGTGCGATTCCTGGGATTGCATGTGGTAAACGTCGCCGTTAATGTGCCCAATGCCCGGATGGCCAACCGCCGCGATGTATTGTTTTGCGTCGGCGATGGTGTGGCATAGGCTCACCTCCGCGGCGCGAATGGGTTCGATGGCGGCTTTGATTTTATTTTTTGAAAACAAGTCGGCGACCAGTTGCAGCGTGGCGACGCTGCGTTCAAATTCGGATTTGTCATAGGCATTGGGCCGGCCAACCGCGCCCGGAACCACCAGGATATATTCGCCACCCATTTGTTTGGTGAATTCCAGCTCGCGCTTCAAATAGTCCACTGCGGCCTGGCGCTGGATACCGCGATTACTGGATAGATCGTTATCCGGCGAAAACATACCGCAAATACCGGCTGTTTGAACGCCATGATCGCCGAGGATTTTCTTTGTTTCGGCCACTTTGTAGCCCAGGTCCGGGCCATAGTGGTTGCCGTGGAGTTCAATAAAACTGATGCCATTTTTTTCCAGGCGCGCGGCTGAGTCCGACAATGGCTCCAAGCCAAAACCCCAATTACTCCAAGAAAGGCTTAACCGCGTCTTTAGTTTTTCGGGCTGTTTCTTCTTCAGGTCGAGGAACGCCGCGCGGATTTTTTCTGTTTTGTTTTCGAAATTTTGGTGTTTCATTCCGTTTAGGTTGAAGGAAAATGCAAAGAGGAAAAAGGAAAAAATCACCCGTCTCCGGGAACCCATTTGGGCGATTGGAATTGCAATTTTTTTTCAAAACCGTCACAATCTCAGAAACCTATGACAAGCCCATCGACCTCGAGCGCATCGGCGACCGCGTCTTCAACAGCCAACGGCCAAACCTACCGCGGACCGTTCGCCATCATGACCGTCCTCTTTTTCATGTGGGGTTTCATGACGGTCTTCAATGACATATTGATTCCGCGCTTCAAGGAAGCGTTCACATTGAACTACTTCGAGGCTATGCTTGTTCAGTTTGCGTTCTTTGGAGCGTACTTCGTCGGTTCCCTGGCGTATTTTTTCATCTCCGCCTTTACCGGCGACCCCATTGCGAAAATTGGATATAAAAATGGCGTTATCATCGGTCTTTTGCTCTCAGCCCTTGGCAGCGGCTTGTTTTGGCCGGCGGCCACCATGGTTTCGTATCCGTTATTTCTCGTCGGCCTGTTTATCGTCGGCGTTGGCTTCGCCATGCTGCAAATCGCTGCCAATCCTTACGTGACTATTTTGGGTCCTGAGCGTACCGCCTCCAGCCGGCTAAATCTTTCGCAGGCGTTCAATTCCCTTGGCACGACAACCGGCCCGCTCATCGGCGGCTTTCTCATTTTTCAGTACTTCAGCCATGCTGGAGTCCAGGGCGCCGACTCCGTCAAGGTGCCCTATCTCATGTTTTGCGTCGCGTTTCTTATTTTGGCCGCGATATTCTTTATGATCCACCTGCCGCATGTAGGCGAAGGCAAAGTGGAACCCGGCGCCGGAGCTCTCAAATATCCGCACGTTGTTCTTGGTGTGCTCGCCATTTTTATGTACGTGGGCGGTGAAGTTTCGATTGGGAGCTCCATCATTAATTTCCTCGGCCAGAAAAACGTCGCCTCCATGAGCGCGATTGACGCTAAGAATTATGTGTCTTTGTTCTGGGGCGGCATGTTGATTGGCCGGTTCATGGGCGCGATCGAGTTAAGCGAAATGCAAAAGATGAAAAAACAATTGTTGCTGGTTGTGGTGCCAATCCTCGCGTACTTGTTTCTTTGGACAGCCATCAGCGCACCGCTGGATGCGATGCATGGAGGTTCGAGCTTTGGCCAGGTCTTGGCACAATGGCAAACCAATTTTGTTCAAAACTGGAGCATGTTTAAAATCTATTTGCCTTTGGTCGCTCTTTGCTGGCTTCTGTTTCAATTTGGCCAGGCGCTCGCTAGCCGCACCCTCGTTATTTTTTGTTCAACCATTGTTGCCCTGCTCGTGCTCGCAATCATCTTTGGAGGCACGATGGCAGTTTGGTGTGTCGTTGGCGTCGGCCTCTTCACGTCCATCGGCTGGCCAAATATTTTCTCGCTGGCGTTGGATGGCATGGGCGTCCTTAAAAGCCAGGTTTCATCGCTGTTGGTTATGGCGGTTTTCGGCGGCGCCTTGTTGCCTCCGCTGATGGGTCTCGTCGCGGATTACGCCCATGATTTGCGCCCGGCATTCGTCATTCCTCTCATCGCCTATACTTACGTCGGATTTTACGGCCTGGTCGGCCATAAAATCGGGCGCGCACAGCGCCCAGTTCCAGTGTAAGGGTTTTCACACAAATGCCTGGCTACGACCACGATTCACGCATCGTGATGACGCTCGACGCGGGCGGCACGAGCTTTCGCTTTTCCGCCATGCGCGGAAACAAACGCATCACGAACATCGTTACCACGACGAGCAATGGCGACGACTTAAAAAAGTGCCTGGCGAACCTCATCGCCGGATTTACTGAAATCAAAAAGCAATGCCCCCGCCCCCCCGCAGCCATCAGTTTCGCTTTCCCCGGGCCCGCGGATTATCCGGCGGGCATCATCGGTGATTTGCCGAATCTCGCGGCGTTTCGCGGCGGCGTTGCCCTGGGACCGATGCTGGAACACACTTTTCGCATACCTGTTACGATCAATAACGATGGCGAACTGTTTGCGTATGGCGAAGCCATTGCCGGGTTCCTGCCTTATGTGAACGATATGCTAAAAAAGGCCGGAAGTCCCAAACGGTACAAAAACCTTTTCGGAGTGACATTGGGCACCGGTTTTGGAGGCGGCATTACGCGCAATGGCGAGTTGTTTGCCGGCGACAATTCAAACGCGTCGCAAATCTGGCTTACGCGGCACAAATTTCTTCCCAAAACGAACGTCGAGGAAGGGGTCAGCATCCGGGCTGTCCGACGGGTTTATGCGGACCAAGCCCAAATTCCGATTGCCGACGCCCCCGACCCGCGCGTGATTGAACAAATTGCGCTCGGCGACGCGCCCGGCCATCGCCGTGCCGCTATCGAGGCTTATCGGCGATTGGGCGAAGTGGCCGGCAACGCCATGGCCAATGCGCTGGCTCTCGTCGACGGTCTGGCAGTCATTGGCGGCGGATTATCCAAAGGCTGGCGGCTCTTTCTGCCGGCGCTCATTGCTGAGATGAATGAATCCTACATAGCTCCAAACGGAGAAACATTCCGTCGCTTGCCGCAGCCTGCATTTAACCTGGAAGACCCGGGGCAACTGAAAAAATTTCTCAAAGGCGAGACCCGGAGTATTGGCGTCCCCGGCTCAAGGCGCAAAATCAAATACGATTCGTTGCAGCGCATTGGCGTGGGGATTTCCCGCTTAGGCACTAGCGAAGCGATTGCCATTGGGGCGTATGCCTTTGCGCTTCGCAAGCTGGATGATCGGCGCTGATTCGATTTTGAGCAGGCTTTTTTTTCGCTCCAGGCCACCGGCGAAACCAGTCATGCTTCCATTTTTGCCGATAACACGATGACAGGGAACGATGATACCCAGCGGATTTCTACCCGTAGCGGCCCCCGCGGCTCGGACGGCTTTAGGCGCCCTTGCCCTGCGGGCCAACTCACTGTAAGTGATGGTTTGGCCGAATGGAATCAGCGCGATTTGCCGCCAGATTTCACGCTGAAAATCCGTTCCCTCCGATGAAATCGGGACTGAAAAACTGATCCTTTTACCGGCGAGATATTCCTGAATCTCCTTACCAGCCTGCCGAAGGACCGGGTGTCCGGGGTCCAATTCCCAATCGCCCGGCAGTTTTGGCCCGCATTTATGATTTGGAAAATAAATTCCGACCAGATGCGTGGATTTGGCGACGAGCAAAAGCTCGCCCAATAGTTCTGTTTTTAAATAAGTGTATGATTTCATTGTTTTGTCCTTTCAGTTAAATCGGCCCATAGATGCAAAGTTGCGTAGGCGCGCCACGGTCGCCATTTTTCCGCCAGTTCCAAAATCTCTTTTGGTTTCTCCAGCCCGAGGGCCTTTTTTACGCCCAAATCCGTATGCGGAAAAGCGTCCGGCCAGGAAAGTGCGCGCATGGCGATGTATTGGACGGTCCATTCCCCGATGCCGGGAATTTTGCGGAGTTCCTGGAGGGTGTCTTCGATACGACTGCCGGGTTCCAGTTGTAAAACACCGCCGGCAACGGCCTCGGACAGAGCGATCAACGTCTTTGCCCGCTGCCCGGTGATGCCTAAACGGCCAATTTCGGCGGGCGTCGCTGAGGCAAGTTTTTGAGGCTCCGGAAATAGCCGGGTAAGTGAAGAAAAAGGACCCACGGATGCGATTTGCACAGGCTCGCCATAGCGGAGGGCGAGGCGGCCGGCCAGCGTGCATGCGGCGGCGACGGAAATTTGTTGTCCGAGAATTGCGCGGACGGCCATTTCAAAGCCATCAAAGCTTCCGGGAACCCGGAGGCCGGGCCGTTGGCCTGCGAATTTTCCCAAAACGGCATTGATGTCCGCAGGTTCGGCAGACAAGTCGAAAAGCCGCTTAAGCCGTTCGAGGATGCGGGCGCAGACAGGCAGCAGAGAATCTGAAAGCTGGACGGACAACATGCGTTTGTCCGCATCGTGCCGTACTTCGAGATGACCAACAATGGCGCGATTTTGACGAGTCAGACGGACGGTTCGAACGTATTTTCCCTGCTGGACGGATTCGACATGGGGAATGACGCGTTGTGAAAGAAAGCCAAGGAGGCGATCCCAGTCGAAGGGAGGGCGATAGTTTAGCCGGAAGGAAAACTCCGCGAAATTCTGCGGGGCTCCATTTTTCTGTAGTTTTCGAAACTCGGTAGGGCTTACGCGATAGCGCTGTTTTAACAGCGTATTGAAACGGCGCAGGCTTTTGAAGCCGCTGGCGTAAGCAACTGAAGTGACGGGCATTGCGGAATCCGTGAGAAGCTGCTTTGCCAGAAGCAATCGTTGCGTTTGGGAAAATTCAACCGGTGAAACGCCAAATTCGTCCTGGAAGACACGGCGCATCTGGCGGTCCGTGATGCCGAGCCTGGCGGCGAGTTCGGCCAGGGAATGCTCGGAAAGGAAATCCTGGCCAATATGCCATGCGGCATTGCGCGCATGCTGGCTGCTGACTTCCATGAGACTGCTTCCGGGGGCCAATTCGGGCCGGCAGCGTTTGCAGGGCCGATACCCTGCCACCTCGGCAGCGGCGGCATAGCCGAAGAATTCGCAGTTCTTGCGCATTGGCGTTTTCACCCGGCAAATGGGACGGCAATAGATGCGCGTCGTTCTGACGGCCACGAAAAACCGGCCGTCAAAACGGGCGTCGCGTGTCAGTACCGCCTGGTAGCAATGGTCCGGATTCAAAATCATGCCTTACTCTACCCCAGGCGAAAGAACGACGCTCGCCGTTTTCGGACATCAAATTTAGGTCCACTAAATGAGGGTCCTTTAGAGTGATTCTTCTTATTTCCGAGGACGACGAGGACGAAGGACGAGAAGATTAGTTGGCGCAAAACCTCAATAAAAAGCCGCAAATCCTCAATTATTAGATACTGGTATTATTACAGCGGATGATTAAGATGGATTGAAAATAATTCCAATGTCGGCGCAACGGTCTACAGAAGATTTCCTGTTGAAGATGGAAGGCATTTCCAAGGCGTACTCGGGCGTGCCTGCCTTGCAGGATGTGCGGCTCGAAGTTCGGAAAGGCGAAGTCCACGCCCTCATGGGTGAAAATGGGGCCGGAAAGTCCACATTGATGAAAATCCTGTCAGGAATCGTTCAACGGGACAGCGGCGATATTTTTCTTGAGGACCGCCGGGTCGAAATTAGATCGCCGAAGGAAGCGCTGGATTTGGGCATCTCGATGATTCACCAGGAACTGAATCCAGTCCGCGCCATGACCGTGGCCGAAAACATTTATCTTGGAAAAGAACCGTGCTATCCGTTTACGGGCGTCGTTAACCGCAGGAAACAGAGCGACTTGACGCGGGAACTGTTCCGGGAAATGGACGTTGCAATCGATCCGGACAAAACTATGGCCAACCTTTCCCTGGCGGAAATGCAATTGGTTGAAATTGTCAAAGCGGTGTCCTATCGATCCCGGATCATTGTCATGGACGAGCCGACTTCAGCAATCACCGGGCGCGAAGTGGCCAAACTGTTTGAAATCATTCGAGGATTGAAAGCACGCGGCATCGCCATCATCTACATTTCGCACAAGATGGATGAAATTTTCCGGATTTCGGACACTATCACTGTGTTGCGGGACGGCCAATACATTGAAACACGCCCTGCCGCCGAACTCGACCATGATACACTGGTCAAACTCATGGTCGGCCGCAAAATCAGCGAGATGTTTCCCAAACGAAATGCCGCACCAAACGGCGAAGTCATTTTTGAAGTGGAAGGCCTTACGCGCCGCGGCTTGTTTGAGAACGTTAGTTTCAAGGTCAAAAAAGGCGAAGTATTTGGCATTGCCGGCCTGATGGGCGCCGGGCGCAGCGAAGTAATGGAGACCGTCTTTGGCCTGCGCCGCGCGGATGCCGGCACGATCAAAGTTCACGGGCGCGCAGTTCGAATTAAATCGCCCGCCGATGGAATTCGCAATGGGATTGCCTTCATCACTGAAGACCGGCAGATGAAAGGGCTCAACCTGAAGGCGTCTGTCCGGGACAATGTCACGCTGGTAAACCTAAGAGACTTCAGCCGCTTCGGACAGTTTCTCCAGTTTCGAAAGGAAAACACGGTCGTGGACGCTGAAATCGAAAGACTTCGGATTAAAACATGGCATCGAAACCAGATTGTGCGGACCTTGAGCGGAGGCAACCAGCAGAAAGTGGTGCTCGCCAAATGGCTTTTGACCCAACCGGACA
>DASYYL010000047.1:0-8158 GCA_035933915.1 Verrucomicrobiia bacterium
AATCGTTTCATACGAGGCTTTGCGTTCGCGCAGCGCAATGATGGATTCCTTTACTTCATTCAACGCGTGGTATTTTTCCGGCGCGGGCGGCGTGTAGTTTTTGACGGCTTCAGCGAAGCGAGCCTTCGCTTCGGCGGATACGGTTGGTGCATTCATAATTTTCTATTTGTCCGTGGTTTGATTTTTCTTTGGCGTTTTCGTTGTTACGTCTGCCCCTTGTGGATACAAGGAGAACAGCGTCCACTCTCAAACACATTTTATATGTAGCATTCCGCTCGATACATTTTGCGTCACCCATAGCGCAGGATTTGCGTCACTGTGGTTTAACTTGCCGCCATGCTGACGATGAAGGCGCAATACAGTTTGGGGAATGCGGAGTCGTATTTCCGTGAACATTTGCGGGTCGGCGATTACTACATGGAAGGCCGGAGCGTTGCTGGTCAATGGTTCGGGGAAGGGGCAAGGCAATTGGGATTATCCGGCGTCACCAATGAACCGGAATTCGTGAGCCTCTGCCATAATCTTCATCCACAGACAGGAGAACAATTAACGCCCCGGCTGAATACAAAACGAATCCGTGTGGACAAAGATGGGAACGTCCATGAATCCGCCAATCGCCGGGTGTTTTACGATTTCACGTTGTCACCGCCCAAATCAGTTTCCATCGTGGCACTGGTTGGGAATGATAAACGGATTATCGAGGCGCATGACGAGGCGGTGCAAGTTGCCATGCGCCAGTTGCAGATTTATGCGGCCACACGGGTTCGGATTCAAGGCCAGTATTCGCAACGGATGACCGGCAATGTGGTCGGCGCGATATTCCGACATGACACGTCCAGAGCTTTGGACCCGCATTTGCACAGCCATTGCATCTTGTTCAATGCCACGTGCGATTCTGTGGAAGGCCGGTGGAAGGCATTGGAAGCCTGCGAAATGGTTACAGCCCAAAAGTTCGTTCGGAAGGTCTATTACCATGAATTACTCAGGTCGCTGCAACGGTTCGGGTATGGGATTGAGAGCAATTCGCGCGGCGACTTTGATATTGCCGGCGTGTCCAAGGAAATGATTGACCGTTTTTCCAAGCGCCATGCCGAGATTGACCAGAAAACTAGAGAACTATTGGAACGCGAACCGGACAAGGCCAATCAGAACATCAAAGTCATCCGGGCGAATATCGCGCACAAGGAACGGGCGCGGAAAATCAAGGATGTTGGCATTGTCAAACTGCAATCCATGTGGAACAAACAATTGTCATGGAAAGAATGGTGGCAAATCAGTCGTTTGGACAAACATCGCTCACCGG
Organism: Verrucomicrobiia bacterium; assembly: GCA_035933915.1. Lineage (GTDB taxonomy): Bacteria > Verrucomicrobiota > Verrucomicrobiia > Limisphaerales > UBA11358 > UBA11358. Next base: position 1,304 of record DASYYL010000047.1, read on the forward strand.
AACCGTCACCGAAAATAACCGCCAGCCAAGCCGTGGATTGGGCGGAGCAACATCTGTTTGAACGCCGCTCGGTTGTCCATGAGCATGAGATTTGGTGTCACGCGCTGGAACATCTGCGCGGGCAGGACGTATCACTGGCGGAAATCCAAGGCGTCACCAGCAAACGTGATTATATCCGCGATGAGCAGTTTGAAGGAAAAATCACGACGCCCAAAGTGCTGCGCCGCGAGTTTAACATCGTCAACCTGGCTCAACATAGGAAGGGCCAGTATCAGCCACTGGCTCCCAACTACCGGCAAATCAATCATTCATTGGATTATGAACAGGAACAAACGGTGAAACAGATTTTGTCCTCGCGCGATTTCGTCACGCTGTTTCGCGGCGGGGCGGGGACGGGCAAAAGTTTTACGCTGCGTGAAGTCAAAGCCGGACTCACCAAAGTGTGTGAGATTGTTCATGTCCTTGCACCACAACGCCAGCAGGTTGCCGACTTGGAACGGGACGGTTTCACCGGCGCGGAAACAGTCAGCGCCTTTCTCGCGCACAGTTCCATGCGGCGTGGCGCGATTGTCCTCGTGGATGAGGCCGGGCAAATCGGCGGGGAACAAATGCTGCAACTGCTGGATTACATTCAAATCAATCAGGGGCGCGTCATTTTGTCCGGTGACACACGCCAGCATGGAGCGGTCGAGGCGTCCGATGCGCTGCGGGCGATTGAGCAGTATTCTGGTCTTGGTTATGCCGAATTGACGAACATCCGCCGTCAAAATCCAGCAGCGGCAAAAAATCAGGCCGAACGTCACTGGCTGGAACAGTACCGGCTCGCCGTGGATGAGGCGCGGCGGGGCAAGCTCGGCTCATCGTTTGACCGGCTGGACCATCAAGGCGCTATCGTCGCCTGCACGCTGGCCGATCAACAATCGAAATTGACGGAACACTTCCTTGAACTTTTCAAAAATCAGCAATCTACTGTGGTCGTCTCCCAAAGCTGGAATGAAATCCACAAGGTCAACGAATCGGTTCGGCTCGGCCTCAAAGCACAAAAGTTGATTGGCGATGATGAAACAACCGTCACGGCATTGGAACGGCAGGATTTGACGGATGCGCAAAAACGCGACAAACAGTTTTACCAACCGGACTCCGTTCTGGTGTTCAACCGCCCGACGGCCGGTTTCAAATCGGGCAGTGCGGGGAAACTGCGCGGCATGAGCGACAAGCATTTGCTGATCGAGGCCGACAACCGCATCCGGCCCGTGCCGTTCAAAGAAGTGGATAAAATCACGGTCTGCCAGCCAAAGGAACTTTCACTGTCTTCCGGCGACAGGCTGCAACTCAAGGCTAATGCCATATCCCAGCATGGCCGCAAGCTCGCCAATGGCGAACTGGTGACGGTGAAGAAAATCCATACCGACGGGCACATTGCTTTAGATGATGGCCGGGTGTTGTCAAAAGATTACCGCCAGTTCGTGCGCGGATACGCCGTTACGTCCTACGCCGCTCAAGGCAAGACTGTGGATTACGTCCTGTTTTCGGATTCCACCGTCAAAGCGGCGACCAACCAACAACAATGGTATGTGACGATTTCACGCGGGCGCAAAGGTGTAAAGATTTTCACCGCTGACAAAATCCAGCTTCGGCAGAACATCGCGCATTCCGGCCATCGGACATTGGCAATGGACATGAAGCCAAGCGCATTTCAAAAGCTGGCGGCGATGTGGGGGCGTGATGTTGCCTTCGTTCTGAATGTTCAACAGTCCCGGCGCGCTTCGGCAAACCGAGCGGCGGAAATGGAACAGAACGAAAAATTGGAGCGTCAAGCAGAAGCTCTCCGGCAGGCGGAAGCGTTGAGGCAGAAAGAATCCGAGCGGCAATCCCAAGCCAAGCGCCGGCGTGAGGTGGCCGGGCAATCGCAGCCGGTGAAGCAAACTGAATCCGTCAAACCAACCGAAACAGTCGAGCAGAAAATCCCAAAAACCCAAACCATACGGGAGCGGATTGAATTGGCGCGGCGTCAGGCAAATCAAAACAAACGAAGTGGAGGCATGAGAATATGAGAGATAATTCCACCTGTTACAAACTCGGTCGCAGTGTCGGCGGCGATCCTGTGCCGATGGACAATTTGCGGCTGGAAATCAATAAGGACTGCTTTTATGTGCTGTCGTATCATCACGTCGAACTGGCCAAATTTGAATCAGCGCAAGGCGCTGACACCATCACGATTTCATTTTTGAACCGCACGGTTCGGATTAAAGGGAAAAATCTCCGCAACTTGGGGATTGCATTGCAGGCGCGGAATGTGGAGTCCATCAAGCCGGTGGCCGAGCGTTATTCATCGCTGGCCGCCGGTGAAGATGGTTTGGTCAAGGCCATCGAAATCGAGGATGAAAAAGAACGTGCCTAATTTCGTGCTGCCTCCGTTGCAATCGGTTCGCTTTCGAGGAAATGAACTTTCTGTGCCATTGCGGTGGAATGGCTATCCCGCAAATGGCCATACACTTTCATCGCCAACGCACCGCCGTCCTTGTGCCCGAGCCAGCGACTTACGGTGGGAATGTCAACGCCGGATTCAATGCAGCGGGTAGCGAACAAGTGGCGCAGATCGTGGTGAGTGAACCGGGCGATGTTCAATTTTTTGCAAGCCGTATCTATTGCGCCCTGGCATTGGTGAACCGGCATAACTGGATTGCTTGAAAATTGCGCTTCACCACGGTCCTTTCGCAGCCGTTCCAACAACCGGCGCATATCGGGAATCATCGGCACCCGGCGGATTTCCCAATTCTTCGTGCCGGTCACGGGGTCGCCCAATACGGTGATTTCACCTTTTTCAAAATCGCAATGATTACCTTCAACGCGCGCAGCTTCACCTATGCGACAACCGCTGTATGCCAAAAATTCCACGAGGTCGGCGCACCGTTCCGCCCAGCCACCGTCACTGTTTCTGATAGCCGTTACCAATTCAATGAATTGTTTCTGGCTCGGAAGCTGCAAGAGTTTTTGGCGGATTTTTTTCCGTTTGATGTGAACGGCGGGATTGTCGTAACGCGCGCCTGCTTCAACGGCGATATTCAGAATCAAGCGGAGCGTTCCCACCGTGTTGTTGAAGGCCGACGGGCTGGAAGTTTTTCCAAACCGGGCCGCCCAATCCAGACAATCAGACTTGGAGATTTGGGCGACATCCGTTTGATTGAGGTCTTCCCACGATTTCAGCAAGGCAGTGATTCGTTCTTCACGGTAGGTCTTGCTCCGGTCTTTCAGGGACTGGTCGCCCTTGAGTCGTTCGCGGTAAGTCTGCAAGGCATCGGCGAAGGTCATTTTCCCCCGTGCGACGGCGGTCTGCGCAGCGGCACGTTGCCGCTCCTCCTTGTGAAAATCTCCCAAGCGCAATTTGGCAACGCTGATTCGGTCGGTCTTGAGCGACTTCCAAATGAGCTTGCCGCGCACGCGAATTCGCGCATAATAGTTGCCTGATTGAACGTGGCGAACGAGATTGGCCACAGGCGTTTTCAACCAACGCTGTTCTTTTTCTTCGGATGAATTGGTCTTCATGCGAATAGTATAGAACAGCAGTATAGAAAACGCAAATAATAAAATTGCTAATCTGCTATTTTATCCAATAAAATCAATCAAAATGGAAGGGTGGCTGAGTGGTTAAAGGCACCTGACTCGAAATCAGGAGTAGTCGCAAGGCTACCGTGGGTTCGAATCCCACCCCTTCCGCCATCTGGCGGGTAGCGCCGGAGGTTAACCCTCCGGCACCCCCACAGACCCGTACGAGCGGATTTCCCGCATACGGTTCTTCCAGTGATGGTTGCGCTAGACCGTCGGCGTGTGCGAGTCGGCAGGTTCACGGGTGTTCGGGTCTCAGCGTACCCTACCCGTTACCCAACTCGTCTCCATCATCAAGGCACCTCCCAGTCATGTTTCCTAGCACATCACGCCGGTAAAATAACTATTTTTCCGGGCTTCCCTGTTTCTCTACGTGCCAAAGCTCCTGGAACTTTTGAATCAGTAAGGCGGCGGCGTAATGTAGAGTTGGAGCCCTCTTTCAAGTAAAAGCGCGTTGCCCCACAAACCACGTTTGGCCGTTTTCACAAATTAATCATCAATTTTCGCATTAAGCCTCATGCCACACCTGGACTAGACTTTTGGGATACGCAATGAAATTTGATCCCACACGAGCTCCCCAGGCGCGATTCCGTGGATGCACGCGCCGTGACCGAAACCCGCACCGGCAAAGTGTGGAGCGAAGGAAAGACCTTCACACCCAAGCCGATGAAAGGTCTGGCAAAAAATAACATCGGCGTGGCCGGCAACGGAATCATTACCGACATTTCGCAGGTCGGCGGTTACCCCGAGTACAAGGGCGAGCCGATAAAAGATTTGTGCGCCGACGGCATTCCGCTTTCGTGGAAGAAAAAATACAATCTCGACGTGAACGACCCGGACCTCGCGCAGAAAGTTCTACAGGGCGACGGCTATACAGTCCTGGATAAATATCTCGATGGTCTCGACCCGACAAAAAAAATTGACTGGAGCGATCCAACAGCAACGTCAGCGCTCTGAAATAAATGGCGCAATTCCATTCAGATTTGTCGGACCTGGCCCCTCCGCCTCCAGTCTCAATACGTCAACCCATACCCCAGCGGAAACAGCGGTTTGCCATGCAGGGCATTAGCGGCGAACTGATGGTCGTTCCGCGGCCATTCACGCGGCAATTTGCCTGTGGGCGCGTAATCTCCAAATAAAACATCCGCCACGCCTTCGCCCTCGGTGCCCGGCAACCAGGCGGCGATGAACCCGTCGCTGGCTTTGAGCGATTTGCCCAGTATCAAGGGCCGTCCGGAAAATAAAATCGTCGTGACCGGCGCGCCGGATGCCTTTGCCTTGGCAATCAGCGCCGTGGCCGACGCTGACAAATCCAAATTGGTCTGGTCGCCGAGACCTTCCGCATACGGCCTTTCACCAACGACGACAACCACGGCGTCAGCGTCTTCGATATCATTGCCATCCGCAGAAAATGTCACTTGCGTTTCCGGCGAAACGCTGTCGCGAATCGCCTGCAATATCGTGGTGCCGCGCGTTGACTTTCCGGCCCCCTGCCATGAAATCGTCCAACCGCCGCATTGCATCCCCAGGTCGTCAGCTCCTTCGCCGACAACAAAAATATGTTTGAGGTTCTTCGAAAGTGGAAGTGTATGGCGACGATTCTTCAGAAGCACGAGCGATTCCCGCACGCATTCGCGCGCAACCGCGCGGTGTTCGGTAGAACCGATCTGGGCGGTGAGCGCCGGGTCCGTCCACGGATTTTCAAACAGTCCCATTTGAACCTTGATGCGCAGAATCCGCGCAACCGCGTCGTCAATTCGTGAAAGCGGGACCCTGCCTTCGGCCACAAGCTCTTTCAAGTCATTGATGAACTCGACGTAATTGTTGGTCTTGGCCGGTCCGTTTGGGATCATTACCATGTCCAGGCCCGCGTTGATGGACGTCTCGACGTCGGATTTAAAATTGGGTGAGATTTGGTCAATGGCCGCCCAGTCGGACACCAGGAACCCTTTAAATCCAAGTTCCTCTTTGAGCACGTCCGTCAGTAGATGTTTGTTGGCGTGCATTTTGAGACCGTTCCAACTGCTGTAGGAAATCATAATCGAACCCACGCCGGCCTGCACCGCAGCCTGATACGGAGGCAGAAACAGCCGGTCCAGAGTCGCTTCATCGCAAACGGTGTTGCCCTGGTCCTTTCCGTTTTGCGTGCCGCCGTCGCCTATGAAATGTTTCGCGCACGCCAACACCGACCAGCTATTGGTGGAAAGCTCATCGCCCTGGAAACCTTTCATCGAAGCCACGCCTAATTCCGAAACCAGCGCGGTGTCCTGTCCATAACTCTCGTAGGTGCGTCCCCAACGCTCATCCTGCACCACGGCAATGCATGGCGCAAACGCCCAGCGAATGCCCGTGCCCGCAACTTCCATCGCCGTGACGCGGTCCGCCTGTTCTACCAGCACCGGATTGTGCGTGGCGCCCATGCCAATGTGATGTGGAAAAATTGTGGTTCCAACCACGTCGTTGTGTCCGTGAACAGCGTCAATGCCGTAAATCATCGGTATCTTCAACCGCGTTTTCAGCGCCCAGGATTGAAGTTCATTGACGGTGTTCAGCCAGTTCTCGGGACTATTGACGCCCTTCGGCTTGGAATCGCCGCCGCTTAGCATCGAACCAAATCCGTACGTTTGGATGTCCGCAAGATTCGTGACACAATCCAAATCCGCCTGCACCATCTGACCGATTTTTTCATCCAATGTCATTTGCGATAGCAGGTCCGCAACACGCGCGTCCACCGGACGGGACGGATCCAGGTAAACGGGCGTATCTTGCGCGTGCGAAGGATTCGCAGTCATCGTTGCCAGACAATAACCCACAAATAGTACGATTGAGCCTTTAAATTTCATAATGGTTCGTGCCTGTAATATTTTGTTTTACACTGAGAATCCAAACACTGACAGTCGCCGCTGCCAAAATCAACCCCCAATTCGGGTAGGGTTGAAGGCATAATAAACGATCACCGTCTGCGAAGGGCCGCTCGCAAGGAGCGACTTATCCAGTACAGCCAAGGCGACTTGACCGTTCTAACGCAGCCGATACTATGGCGAAAATGCAGCCATACAAATTGAATTTTTATGGACATTTGTTGGCATGTATTCTGCCACTCATCATCGTTTCCTGCTCCCGGAGGCCAAAGACAGAGAAGATCACCATTGATAACCTGGAGCCGCGTCGCGATGTGGCCGGGCAAGTCATTGATGCCCATGCCGGCTGCCTTCAGACTTTCGACGGTTATTATTATCTTTATGGATC